>JBCCYF010000003.1:0-79248 GCA_039190275.1 Pseudomonadota bacterium | reverse complement strand
TTTTCCGCCCGCAGGCTCATCGAGACCACATCCGAGCCGGCACCCGCCTCGGACATCGCAAGGCTGCCCACATGCGCACCCGAGATCAGCTTGGGCAGATACCGTGCCTTTTGGTCGGACGAGCCGTTCAATGAGATCTGATTGACGCACAGGTTCGAATGCGCGCCGTAGCTCAGACTGACCGAGGCGCTCGCGCGGGCAATCTCCTCAACGGCGACGGTATGGGCCAGATAACCCATGCCCGCGCCCCCGTCGGCTTCCGGTACGGTGATACCCAAAAGACCCAAGGACCCTAATTCGCTCCAGAGCGTGTTGGGAAAGGCATTGCTTCGGTCAACCTCAGCCGCCAGCGGCGCCACCCGTTCCTGCGCCCAGCGATGCACCATGTCCCGCAGCGACTCGATGTCACCGTCGCAATCAAACCTCATCGATGCGTTGAACATTTCTTCCTCCGGTTTGTGCGGGAAATGAACATATGTTCAGTTACGAGTCAACTGCGCTGGTCGGTCCAGATCAGCTGGCTTGTATCGTAGCCAAAACGCTCAAGCACCGCCAAAGCCTCGTCGCGTTGGGCACTGCCAAGCGCAGATGTTCGCGCCAGGATCCAACCAAAGTCCCCCTCCGGCTCGCCCACCACACTGACCGTGTAGTCCTCGGTCAGACCGATCACCCAGTAGTCGCCCTCAAACGGCAACCACTCGACGAACTTCACCTTCAACTGACCAGGTGCCACCACACGCGCCACGCCTTCCGCCTGATCTTCTATACCGTCTACAGAGCCCTCGCGGCAGGTGTTCAGAACATTGATCCTCCCATCCGGGCGCAGCGCATATTCCGCAGTCACGCCCGCGCATCCCTCCTCGAAGAAATTGGGGAACCGGGCGATCTCGTACCAAAGGCCCAGGTAGCGCTCAGTCTCGAGCTGGGAAACGCTCTCCATCGTGATGGAGGTATCGCGATAGTTCCCATAGCCCGAACAGCCGGTCAGCGCCAGCAGCGTCGCACAGATCACAGGTCTCAACATATCCGGTTCCCTATTGTCATTGGGCCTTTCGGCTTGCACCACCGCTCCCTATAAGCACAGCCGAACCGCGACAGAGGACCCGACATGCGTACAGCAACCGTAGACCGCAATACGGCCGAGACCAAGATCCGCGTCACCGTGGACCTCGACGGAACCGGGACCTATGTCAACCAGACCGGTGTCGGGTTTTTCGATCATATGCTGGATCAGTTGGCCCGCCATGCTTTGATCGACCTCGCGGTGGAGGCCGAGGGGGATCTGCACATCGACGATCATCACACGGTCGAGGATGTTGGGATCGCCCTGGGCAAGGCCCTAACCCAGGCAATGGGTGACAAACAGGGGCTCAGGCGGTATGGCGCCTGCCTGCTACCTATGGACGATACGTTGGTGCGCGCTGCGCTGGACCTCTCGGGCCGCCCTTACCTGGTGTGGAAGGTCCAGTTTACGGCAGCGCAGATCGGCAGTTTCGACACCGAGTTGGTCCGCGAGTTTTTTACGGCCGTCGCCACACACGGAGGTGTGACGCTGCACGTCGAATGTCTGGACGGGATCAACAGCCACCACATTGCTGAAGCGGTGTTCAAGGCGGTGGCCCGCGCCCTGCGCGATGCGCTCGAAACCGACCCAAGGCGTGCTGATGCTGTGCCTTCGACCAAGGGGACACTCAGTGGCTGACACCACCGTCATTGTCGATTACGAAAGCGGCAATCTCCGTTCGGCGGAGAAGAGCTTCGAGCGAATGGCGGCCGAGGGTGCAGGTGGCAAGGTCCAGGTGACCGACGACCCTGAGGCTGTCCGGCGCGCCGATCGCATCGTGCTGCCAGGAGTTGGCGCCTTTGCCGATTGCCGCGCCGGTCTCGACGCGATCCCCGGTATGATCGAAACGCTGCACGAGCGTGTCACAGCGGGCGTACCGTTTCTCGGGATCTGCGTGGGTCAGCAGCTGATGTGCGCCGTCGGGCGGGAACACGGGCAGGACGCGCCGGGCTTTGGCTGGATCGCGGGCGACTGCATCGAGATCCAGCCAAAGCCCGGGCTCAAGGTGCCGCATATGGGCTGGAACACATTGACCGACATCGCCGAACATCCGGTTCTTGAGGGCATTTCAGACGGCGATCACGTCTATTTCGTCCATTCGTTTCATGTCCGAACGCAGGATCCCGCGCATCTGCTCGCTCAGGCGGAGTACGGTGGTCCGATTACCGCGATCATCGGCCGGGATTCCATGATCGGGACGCAGTTCCACCCCGAAAAAAGCCAACGGACCGGCCTGCGCCTCATCGCCAACTTTCTGGCGTGGCGCCCTTAGCGATCAGTGGGTGCCAGCGGCGGCGGGGCCCATCGCCCAAAGGGGGATGGGCAGAGTGGACTTGGCCCGGAACGGGCCTCCATTGGATCACACTGGGTTCAATTCACGCGGGTCCAGGTCTGACCACGACAGAATATCGCCACGCATCCCTCCACCTTAAGGCTGTCACCATCCAGTGCCATGTTTGAACGATATGTCTTGTCATCATCCGGTGCCCAGATTTGACCACCAGACCAGCGATTTGTCCCATCCGGTGCCATGCCCGTTATGATTGGCCTGCCCACAAGGTCATCGCGCGTTGCATTCTCCGCCTTGACGATCTGACCACAGGTCAGCGCAGTGTCATAGCCGCAGGGCGCAACCCGGACGTGCAGATACGCACCGGTGTCCGATGTCTCACTCTGCCAGGTTCCAAACACATCATTCGCCTGAACTTCTGTTCCAATCATCAGAAACGCGACGAGCGCTACTAGATGTTTCATTTCAAGCCTCCCGATTTTATGCCTGCCACCTCGCCATGGTGCGCCGCCCGGCGTCAACCCTGACGTCGGGGCGGTTTTGCTTTTGCATGCGTCGGCCGCACCCGCTATGACCGCCGCGTCCAGACCCCGAGGCCCCTTATGATCCTCTACCCCGCAATCGACCTCAAGAATGGCCAATGCGTCCGGCTCCTGCGCGGACGCATGGAAGACGCGACAGTCTTTGGGGATGATCCTGCCGCGCAGGCCCGCGCGTTCCAGGACGCCGGCTGCGAGTGGCTGCACCTTGTCGATCTCGACGGGGCTTTCGCCGGAAAACCCCGGAATGCAGAGGCCGTCGATGCCATTCTGCGCGCGTGTGACTGCCCGGTGCAATTGGGCGGTGGGATCCGTGACATGGCAACGATCGAGGCTTGGCTGGCCAAGGGGGTCGCCCGGATTATCCTCGGGACCGTCGCGGTGCGCGATCCGGCCCTGGTGCGTCAGGCAGCCGCAGCCTTCCCCGGACAGGTGGCGGTCGGGATTGACGCGCGCGCCGGCATCGTCGCTGTCGAGGGATGGGCCGAGGAAACCGAGATAAGCGCCCTGACCCTCGCCCGCTCCTTCGAAGACGCGGGCGTGGCCGCGATTGTCTATACCGATATCGAGCGCGATGGCGCGATGCAGGGCCCGAATGTCGCCGCGACCGCGGCGATTGCGCATGCGGTCCCGATTCCGGTCATCGCCTCAGGAGGGGTCGCCTCACTTGAGGATCTCACAGCACTAAAGGAAAGCGGTGCGCCGCTGAACGGCGCGATTTCCGGCCGCGCGCTCTACGAAGGCGCCCTCGATCTCAAAGACGCCATATCGCTGCTTCGGAAATGATCACTCGGCCACGGCCTGGCCTGTCAAACCGGCTAGCGCGCCCGTCATCCGTGTGATGACTTCAGCATCCGCCGCGATGTCATGCGTTTCCGCAAGCGAGGCCGGATCATGGTAGGCCAGAGTTACACTACCGTCTGCTCCCTCATACACAACGACGCGCAGTGGCAGATCGAGGCCCGCAGCCGCATCCGCATATATCGCCGGGGTGCCCAGCGCGGGGTTCCCGAACATCAGCATTTGCACTGGGGCCAACTCCTGGTCGACACTGGCCGCACCCGCCGCATGGTCGACGCGCGCAAACACCCGCGCCCCGGCTTCCGTCACAGCGGCCTCCAGCCGGTCGACCGTCTCAGCGACCGAATGCGGGCTCTCAAGGCGGATAAGCTCCGCGGCGCTAGCCGGCAGGGCCAGCAACAGGGCGCAAGTTGCAGCTACAAAATGCTTGGTCATGGGATCCTCCAATCAACGGTCTGTGCACCGTACTGCCATGTAAGATCTATTCCAAGTAAATGACCCGTGTTCCCACGGCGCCAAGCGGGCGCGCGCCGCGCAGACCATAATCCCTACTTGTCGATGTGCCGAATAAACCATACACCGGCGGGCATGTTGAAAACCCGTCTGATCCCCTGCCTGGACGTAAAGAATGGCCGCGTGGTCAAGGGGGTAAACTTCACCAATCTGATCGACGCGGGCGATCCGGTCGAGGCTGCCAAGGCCTATGATGCCGCTGGCGCGGACGAGCTTTGTTTTCTCGACATCGCCGCCACGCAGGAAAATCGCGCCACGATGTATGACGTGGCCCGTCGCACAGCGGAACAGTGCTTTATGCCGCTCACCATAGGCGGCGGCGTTCGGACACCTGCAGACGTGCGGGAATTGCTACTGGCTGGCGCTGACAAAGTGAGCTTCAACTCCGCGGCCGTTGCCAATCCCGACGTTATTGCCGACGCAGCGCTGAGGTTCGGCAATCAGTGTATCGTTGTGTCAATAGACGCCAAGACCGTAAGCCCCGGCAAATGGGAAATTTTCACCCACGGCGGCACTCGCGCAACCGGAATTGATGCTGTCGCATTTGCCAAGCTTATGGAGGCAAAGGGCGCCGGGGAGATCATGCTCACGTCAATGGACCGTGACGGCACCCGCGACGGCTATAACTTGCCGCTCACCCGCGCCATCGCCGACGCAGTGCGCATCCCCCTGATTGCGTCAGGCGGGGTCGGCACGCTCGACCACCTGGTCGACGGTGTGCGGCAAGGGCACGCATCCGCCGTACTGGCCGCCTCGATCTTTCATTTCGGCGATCACACTGTGGGCGAGGCCAAGGCCCACATGCACGCCGCCGGCGTCCCGGTGCGCCTGACATGACAGATACACTGACCCGCCTTGCCGCCACTATCGCCGCGCGCGCGGACGACGACCCTAAGGCCAGCTACACAGCCTCGCTGCTGGCCCAGGGGCAGGCAAAGTGCGCGGAGAAGTTCGGTGAGGAAGCGGTCGAGGCCGTCATCGCCGCCGCCACCGGCGACAAACCCGGCCTGACGGCCGAAGCCGCCGACGTGCTCTATCATCTGCTGGTCCTGCTGGCCGCCACCGATGTGCGCTTCGATGAGGTTCTGGCGGAACTCGACCGTCGCGACGGCGTTTCGGGTCATGTGGAAAAGGCAGGGCGAAAAGCCTAAGGTCCAAGTACCATCCCACCTGGCCAAGTGGAAATCCGATACTCTTATATAGCGCAGTTATTTTCCATGTGTGGAACCAAACAGAGTTGAAGAATCGGCAATTTCCAATAGCCTAGTACAACCTTTTAAAAGGTTTCGCGGGTCTGAGTCGCATCCAAATGACTCAAATTGTTGGCTTTCTTGGGGGCGGAATTGCTGGAACTTCTGCAACGCAAATGGGTAATTGCCCTGTCTACTGTTATTTTTCTGATCGGTTTATTGTTCTATTTCCGGGCGCAAACGCCCCAGTACATCGTGAGACAGAGTGGGGAAGCCGAGACACTTGCATGGATCAGCCTTGCCACATCGATAGTCGGACTTCTGACCGCGCTCGTCGGCCTGATCTCAAAGCTTGTTGGACGGAAGGAATGATCGGTCTGTTGAGGCGGCTCGCGGGTGTTGCGTGCATCTGCGCGGCGGCAACAGCGCAGGCCAAGCCTGGCATAGATGAATACTTTCGCAAGCCTCCATCGGAGCTACCGTGGGGTAAGCAGCTCTACTCCTATTTCGAGGACCAGATCGGTACCTTGGAAAGAAGCTATGCCCTGGTGGTGGGTATCAGCGAATTCGACCACTTCGCCGATTTGCCCACGGAAAAGGATCCTTACCGCATCCGCGATTACCTGCTGAACGAGGCGGGATTTGACGGGGTGTGGATGCTGACAGAGGATCAAGTTACGCCCGCACGCGTACGCGAGTTGATGGAAGAGGTCGTGCCCAAGAAGATCGGGCGCAACGACACGCTTTTGTTCTATTGGTCGGGGCACGGGCATACCGAACTGGATCGCGGCGGGGACAACATCGGCTATCTTCCGACAGCCACGGCTACCGAAACAACGGTCAGCCGGATGGTGAGCATGGATGCCCTGAAACTTTGGGACAGACGCATTCGTGCCCGACAGGTACTCTACCTTCTCGACAGTTGCTTCAGCGGACACGCTGGCATTGTCCGGCAATCTTCCGTGCGGGACCTAACACTTGAACAGGTGTCGCAACCCAGCCGCCACATAATGACAGCCGGCACAGCAGATCAGGAAACGATTGCCAGTGAAGTGTGGCAAAGCAGCATTTTTACGAAAGCCATACTAGAAGGCCTGCGCGGAGCCGCTGACGCCCAATCCGCCTTCGATCGCGACGGTATCGTGACAATCAACGAACTCGAGGATTACACAAAAAAGCGCGTTAACGAGTTGCGTCATGCTGCCGGGTTTCGGCGCCAAATAACGCCGCAGGTGTGGGATCTCGGGTCGAATGACGGTGCGTTCTTTTTCGTGTCCCCAACACACAAGACAGCCGCCCTAGAACGGCGAGGCCGGACCTTCGAGGGACGATTCGAACATGGCGTCCCGATGTCCACCGCTGCGGTCGCTCCTACCCGTCCTGAGGTGGTTCCATCCGCGCGCGAACCCTCGATACAACCCTCCGATCCCGACACGCACTTTAGGCAAGGGCGGCTCGAGACAATCGGTGACTGGTCGGTTTTTGAATCCCATGACGGCACGACATGCTGGGCTGCCTCGGCACCGGAGGCTCGTATTGTCCGGGTCGACGGAGAGGCCAGATCAATTCCCGGAGAAGTCCTTTTGCTGGTCACGCGGTTCAAATCGGGCGCGGGAGATCAGGTCAGCATCTACTATGAAAACCTTCACCGATCGCTCCCGTACAGGGTCTCGATTGGCGCCGACAAGCGATTTGACATCACGCTGGACATCCGTTCCAGCGGTACGTTCGGGTGGGCACTACCAGGTGAAGACGATGCCGTTATCGACATGCTTGTTGCGGCAGAAGAGGTCTCTTTAACAGCGGACACCAACGATATGTTCAGCGTGATGACTTTTTCTGCGAATGGCTTCACTGGGGCGTGGCGTCTGGTTCAGGAGCGATGCGAGGGCTAGCGATCCAATTGCGATTGCATGTGATCATTTCGAGCTGTATACGCTTTCGCCAAGCACCCGTAGCTCAGCTGGATAGAGCGCTGCCCTCCGAAGGCAGAGGCCAGAGGTTCGAATCCTCTCGGGTGCGCCATCTCACATTTGCCTGTAATAACTCGGCTAAAGCCTTGAACATGAAGACTATATTGGGGTTCGAACGGCTTTGTTGCCCCAACCCTACGGCGGATTCACTGTTTGAACCCACCGTGATAGTTGGAGTGTATGAGCAGTCGTCCCCCTAGAACATACAAGGCCACGAACTGGTCGGATGACTATGATGCGCTGAAACGGCTGTGATCTTTGTCGATGTGATTTGATTCAGAGGTGATCTGGATACCCCCACCGAGCGGCAAACGCAGTCGCCTAAATCAGGTCAGCGATGCGGCGATCGAGGCCTGCCTGACCCTGAAGGAGCTGTTGGGTATGCCGCTCAGCCAGACCTCGGTTCGTTGAGAGCCTGTTGCGGCCGGCCGTATGGAGGGGGGCCTTACCGAACGTCAGTAACTGGTGCCGTCGCCGGAGACACCTGAACCTGCGCAAGACACCTGAAAACGTCACGACGCGATTGCCGCCTGAAAAGGCCACGCCGTCATCCTCCCGCGCAAGAATGCCAAACCATGGAAACCTGCCAGCAGGGGCCGTCGCCCGTCACAAGGCTGTCATTGCATCACCTTATCCGGTCCGCGCGATCTGGCAAAGATGGAGCGGACACCACCGCCGCAGCCGCGTTGGAAGCATGATGAACTGTATCACGGTACTCGGCCAACCCTTGATGTCGAGAGGCGTCGACCGGCAGGCCGCGGACATCCAGATCCGCGTCGCCGTGCCAATAGGATAGATCTGTCCGGGCGATGGGGACGATCAAATGCTACACCATTGGTGCGATAAAGCCGCGTCACGGTTAAAGCTTCGCTATTCGAATAAGGAACGCACGCATTTGGTTCGCCTCTTGCTCGGTGAATTCGGTCATCAAAGCGGCATCGAAGCGCTGGGCATCTTCTACGAGCGTGGCGAAAACGCTCTGGCCGGAAGTCGTGAGTGACAAGGTTTCGTGGCGGCGATCTTCAGGCTGCTCTTTCCGGCGCAGAAGCCGCTTATGCTCCAGTGCGGAGACAGCGCGGCTGACCTTGGTTTTGTGAATCCGGGCCCGGTCGCAAATCTCCTTCGCGGTCATTCTGCCATAGTGCCCCAGGTGAAAGAGCACCCGCCATTCGGTGCGCAGCATCCCATATCTCACCTTATAGGACGGCTCAAATTCGCGGCTGGTAGCATCCGCAGCCTGGTTGAGTAGATAGGGCATGAAACCGCGCAGGTCGAAGTTGGTCGTCTTTGTCATCTGTGTTGTTTTTCCGTTGTTAGTTACAAAAGTAACCAATAGTATCTCGATAGTTTCAAAAAGGACTAACCTATGAACAAGGACATCGCCAGTTCGGAATTGCAGACGGCAGCGACGCAAATCGGCGCCCATCCTGGCTACATGCCCGGTTGGGGAAACGATTTTGAGACAGAAGCGTTGCCCGGCGCATTGCCTGAAGGAATGAATTCACCGCAGCGCTGTAACTACGGCCTTTATGGTGAGCAGCTATCGGGCACTGCCTTTACCGCTCCGGGACCAGAGCGGACCTGGTGCTATCGCATACGTCCGTCAGTGAAACACACCCATCGGTTTGAAAAAATCGACGTCCCAGACTGGAAATCGGCGCCGCGAATGGACCCGAACATTATCTCCCTCGGCCAATATCGATGGAACCCAGTGGAGGCGGGCGAGGGGCTGGACTGGATCACAGGCATGCGCACCATGACCACGGCGGGGGATGTAAACACGCAGGTTGGCATGGCGTCTCACATATACCTCGTCACCGACAGCATGGTGGACAGCTATTTCTACTCCGCTGACAGTGAATTGCTCGTTGTTCCGCAACAGGGACGCCTGCGCTTTGCGACAGAACTTGGAGTGATCGAGCTAGAGCCGCAGGAGATCGCGATCCTCCCCCGAGGCCTTGTTTACCGCGTCGAGGTGTTGGAGGGGCCGTGCCGTGGTTTTGTCTGCGAGAATTACGGGCAGAAGTTTGACTTACCCGGGCGTGGCCCCATCGGGGCGAACTGTCTGGCCAATCCGCGCGACTTCAAGACGCCGGTGGCAGCCTTTGAAGATTGCGAGGTGCCCTCAACCGTCACCATAAAATGGTGCGGTGGCTTTCATCGCACGCAGATTGGACACAGCCCCCTGGACGTTGTCGCCTGGCACGGCAACTACGCGCCCTGCAAATACGACCTCAAGACGTTTTGCCCTGTAGGCGCGATCCTCTTTGATCATCCTGACCCGTCGATCTTCACGGTGTTGACCGCGCCTTCAGGCGTCGAAGGCACGGCCAATATCGACTTCGTGCTCTTCCGCGAGCGCTGGATGGTCGCGGAAGACACCTTCCGCCCTCCCTGGTACCACAAAAACGTCATGTCCGAGTTAATGGGCAATATCTATGGCCAATACGACGCAAAGGAAGAGGGTTTCGTCCCTGGCGGCATGAGCCTTCATAACATGATGCTGCCGCATGGCCCTGACCGCGATGCCTTTGAAAAAGCGAGCAAGTCAAACTTGGGGCCGAACAAGTTGGAGAACACGATGTCCTTCATGTTCGAAACGCGTTTTCCCCAGCACCTTACTGCTTTCGCTGCGAAGGAGGCGCCGCTGCAGGACGATTACATCGATTGCTGGACCTCGCTGGAAAAGAAATTCGACGGCACTCCGGGCCGGAAATAGGAAGCAAACATGCCACCACTGAAAAGCTGGGTGGCCTCGGCCAATGCGCCGGACACACCCTTTCCGCTCAATAACCTGCCTTATGGCGTTTTTTCCGTTGGCGCTGGCGCATTGCGATGTGGCGTTGCCCTCGGCGACTAGATCATCGACGCGACGGGGCTGGAGGCTGCGGGGCTTTTACGGCCTGGCCAGGACGCGGATGTGCTCGGCGCGCCCAACTGGAATGACTTCATGGCGCTGGGATGCGCCGCCTGAAGGACCTACCGCGCAGCTTACCGAGTTGCTCCTCGAGGTCGCACAGCCGGCGACGCAAAATACTGTCACCGCCCATCTGGTGCCGATGGCGCAAGCGACGCTGCACTTGCCGCTCAAGGTGGTTGAGTTCACAGACTTCTACGCTGGGAAACACCACGCCATGAATGTGGGCACGATGTTCCGCTGTCCCGAAAACGCCCCTCCGCCCAAATGGCTGCACATCCCCATTGGCTACAACGGGCGCGCGTCCAGCGTGGTGGTCTCGGGGACCCAGATCACAAGGCCTTGCGGCCAGACCAAAGCGCCCGATGCCGATATGCCCTCTTCCGGCCCCTGCAGACGGCTGGATATCGAGTTGGAAATGGGGGCCATTGTCGGCACGCCTTCGCAAATGGGTCGGCCTATCAGCCGCTTGGTCCTCACGCATTACCATGCTGTCCGCGTGCTGGGCGCCAGCGCTTATGCCCGAGTGGCTGATCAGTCCGTACCGGTTCAGCGTCACCCAGTGGTGAACATTGGCGGCGGCCCTTGGGCCTGGCGCTGGCGCTTGGTCTGGGCCAACGCGGTACGCCCGCACTGGTGCTTGACGACCATGAAGGTGCAGGGCTTGGCCGACTTCCCGACCGAGCGGTGGTTTTGGTTCGAGCCTCCGTTTGAAGGCGCAGGCCAATCGGCACTGCTGCACAAACAACCCGACGACATCTGGCGGATCGACTTCCAATTGGGTTGGGAGATTGATCGTGAAAAGGAAATGGAACCGGACCGCAAACGCCTTAGAGATCCACTTCAACGATCCCGTCTTTTTGCTCAGCCCTCGATTGGCACAGTATTACGGATGTTTCGCGTTGGGCTTTGGAGAGAACGAAGTCGCGGTGCTCAACTTTCCCGGAGACGAGGCTACATTTGCAGACGCCGCAGATGCCGTCGGCACATTTGACGTCAATGGGAATGCCATTTTCCTGAAGTACATCCGTCGCTGCCCTGTCGGCCGGGACGCGCAGGTCTCGACCTGATTTGGCCAGTCTCAGCGTGAAGGCATGGTTCACGTAATCCGGCTGTTCGGGGACAGAGAAATACTCAAGATGCCGCGTCTCTTCCGGGAAACCCGCAGTCTCGGCAGCATCCATCACGCCCGCCATGTAAGGCTCGGCACCACAAGTGTAGACATGCCAGCCGGGTTGATAACCGTTCAGAATGGCGGAGAGATCCGCGCGGCTGCCCTCACTGGAGATATGCAGTGTAACTCTGTCGGCCCAGCCAAACCCTGCAATGTCATCCAGAAGTCCCATCGTCGTGCGCGAACGCCCTGAATAGTGCAGCTCAAAATCGTCTCCCCTAGCATACAGCTCATGGGCCATGGCGACCATCGGGGTGATGCCGATGCCGCCACCCATCAGGATCGATTTCGTGGCTTCCGGCGCCAGTGGAAAATGGTTAATCGGGGCGGAGATGAAAATTCGCCGCCCTTCGTTGAAGATGCGATGCATAAGAGCGGAACCACCGCGGCCCTTATCTTCGCGCAGTACGGCAATCTGGTATTTGGATCGGTCGGCGGGATCGCCGGACATCGAATACTGCCGCAGGAATTCAGGTGCGACAACGATGTCAAGGTGCGCGCCGGCCTGCCAGCTTGGCAGGTTTCCGCCCCCCACAGGTTCGAATTCATACTTCATGACCGCGTCTGCCGTACGCTCTGCTTTGGTGACTTTCACCTGAATGACAGGGCTTTCTCCGTCGGATGTGTAGACATGGAGCGCACTGTCGTCGCCCTTTGCCAAACAGGCTTTGTACTCCTCAGCCGTGACCATCGCCTGATAGGCTTCGATGCCCGCTTCTCGGTCCATAGGATAGGGATAAGGATGCGGATGGGGGGCAAGCGGCGCGGGGTAGACCGCCAGCGTCTGGTCAGTGTATTTCAGGTCCAGATCCTTTTGCAGCCCCCGCATATTTACGGCCTTGGTCGTCGGGCGATAGCCTCCGTCCTCTTGTATCTCCAGGTCCCACCACCATTTCTTGACCGGGTTCAGCGTGCCATTGTCGACCACGTCATCGAGCTTGGCCAAAGCAGGTGCCAGGTGCGGCACGTTCATCGCCGCCCAGCGGAATGGCTTCTCCTTGAAGATGCCTTCAAGGTTCCAAGGGCACGTCTTCATGCAGCGCCCGCACATCGCCCCGCCGGCTGTCGTCACGCGGTAGGTCGCGCATTTTTGGCTGTCGCTCTTCCAAATCTCATACCCGTTGAACATCAGCTTCGGACCGGCAGTTATCGCACCTGACGGGCATTCACGCGCACATTTGTTGCAGCTCTCGCAGAATTTCTGCAGGCCAAAGTCGATGGGTTTGTCATGGGAGAGCGGAAGATCTGTCGTCACCGTACCGGATTTAAGGCGTGGTCCAAGATACGGGTTGAGGATGACCTCGCCAATCCGACTGACCTCGCCCAGTCCGCTAAGCAACAGAAGCGGCGGTTGCAGCACCTCACCATCCATCACGGTATGGGCCTTCGCAGAGTATCCGAGGTTACGGATCTGTTTGGCAATGACACCGCCCAGCAAAGAAAACCGTAAATACGCCCGCATCGATTGGGCCACTGCGATCCAGTCGTCTCCGCTTGAGCCCTCCATCGTTTCATAACCTTGGTCGATGATCATATTGATGGCCTGGTCGTGGGGCGGATCGATCACATCGCCGCGCGCATCATGGCTGTACCAGGCCCAGTCCGGACAGCGCGACAGGCCCACCGCATCGGCACCTAGCCAATAGCTGGTCGCTTTGACCAAATCAGCGGCCTCGTCAGCAGCAAGTTTCGCCTTTTCGGCCGTCGGTTCACCATCTTGAAGAAGGACGAACGCCCCAAGTGCACGGCGCTGCGCCATGGATGGCGCAGCCTTGCGGACATAGTGGCCGTTCTTGGCGCTGTCCTGCATTTTCTTTCCCATGTCGCCAAACAGGGCCCGCGCGAACATGTCGGTACGCTTCGGCACGCGGGCGACGTTGGGTTCGTCGATGTAAGTGGTGGGCTTGTCTACCCGTTTGAGTTTTTCAAATGGATGCGCGCCGTCTACGAACCGACGCTTGGCGTAAGGTACCGCGTTCATCGCATTCTTCGGGGATGTCGTGCCGAACTTCCATCCTACCCCAAAGGCCGAGGATGGTTGCTCAGACGCAAGCGGCTGGTCAACGGCGATCTGAAAAGTCGTTGTAACCGCCGATAGCCCAAACCGGGTCCCGATGTACGGATGGGCTAGAACCCCGTCCTTGACCGTTGCAAGGCCCGCCGCAACGGCCAACTTTCCCAAATCCACATCTGAGCTAGACACCGTATGACCCCGCGCTTCATGTCCAAGAAGCCTCAGATAGTTGGCCAGAACCACCGCTGTTTCGGCCGCCATCAAGCCGGCCCGATGCGCCTGAGCATCGCGGATCCAAGCACCGCCGACTTCGTCTTCGTCCGGGTCGCGGGGGTTCTCGTAGAGAAAGACCAGCGAATGGGTGTGACTTCCGATACCCGCTGGCGGGGCATCCATGGACTCCTTAAGATCAGCCATGATTAAGTCGATGCCGGAAGCGATGGTTTTGGTCTGCCGGGTCTTTAGATCCTCTGCAAGGCGGCCGACATCTGGATTTGTAAAAGGTGCAGGCAAAAGTGCCGCCTTTGGCACCAGACAAGCGCCCACTACGGCGGCATCCGCGAAATAGCCAAACGCCTTGAGGTGATTGGTGCGTTCCGCCGCATCGGTCGGGGTCTCGGCCACAGCCCTGTTCACCAAACCACCCCGGATCGCATCAAGCATCGCCTGATGTTCGCGCATTGCGTTCACGATGGATCTTGGATCCGCCGACCGATTAAAGTCCAGCTGGGACATTGCCGGCACCGCCGCCAGGTCCGGGTCTGCCGAACGCGCCAAACGTTCGGTTGGATAGGGCCCCATGTGGAACGGCCGGTTATGGTTCGAAAAAAAACGCACGGTGACTCGTTTCTTGCCTCAGTTGAACATCGTATTGGGAAGGAGCAATGCGATTTCGGGCACAATCAGGATCAGGATGATAGCAGCCAACATCGCGAACCAAAATGGCCATATCCCGCGAAAGATGGTCGCCATCAGCACCTCAGCCAAGAACCGCACGGCTGTTTGATAAGCTTCTGTATGAAGAATTGTCCCGCGTCTGAGCTGTCCGATCTGGCTGCCGCGAACGTGCAGTTTCGGTTCAGGAGAAATCCAATCGTCTCAATGGCTGGTTTGGCGACGTCCACGCCACCGCAGCTAAATGCGTGCCGCTTGTGCGAAGGGATGCTGCCAAGGTTGCGCTGGAGCTGGTTGAACCGAGAGGTGCCCTGCGCCAGCCAGTAGATGATCCACAGCTTCCACTTAAGGCACGCGTGCATCGCTTAAACAGTGGCTCGCAGATCCGATGATGACCGGACAGGAATATCTGTGGCCTGGTCGCTTTCATGAACCACTGCACATCTCGACCAGGCAGTATGCAAAGGCTAGTCCGCGATTGGGTCACCTCAATTGGACCTGAGCCGAGTGCATACGGTACGCATTCCATGCGCCGTACCAAGGTCGCCGAGATTTACCGTAAGACCGGCAACCGAAGGGCCGTGCAGTTGATCCTCGGGCACACGAAGATGGACAGCACGGTACGCTACTTCGGTGTTGAGCTCGAAGATGCGCTGGCGATAGCGGAGGCCATTGAAATCTAAAGAGCATTGGGCCGTCTTCTGGGGCGGCCCGTAAGAGACGTTTCCAGCGACCATCGTTACTGCAGTCCAGCTTCTCCATAGTGGCCATTCGCCATCGTCGCTTCCCGGAGCCGACGCCCTACCTCAAACACATCGATACCCAAGGTTCGGAAAGTGGGGTTCAAGATTTGGTGTCTAAAACATCATACAGTCTGCTCCAGACGGTAGCGGGTCAGCATCGGGCGGCAGCGTGGGCGCGTAGTCGAAGGTCACGATTTGCGCGCCGGAATCGAAGGCGATGAACAACTGGTTGGAGCCGGGTCGGATCGCAATCCCCTCCGGATCGGCGCCATATTCCAGCAGGCTCGCCTGCGCGAGCAAAACACCGTCAGCGGAAAACTCATAAAGGCTGTTCGAGCCCTCCCAATCGTCCACGATCAGAAGGTGACCGGTCCTTGGGTCGATTGCAATGCCCTGCGCTTCGCTGAGCGGTGGTGACAGGTCCATCGTGTCGATACGCGATTTCAAGGCGCCGGAGATATCAAACCAGGACAACCGCTCCGGGTCATCTTCGACAGTCACGATGTCGCCGTTTGAAGCTATTGCAATCCCCTCGGTGTCCGCAAAGCCGCCGTCCAGATCGAAGGGCTGTCCCAATGGCGCACCATCTTTCGTCAGGCGTTGTAATTTGCCAAATCCGTCACCGACCAACAGATGATCCCCTTCCAGCGAGATCGCCTTGATGCGCGATAAATCACTGCGCACGCGCCGCAATTCGTCGCCTTGAAGCGTGACGAGCGTCGCCTCCGGCCCCTCGTTGGCGATCCACAGCCCGCAGAATGTGGGGTCATAGTCCAGGCTGGCTGGGCGATTGAGCTGGTACCGTCCGGTCTCTTTAAGATCCAACGCGGCCGCAGGTGCCGCCAACGCGAGCATCGAAAACAGTATCAAGACCGTACGCATTGCAGACCCTCTCAGACGTTTCCCAGGAAAAACTGTTCCGATTTACGCTATTTTCAATTCCAATCCCGGCGGGAGCGGTCGACCAGCGGCGGACACGCTCGATCAGCCTCGGCCCTTACCGGACATTGGCCATCCAATGCGAATGCTGCGGCGCGGTGCGGCAATCCGGACCTTCGCTGCAAGCGAAAAACTTGGGTTTGGAGGAACTCGCAGTCTGCGGACGAAGTGAGCTTTCGCTACGGCGAAACCGAGGTCTGCTTTGACAAGTGAAGCAGTGGGAGCTCAGTCCGAATACTCGTTGAGTTCAAAGCATTTACAAGTTAGGCCTTGCGATGTTCGATATGTTCGAAAGCCCATTGCCTCATAGTAGGCCAAAGCTTCCTGGTTATCGTTTGCGATGGATGCGTCGATTTTATTAATCGAGGCAGCTTCAGCCGCTTTGAGGCTAATAGCAAACAGCGCGCGCCCGATGCCCCGTCGAGCAGCGGACGGACGGATATGTGTGCCGATGATGCCCCGGCCGGGTTCGACACCATATTTGTTTTCAGCGTCAGCACGTATCAGAGACTGGAAGCCAAGCACGAACCCGTTCTCTGCCGCGACTGAGCATCGTATTTTCCTGGAATCCTCAATGTAATGGGCGCGCACGAAAGCCTCGCTGTCTGGGCTCTTCCTTCTTCCGGACGCCGTCAACTCTTTGAGGAGACCACTCATCCCTTCGGCATCTCCTGGCACAACGTCTCGTATTTTCATGCTGAATCCATCTATTCGTTTTGAGGCATTTAGCCCCTGCTTTCAGCATAAACAGTTGGCGCAGACCTCGGAAGCCGTCATTCATGCAAACCGCAGCATTCGGTAAATTGGGCTCGGTGCTGACCTTGGAGCAATCGCGGCATCTGATCATCAGAGACGACAACCCGCATTTGGAACGGCCCAGAGCCGACCTTCGCCTTGCGCAGCTGATGCTGCGGTGCGGCCCACGAAACCGGACTTTCGCCGCGATCGCGAACTCTGGGCCTCAGTGAATTCACAACTGGCGGACTTTGAGGCCTTTTGCCGGCGAAGGTATTGCAGATCCACCAATCACTCCGGTCTGCGGCGCTCTTGACGCTGCGATACATCAAATTTTTGTCGGACGGTCATGTGCGGCCGGAACGTCCCCATGATCCCTAACCGCTCGCACGCTGTAAAACGAAGCCGCACTTTGTTCCAAAGTCAAAATTGACCAGTACCGCACCTGACCTTACAACGGTTTTCTACAGTTCGCAGTGTCATAGATGTGCGCGCAGGAAGGCTACCACCCGGTCGGCAGCCGTCGCCACGATCTGAGGGTCATCATAGATATCGGTCTGGCCCTTCGATGCGATGGTAAAGCGTTCCTTGTCGCCGGTGACCGCATCATAGAACTTTGCCGCCCAGCCGGGATTTAGCGCATTGGGCCCGTGGATCTGTAGGAATGGCACGGTCAGCCCGGACGCCGCACACTGCACGTCAAATGGCAAAAAGAACTCTCGCGACATGACTGCAAAGGCGTTGGTGTAGTTCGGATGCGCGGCGCGCCCTACATAATAGTCATAGGTCGATTGGATCATCATTGCCGCATCTCGGTCGAGGGCAACAGCGGGAATGGTCTGCACCTCTCCCGTGGCCTCAAAATGTGTCCGCGCGGCGCGCCCCTCAGCGACTTTCTCGGCAAACCCGTAAGGGTCCGAGGCTTTCATGGCCGGAACGTCCCGGTAATACCCGGCGATGGCGGCGAATGCTTTGACGTCGGTTTGACCTTGAATGGCGTGCGCCAGGTAGCCGGAGCCGAGACAGACGCCAACCGCGCCCACACGTGATGCGTCGATCCCGGACTGTTCAGCAAGCGCAATCAAGGCCGCCTTCAGATCGGCAATCTTGCTTGGGTAATGCTCATATTGGCGCGGGATGCCACCACTCTCTCCGAAACAACGATGATCAATGGCCAGCGCGGCAATGCCGCGCGCGGCGAGGGCTTTGGCATAGGTCCCGGTCACCTGCTCCTTAACGGATGTCATCGGCCCGCAGGTGATGACGGCGGGGTGCGGGCCCTTTCCGTTCGGCAGATGCAGGTCAGCGACCAGCGTGTCGCCGTCCACATCGAATTCAATGCGTCTCATGAAGCGCCCGCACGATGGTAAAGGATGGCTGCATCCGTGCCACCGCTCTGTCCAACAGCAAGCTCGATGTTCAGATGTGCCATAGCTTCCAGGTACCGGGCCGAGGAAAGCTTTGTCACCGTGACCGGGGCAAAACCCATGCTGTCTGCAAGTTCGGCCACCGTCGCAACTGCATCCGGATCATCGCCAGCGACAAAGCTGGTGATCTTGTGCCCATCCCGGTCCTGATGCGCTGGATCCATCACATCGGCAAAGATCGTGTTGAACGCTTTCACGACGCGCACGCCCTGCATCAGTTTGGCGATTTCTTCGGCAGCGGATGTCTCCTGTCCCAGCAAGCGCGGCGACCAGTCGTCGTTCAGCGGGTTGGTGGCGTCCACGAGGATCTTACCTGCCAGCGGATCGGCCAACGGTGTCAGCACATCGCTTGCCGCATGGTAGTGCACGGCAAGGATCACAATGTCACCGTGCGCCGCAGTGTCCACCAATGACACATCTCCGCTCCGAGAGCCGACGCGGACATCGTGACCGCAGGTCTTTGCCAAGTTCGCCAGACGGCCGCCGACATTGCCGTTTCCTAAAACTCCGATTTTCATCTCAGCCTCGTAATGATTTGCATCCACCGGTCATTTCAGCATGCTGGTTACCAACGTCAATTAGGTACCCAGGAGTAACCATGGAAAGTGCGCCCCCGAATGCCTTTGTCGCTGACTGTCCAACCCGCGATATCCTTGCGCGATTGGCCGAGAAGTGGACCATGCTGACCCTGGCGGCGCTCAAGGACGACACTTTGCGGTTTGGGGCGTTGCACCGCCGTATCGAAGGCGTGTCACAAAAGATGCTGACCAAGACGCTGCGCAAGCTGGAACAAGATGGGCTGGTGACCCGCCAGGTCTTTGACGAGATGCCCTTGCGCGTCGAGTACTCGCTCACGCCCTTGGGGCGCGAACTGTCGGATCTGGTGCTGGCGCTGAAGACGTGGACAGAGGCCAATATGTTGCACATCATGTCGGCCAACGCTCAGGCGCAACAGGGACGCTAGTGGCGCGCGACCGCTTTGGCCGTGTGCTGGAACGCCTGATCGAGCCCGTCTGCGACCTGGTCCACGTCATCCATCGACAGGCACAGCGGAGGCACCATGCGCAGGCAGGACTGGAAGGGTCCGGACTTTGACAAGATGATCCCTTGCGACCGGCAGGCCTCGAACACCTCGGTTGTCGTCTCCTTGTCCGGCGTTTTGGCGTCACGGTCGGTGACCATCTCGATGGCGAGCATCAGGCCCTTACCGCGCACGTCCCCAATGGCGGCGTGCCTGTCCTTGAGATCATTCAAACGCTCCAGCAATGCCGCTCCGACTTTGCGCGCGTTGTCCTGCAACCCTTCGTCCCGCATCACCGTCAGGACGGCACGGGCCGCAGCGGCGGAGGTCGGGTTGGCCCCGTAGGTGTGGAACATGAATTTGTCGGCCATTGGTTCGGCCACGTGTTTCTTGGCAACCACTGCGCCGATGGGAAATCCGTTGCCCAGCCCTTTGGCCATCACGACAATGTCTGGCACGACGCTATCCGCCTCAAATCCCCAGAAATGACCGCCCGTCCGGCCAAAGCCCGACTGTACCTCGTCCGCGATATAGAGCCCGCCTGCCGCGCGCACCCGGTCCGCGGCGCCGGACATATAGTCGGGGGGCATGTCGATGATGCCGCCGTACCCTTGTACGCTTTCCACAAACATGCCTGCGACCTTTCCGGTCGTGGCCGTTGCGATAGTGCGATCGATCTCGTTCAGGTAGGGCTGCGTACCGGGGCCGAAGATACCGCGGTACTGGTTGGGTTCGGGCACGAAAGCCACATTGCCCGGCATGCCGGGGTGCCGCCACCCGGCGATGCCCGTGATGGATTGCGCCGCTGCCGTGGGTCCATGATAGGCTGTGCGCAAGGCTAACAGATCGAGGTTGCCGGTATAGGTCCGCGCCATCGTCATCGCCAGATCAATGGCCTCGGACCCCGAGTTTGTCAGATGCACAACCCACTCGTGACCCTTTGGCATTGTCGCGGCCAGTTCTTCGGCCAGATGCGCGGGCGTGGGGTGGTAGAACATCGTGGTGCAGTGCGTCAATTCCTGCGCCTGTGCCATCGCGGCCGCAACGACCCGCGGGTGCGAATGGCCGACAGAAATGCAGACATTCATGCCCAACAGATCGGTGTATTTCGTGCCATCCGTATCCCACAGGTATTGCCCCAGGCCTTTCTGAAACACGATCGGAGAGCGAAACGGGGTGAAACGGGTAAGCGAAGCCGCGTAAAACTGATCTCTCCGCGCCGCGGTGGCGTCAAAATCCCAATCGGTGTGTAGCGGGTGGTCGTTCATGTACGGCATCCAGATTTCATGCAAGTGTTGTCAGGGTCAAATGGTGGTGTCGTCAAAATGGCGGCCGCGCGGTGCCGGCCCAGGATCGAGACGGTCAGACCCGTGCGCACGGACGGATCACGCAGGTATGCCAGGGCCAGTACCTTGCCGGTGCGATGGCCATAGGCACCCGATGTAACGATGCCGACGGGCCTGTCCGATTGCCAAAGCGTATGGGCGTAAAACGGGTCGATCTCGCCAGTCTCGATCTCAAGCAAGACCATGTCCCACGGGTTTTCGCGAGCCAAACCATCGCGCAGTTCTGTGCGTACGAAGGGCGTCAAGCCGGCCTCCAGCGGGCTGCGCTCGGTTGTCAGATCGCTGCCCCAGCCGCGATACCCTTTTTCAAGGCGCATGGAGTTGGCGGCGTAGGCGCCATAAAAGCCAAGGCCATACGGCGTCGCGCGGTCTTCCAACGCAATGAAGAGAGCAAGAGCATGCGCAGGCGTGACGTGCAGTTCCCACCCGGCTTCGCCGATATAGGACACACGCAGGGCACGCACGGGCAGGTCGTCTACCGTCGCCTCGCGCACGGTCAGCCACGGCATGTCGGCCAGTTCCGGGATCACCTCCGGTGCATTTGGTCCCATCACGCCAATTACGGCAAGGTCCTCGGTCACGTCGGATACGGCCACATCAAAGTCAGCAGCCGCTCTGCGCAGCAGGTCCAGGTCGATCTCTTGTGCGGCGGCGGCTGACGTCAGATACGCGTGTTCTTCGGCCAGCTGGGCAACGGAAAACTCCGACAGTACGCCCCCTGCAGCGGTCAGCGCATGGGTCAATCCGATCCGTCCGGGGTTGGGCGCGCGGTTGGCGCCAAGCGCTTCTAGAAAAGGCGCAACCTGGGGGCCTGCGACTTCGAATTTTGAAAAGACCGACAGGTCCGCCATCGCAACGCGTTCCGTGGCGGCCCGGACCTCGGCCCCGACGGCGTCAAACCAGTTGGCGCGGCGGAAGGTCTCATCTGCGACAGCGCCGGGCGTCCCGGAAAACCAGTTCGGACGCTCCCATCCGTGGGCGGCACCCATCACAGCGCCACGTTCGAGCATCAGATCGTGCAAGGGGGACAGGCGCAGCCCGCGCCCGGCGGGCCGTTCTTCGTGCGGGTAATGGACACCGAATTGCAGGCCAAAGCATTCCACGGCCTTGGCCACGCGGTAGTCGCGGTCGGCCCACGACCCGAACCGGCGGCTGTCCACGGCCAGCGCGTCCATCGGCGGCGCGTCATGTGTCATCCAATGCGCAAGGAACCTGCCCGCGCCGCCGCCTTCCATCACACCCATGGACGAGCCGGTCAGCAGCCACGCGTTCTGCAACCCGTGGGCGGGACCGATCAGCGGGTTGGCGTCGGGCGTAAATGTGATGGGGCCGTTGATCACGGATTTGATCCCGCCTGCCTCCAGTGCGGGCACGCGGTCCATCGCGGCCATGATGATGTGTTCGACACGGTCCAGATCGGGCGGCATCAGGTCAGCGCCAAATTCTGGCGGCACGCCGTCGACAGCCCACACCTGCGCCTCTTTTTCGTAAGGGCCGAGGATGAGCCCGTCGCGTTCCTGCCGCACATACCAGCTTTCTTCGGGATCTCGGATGATGGGCAGTTCGGGCAGACCGGCGGCAACACGATCGCTCACCACTTGTACGGTGTCGGTCACCAGATACTGGTGCAGGACCGGGACAGACGGGATGTTCAGCCCCATCATGTGGCCAATCTCCCAACCCCATGTCCCCGCGGCGTTAACGATATGCAGCGCGCGTACATCTCCCTTTGGCGTTTCGACCCTCCAATACGCATCCTCGCGCCCTATGCCCGACACCGGACAATTGCGCCAAATCCGTGCGCCGCCGCGTCGCGCTACCTCTGCCATCGCGTTGGTGGCGAGGGTCGGGTCCACATGCCCGTCATCCGGCTCATAAATTCCGCCGATCAATTCGTCGAGCTTCGTAAGCGGGTACAGTTCCCCGATCCGTTTGGGCGTCAGAATTTCCAACGGATAGCCCGTGAATTCGGACAACCCCGCCACATGACGAAACTCATCCATCCGGTCCGGGTTGCGCGTGACACGCATGGCACCCGACGGGTGAAAGCCGCAGTCGCGCCCGGTCTCGGCCGGCAGGATATCGCGATAAAGACGCACAGAGGTGGCACGCAATTCCTGAATGGTCGGATTGTGAGCGAAATGGGTGCACAGACCCGCCGCATGCCAGGTGGAGCCATGGGTCAGGTCGTTCTTTTCGACCAACAGAACATCCGTCCATCCCTCCTTGACCAGATGGTACATCAGCGACACGCCCATCGCGCCGCCACCGATGATCAGAACCTGAACCGAGGTCATGCGCGCATCCTGTCACCCATGGGATCAAACGGGGGTTTGAGGAGCGGTTTGGCCGCGTAGGCCTGGCCTGAAACCTGCACGGTGAAGGTGCGGGCACAGGTCTCGGCCCGCGTCTCTCCCGGTCTTGTTTTGACCATGGCAAAGCACAGGTTCAGACCAGTTCGCGGCCCGCGCGCGCCGGAGGTTGTGAGGCCAACGTGCTCTTCGTCTTCATAAACCGGCTCATCATGCAAAAGCAGCGGCGTGCCTTCGACTTGCATCAGGACCAGACGTTGCGTGACACCGTCCGAACGCTGAGTTTCCAGAGCTGATTTACCGTTGAATTCCTTTGTCCAATCGGTGGTAAAGCCCAATCCGGCCTCAATCGGTGTCACCTCTGACCCCAGCTCATGTCCCCAGTGCTTGAAGCCTTTTTCAAGGCGGCAACCATCCAGCGCATAATGGCCCAATGGCCGTGCACCGGCGCCCGCAAGCGCGTCAAAGAGCGCGGCCGCCTGCGTGTTTGGAACCATCAGTTCCCAACCAAGCTCGCCGACAAAACTCACCCGTGTCGCGCGGCAGCGGGTTCCGGCGATATCAACGTCCGACACGTGGCTGAATGGCATGTCAGGCAGGGTGCCCAAGCCGGTCAGCAGCGCACGACTTCCTGCGCCCATGACGCCAATGGTGCAGAAATCCTCGGTCACGTCTTTCAGCTCTACGGATTTGGGCAGATTGCGCCGTAGATAGGCCAAGTCTCGCGCCCGCGTGGCGGCCCCGGACGTGATGTGGAACGTCTCGGGCCCCAGTCGCGTGATCGTAACGTCCATCTCGATCCCGCCGCGCGGGTTCAGCATCTGGGTGTAAACAGCCCGACCAACGGCAACATCAAGCTGCGCTGTTGAGAGCCAGTTTAGTCCTGCAAGCGCGTCCGGACCCGACACGTCGATCTTGGTGAAAGGGCTCAGGTCGATCAAGGCGGTGCCTGTGGCCATTGCACCCGCTTCGGCCCCAGCCATCGGCCACCAGCCCTGCGCGGCTACTGAATAAGGTTGCGCGGTTCCGTACCAAAGCCCGCGTTCCCACCCTGCCGTGGACCCAAATTGTGCCGCTGCCGCCGCCCAGCGGTCGTGCAAGGACGAGCGACGCAGGTCCCGGCCCGCTTTTGCCTGCTTATAGGGCCAATGGAGGGCGAAGAGGTCAGAGACCGCTTCCTTCATCCGCTGCGCCATGTGGTCAGCGCTTGCAGTGGCCGGATCGACCCGTGCGACATCCACTTCCCACATATCCATGGGCGGGTGGCCATCGACGATCCAATCCGCCAGCGCGCGACCGATCCCAGCCGAGGACATGACACCAACAGAATTCATGCCCGCCGCAACAAACAGCCCGTCCACGTCTGTCTCACCTACCAACGGCCGCGTGTCTGCGGTGAAGCTTTCCGGTCCGTTCATGAAATGCTGAATACCAACGGTTTCCAGCGCTGGGCACAACTCTAATGCCGCCTCCATGAAGGGGGCAAACTGGTCCCAGTCTTCTGCCATTTCCAGAAAGGCACGATCCCCTTCGGGACCATATGCGTCCCAGCACTTTGCATCCGGCTCGAACCCGCCAATCACCAGCTTTCCCGCATCCCCCTTGAGGTAGATGCCCCGGTCCAGATCGCGGATGACCGGAAAGGGATTGGGCAGATTGGATACGGGTTCGGTGACCACATACATGTGCTCTACGGCCTGCAAGGGCAGCGCCACACCGGCGGTTGTGGCCAGTTCACGGGACCATGCGCCGGTGGCGATGACCACGCGGTCGGCTTGAATCTCAGCCCCGTCCGCCAGGGCAACGCCCGAACACCGATTGCCGTCTTTCAACACGCGCGCGATTTGAACGCCTTCGCGGATGCTGACGCCACGGTCCTTCGCAGACCGGGCATACGCCATGCACAGGTCGACCGGATTTACATTGGCGTCTTCCGGCACGTGCAGCGCGCCCGCGTGCTGGGACAGATCAAGCTGATCAAGCGGCACGTCACTGGCGGGGATAATCCGGGGCGACAGACCCTGCGTGACGCCCAGATCGGCAATGCGACGCAGTTCGTCCAGCCGCGCCGCCTCGCGTGCCAACCAATAGCCGCCCGTCCGGACATAGCCTGTCGACATGCCCGTCTCGAGTTCCAGCGCCGTGAACACCTCGAGCGCCGCTTTGGCCAGTTGCGTCATGTTGGGCGTGGCGCGCAACGGTCCCACAATGCCTGCCGCATGCCAGGAGGTGCCTGAGGTCAGCGTATTGCGCTCCAGCACCGTCACGTGCCTCGCGCCGCGCTTGGCCAGGTGATAGGCGACACTCAGACCAATCACGCCACCCCCGATGATCAAGGTGCCAGACATCAGAAATAGTCCCTGTCGGGCTGCTCGGCTTTGCGGCGGGCGATGTAGTCTTGCAGCTCAGCGTCCTTGTCAGGATCCAATCCGGGATCTTCGTAGCCCTTCAGGCGCTCTTTCCAGATCGCATTGGCCCGGGTTGCGGCATCCTGCGCCCCTGCCGCGCTCCATTGCTCGAATGAGGTGTCATCGGGCGTCCAGGGACGGAACAGGGCAGTCATGAAATTTGTCTGCGTGTGTTCCGACCCAAGAAAGTGCTGCCCCGGACCGGTGCTGGCAATTGCATCCATGGCTTGGGCGTTTTCGCTCATGTCGATGCCGTCAAAGAAGCGCGCCGCCTTGCCACACAGATCATGATCCAGGATCGTCTTTTCAAAGGAGGTGACCAGCCCGCCCTCGAGCCATCCCGTCGCGTGGTTGATCAGATTGGCCCCTGCAAACATCGACATCATCAGACCCCAGGCGGCTTCCTGCTGGCTCTGGGCGTCTGGGATCTTTGAGGCGCTCAACGTGCCAACCGTGTGCAGCGGCACACCCAACCGGCGCGCCAATTGCCCGGCGGCCAGCACCATCAGACCCGCCTCTGGCGTGCCAAATGTGGGCGCGCCAGACTTCATAGACATGGTCGAGGCAAAGCTGCCCATCAGACACGGCGCACCGCGCGCGATCAATTGCACCAGCGTCATCGCCGCCATCGTTTCGGCCAGCACCTGCGCCAAGGTCCCGGCAACGGTCGATGGGGACATCGCACCTGTCAGAACCCACGGCGTACACGCAACGGGCTGCCCCGCGCGCGCGTATGTCTTCAGCGCGCCCGACATATGGCTGTCCATCACCAGCGGCGCATTGGTGTTTGACACACAATAAAGGACCGGGTTCTTGGCCACGTATTCGGCACCGAACAGAATGCGCGCCATGTCGATTGCATGGCCGGCACGCTCCGCCCCGATAAAGGCCCCCATAAACGCCCGGTCAGAATGGCGAATGTGGGCATAAAGCATGTCGAGATGACGCTTGTTCGCGGGCAGGTCAACCGGCTCACAAACGACCCCGCCGGAATGATGCAACCAGGGCAAGCTGTGGTGCAGTTTGACCAGATCGACAAAATCCTGATGGCTGGCATAGCGCCGACCCCGATCCAGATCGTGAACAAAAGGCGGGCCCCACGACGGGCAGAGTACCGTCGACGACCCACCGATCTGGACATTGTTTGCAGGGTTGCGCGCATGCTGGATGAACGCGTCAGGCGCGCTGACCGCAATCGTCTTGCGGCAAAAGCCTGGGGCAAAGCGCACGCGCGTTCCAGCCACGTCACAGCCGGCATCCGCGAACACCGACAGGATTTCGGGATCATCCTGAAACTCCATCCCGGTGCCAGCAAGAATCTGGTCGGCGTTGGCTTCGATCTGTTCCAGGCCTTCGTCGCTCAGCACATTGAACGTCGACAATTTGCGTTGGATAAATGGCGCGCGCGTGTCGGTTTCGCTGGGGCGGGGAACACCCCGACTGCGTTTGGTTTTGCTCCGTCGGTCCATCGCACGAACGTCGCAACAGAATTGACGCCCGCCAATTAAAATCCAATAGTATAAAAATTATTTATACTAAGGATCGCCTATGCTCGACCGTGCAATGCTGTCCCCTGGCCTGATCCGTTCACTCGAAGTGTTTGTGGCAGTCGCAGAGACCGGCCAAATGCGCTCGGGCGCGCGGATGCTGGGGCTGTCGCAACCGGCGGCCTCTCAACATATTGCTGCGTTGGAGAAGGCATTTGCGACCCAGTTGATTGATCGCAGCGTGCGGCCCTCGCGTCTGACCCATGCCGGCATGCGCCTTCATACACGGGCGCAGAAAATCCTGCATGCGCTGTCGGACATGGAAAGCGAATTGCGGCATGTCGGGCAGTCGTCAATTAGCCTTCTTCGTGTTGGCATTCAGGCCTCGATTGCCACGACGTTGACGCCTGCCCTGGTGAAGCTGGCGCAAGAGGAATTTGAGGTTGAGGATATCACGCTCCATGCCGGTCAAAGCGGCAACCACGAGCACTTACTGCGCACGAAACAGGCCGATCTCGCGATCACGTCAAACCCGTTCCTCGATATGGACGGGCTTGAACGGCATGAGGTCCTGAAAGAGAACTACCTTCTCGTTCTCCCGGCCACTTATACCGGTCAAACCGACAGCCTCGAAGCAATCCAGCGCGAGCTGCCCCTTGTACGATTTGGCGACACGACCAACGCAGGGCGTCAAATTGCCCAACATCTGCGGCGTCTGCGATTTGAGCCGGGAAAGGTCATTCAAGCCGACCGCTCCAGCATGGTGACCTCGTGTGTGTCGGCCGGGCTCGGGTTCAGTCTGCTGACACCGACGTTGCTGATCGATGGTCTGGTGGAAAACATGACCCTCCGCCTCACAAAACTCCCCGTCACCGGGCTGTCACGCACGCTGACGGTCGTGGCAAGGAAGGGCGAATTGCGCAAATTGCCGCAAGCCGTCGCTGCGATGTCGAGGCAGATTCTGATGCATCGCATTGCCGAACACGTCGGAGAAAGTGGCACGGATGGCTGGGAGCAGACCTAGCCGACAAATCCCGCAACGTTCAGGATGACGCGCCTCCGAAAGGGCCGTTTTCCCGCTGCATAGCGGCACCACGCATGTCGTGCATGTTGCGACCTCGACTTAGCGACAATTGCGACAGAAATAGAGACTTAACTAAATGGCCCCGCTGCATGGCCTTTGCTCCGGTCTATTCCCAGAAGGCCTTCCAACATATCAGGCACGAACTTCAAGTTCAGGGGGCGGACAGGCTCATTGCGTCGATATCGACGATGCGGATTGTCTGGCGGGTAATTTCAATGGCTCCCATCTGTTCCAGTCGATCCAGAGACTTTGTCACCCATTGGCGCGTGGCGCCGACCACCGTTGCGATCTGCTCGTAGGTGATGGAGCGGTCGATCACGACGGACGCTCCTTCGGGGCGCCCGTTGGTTTGGGCCAGGATCAGGAGGAACTGTTCCAGCCGCTCGGAGACGGACCGTGTGCCGAGCATCTGGATCAGGGCGGAATAGGTCTTGCCTTTGGCGATCAGCCCTTCGATCAGGCTGAGCGCGATGCCCGGGTCTTCGGTGACGAATCCACGGAGGGTGGTACCCGTGACGAAAAGGGCTTTTGCAGGCTCCGCCGCATCGGCGGACCAGATGTGCCGCCCGCGCCCGAAGACTTCGGGTCCGCCGACGAAATGGCCGGGCGTCCAATAGGCGAGCGTGATCTCGCGTCCCGAGGGACCCACGTAGAAGGTTCTGATGCGCCCGCTTTCGATGATCCAGATGCCTTTATGGGTATCGCCCTGGAGGAAAACCGTCTCGCCGCGCTCGAAGGTGAGATGCGTACCGACGGAGGAGAGGCGGCGCAGGGCATCCTCGCCAAGGCCGCTCATGAAGGAGGCGCCCTCGTTTCGCTCCAGCAGATACTCCGTGAGAAAAAGCGCGCCGGCCTGATCCAAGTGCTTCCCGCCCATCGGGCTCATCAGCGTGGCAGGGAGGCAATATATGCTGCAAGCTCGGCTATCGCCTCATCCGAAAGCCCAGCGGCCACTGCCCGCATCACACCCTCGGGATCGTTCTGCCGGTCGCCATCCCGAAACGCCTTGAGCTGTCGTTCCAGATAGGCGGGATGCTGGGCGGTGATGTGGGGCACTGTCAAACCGGGGGGCGGATTGGGTGCGGTATGGCAGCCTGCACAGCCAAGGCTGGTGAAGTTTTGCGCAGCCGAGGCGGAGATTGCCCCTTCGACGGGCAGCGGCGCGGGCTGGCTTTCGAACCAGGCGGCGACGACGGGAATGTCGGCCTCCGCCAGTTCCGTGACGATGGCCTGCATCTGCCCGCCATCATTGCTGCGATGGCCGCCGCGGAAATCATGCAGTTGCTTTTCGATATAGGCGGCCTTCTGCCCGGCCAGTTTGGGGAACTTGGCCATGGCCGAATTTCCATCGAGCCCGTGGCAGAGGCCGCAGACCTCATAGGGCGCCAGGCCTTCGGAGGAGATCATGTCGGCGCTCGCGAATGTCCCGCCGAGAAGTGCCAAAAGGATGGCGGAGACGTTAGCTTTCACCCGGCCCCGCCTGCACAGTCGCATCCACCTCGAGCAGCGTGTTATCCGACAGCGTTAAGGTCAGCTTGACGCTCTCACCCTTGGCGACCGGCTTCTCGGGGTGCATCAGCATGATGTGCAGCCCGCCCGGCTCCATCTGGAGCCCCGTGCCCGGAGCAAGTTCCAGCTGGTGGACGGCGTGCATCATCATCACGCCATCCTCCTTCATCTTGCTCTCGTGGAGATGCGCCATGCCGAAGCCCTCGGCGCTGACGGCGACGATGCCGATCGGCGTGTCGCTCTCATTCTCCAGCGTCAGGTATGCCGCGCGGGTCATGGCGGAGGGGGGCGCATCGGCGATCCAGGCGCTTGTGGCTGCAATGTCTCCGGCATGGGCGCTTGTGGCGAGGAATGCCGCGAGGGCGAGTGCTGTGATCTGTTTCAATTTGTGGCCTCTCTTCGGTACTTGATTTGCAGGCGAGCGAGGAATTCCGCTGTCATCCCCGGGTCGAACGGCGGTTGCAGCTTGGCCCGCAACGCGCCATCGGGGCTGATGACGCTGACGGCGGAGCTGTGCTGCACGTCGTAAAAGCCGGTGTGATCGGGCTTGAGCAGGCGGTAAAAGCTGTCGGTCGCCTCGACCAAGCGGTCGATCATCTCGCGCTCGCCCGTCACGCCGATGAACTCGGGGTGGAAATAGGCTGCATACTCCCCCACCACTTCTGCATCGCGCGCCGGATCGACGGAGACGAAGACGACCTTCGGCACGTTGTCGGGGCGCACGCGTAGGGCGGTTTCCGATATCGCCTGTTCGAGATTGGCGAGCGTGAAGGGGCAGACATCGGGGCAGGAATTGAAGCCGAACATCACGATGGTCCATTGGCCGTCGAGGGAGGCTTCTGTGAACGTCTGGCCGTCTGTGTTGGAGAACATGAAGGCGGGCAGTTCGACCGGCGCATCCAGTTCAACGCCCTGAACCTGTGCCATCGCGGCGGTTGCAGAGAGGAAGAAAGCGGCAGCCAGGCTTCGGATCATAGGTTCTGCTCCTCGAAGGCGCGCAGGCTTTCGGCGCGGATGGTGGCAAGGCACTCGGCTTTCGCCGCGACGTAGGCGGGGTCGGAGACCAATTCGGTGGAACGCGGCCTCGGCAACTCGATCTTGAGATCGGCGATGATGGCCCCGGGGGCGGCACTCATCACCAGCACGCGATCCGCGAGGAACACGGCTTCATCGACGTCATGGGTGACGAAGAGGACGGTTATGCCGAACTCCTTCCAGATCGTCAGCAAGTTCTCCTGCATCATCAGCCGTGTCTGGGCATCGAGCGCGCCGAAGGGTTCGTCCATCAGGAGGACCGAGGGATAGTTGGCCAGCGCGCGGGCGATGCCGACGCGTTGCTGCATGCCGCCCGAAAGCTCGGCTGGGAAGCGATTGCCGAATTTTCCGAGGCCGACCATGTTGAGGAAAGTGTTTGCAATCGAGCCCGCTTCGGCGCGGTTCTTGCCCGCCATCCGCGGCCCGAAAGCAACGTTTTCGTACACCGTCTTCCACGGCAGGAGGGAATACTGCTGGAAGACCATGCCACGATCGGGCCCGGGCTTTTCAATCGTCGCGCCATCGACGGTCACGCGCCCGCTTGTGGTTTGCACGTAGCCCGCGACGCAGTTCAGAAGCGTCGATTTCCCGCAGCCGGACGGGCCTAGGAGGCAGACGAACTCGCCCGGTTCGATCCGGATCGTCGTCTCCGAAACAGCCTGATGGGCATCGTCACCTGAGCCGAACACAACCGTGACGCCATCGATGTCTATCCGTCCCTTGCCCTTTTCCGCAGCGCGTTCGGGTGTGAATTTGAGAACGTCAAGCATGCTCGGCCGCTCCTTCCATCTCCGGGGCTGTGGCGCGTGGGTGGGCGCGGCGCCAGGCCAGAAAGAGGATCATTGTAAAGAGCAGCGCAAAGCCGATGCCGCTGATCAGAGGGCCCATGGTTTCGAGGGCAAGCGACGTGGAGACGCCGAGGCCCAGCATCGCCAGACCCACCACCCAGGAGGGCGTGGCGCAGCAGACGACCCAGCTCATCGTCGCGTTCGTCATCGCCACCATCAGGGCGCCGAGCCCTGTGGCCGCGGAGGAGGAGTGCAGTGTGGTCGCTGTGCAAGTACCGCGGCGCATCAAGTGCACGGAGAGGCCGGTGAGCGCGCCGAGCCCGAACATCACGAGAAGCCGCGAGGGCACGACATTGAGGCTCCACTCGGAGATCCCCATGCCGAAATCATAGTTCATGTAGCCGATCTCGATCAGCCACTCCTCCCAGGAGATCCGGAGTGCATCATTCAAGGAGGGGGTGGATTGAAAGATCGTCCGGATGTTGCCGGGCCAATCGTAGAAGACGATGTAGTTGGGTACGTCCTGAAACCGCGCCATCAGGGCCACAAGCATCAGGAGCTGGAACAGCAGCGCGAAGGCGAGGCCCCAGAGGAGCAGCCGCTTCCATGCCCTGCGGGTCTCTGCGAAAAGAAGGGAGAAGGTGGCTGTCATCGCGTCCTCTTTTGCCAGGCGAGGAGAGGGGCAGTCGCTTGCTTGACGGCGAGCGTTGAAAGCGTGCCGAGCCCGCCGATCACCAGCATGCCGACGACGATGTCCTGGTAGTTGATCAGCGAGTAGGCGTTCCAGGTGAAGTAACCGATGCCGTACTGGCCGGAGATGATCTCTCCCGCGAGAAGCGAGAACCAGGAGACTCCCATCCCGATGGCGAGACCGGCGGAGACGGATGGCAGTGCAGCGGGGATCACGACGTGCCGGAAAATCGCGATGCGCGATGCGCCGAGGGAGCGGGCGGCGCGCACCAGCACCTCGGGCGTCTGTTCGACACCGTGAAGCGTGTTGAGGATGATGGGGAAAAGCGCGCCGAGGAAGGTGATATAGATGATGGAGCTTTCTTCCGTCGGCCACATCAGGATGGCGAGAGGGATCCAGGCCACGGCAGGGATCGGGCGGACGATCTCGATATAGGGCATGATCCAGGCCCGTGCGAAGCGTGAACGGCCCATCAAGAGGCCGAGGGCTATGCCGATGACAACGGCCAGCCCGTAGCTGAAAAGAATCCGCCGCATCGACACCCCGATATGGATGTAGAATTCCTGCGTTTGCAGATGCCCGACAAAGGCGGTGAACACGCGGATCGGGCCCGGCACGTTCTGGAAATCGACAATCAGGTTCAGGTTCGTGGAGGACGCGAAGTGCCAAGCCACGAGCCCGACCAAGAGAGAGACAAGGCTGATCCCGATAGATTTCAGAACCTCCCTGCCTTTGCGCCCTTTGCGGGGCTTCGGCTTGGGGGCCGTGCGGGCCGGAGCCTCGGCTTTCGGCTTTTCGTCAGGGCGCGGCTTCAGAGCGGCTTCCATGGAACGCAGACCTTCTTAAAGACGTCGGAAGGCCCAGCGCGAACGCTGGGCCTGGGAGGGATTGGATCAGCCCTCGGTGATGTATTCGGCAATCGCCTCGTCAAAGCTCACCAATGCACCGCCATTGGCGCTGGCATAGGCTTCCGCTTCGCCCTTGCGGAGGAAGGTGGCGTAGGTATCATCCCCGGTTTTCACCCAGAATGCCGTTTTGCCGAAGAGCTTCAGGCCGGTTTCCACATCATAGACGTACGTGGCGTTCAGCTTCGCGCCGGTGCCCATCATCTCAGCCACAGCCGTGAGGAAAGCGGGCATATCCGGATAGCTGGTGACGCCATCACGGGCGTGCCAGATCTCCATCGGCAAGCCTTCGTTCGCCACTTCGGGATCGACGATGGAGGCTTTGTCGGCCTCATAATCGATGCCGAGATCGACATAGGCCGCGCGGATGTAATCCTCAGTGATCCACGCCTCGAAATCGAGCGGCGGGATCGCCTTTTCCTTGACCAGAACGCCGTGGTTGAACTTCAGCGCATCCACCCACTCCGTCTTGATGGAAGGCTCCAGCGTGAGGTGGCCGCCTTCGGAGAAGTAGAGGTAAAGCACCTCTTTCTCGACACCCGTCCAGCCTTCCATCAGGCTCACGGCCTCCATCGGATCTTCACGGATCCACTCGCCCGCTTCCCAGACGGCCTTGATGAAGGCTTGCACGACTTCCGGATACTCTTCGGCGAAATCCTGGCGGACGACGACACCGTGGAGATACGGCACACCGGTTTCGGAGCCGTCATAGATCTTCCGACCCGTGCCCCGGAATTCCATGATCTCGGACCATGGGCAGAAATCGGAGTGGGCATCGATCTTGCCCGCCGCGATGTTGGCTGCACCCACGGCGGGGCTCTGGTTCTTCAGCACATACTCACTGGTCGGGATGTTGTTATCCTGCATCGCCTTCAGCAGCATGCCCCAGGCGGCAGAGCCAACGGGAGTGGAAACCTCTTTGCCCTTCAGATCCGTGATCGAGTAGAGATCGCTCTCCACGGGCACGACGATCGCGTTGCCGGAGCCCTTCAGGTTGTACCCCGTGCCGGCCACATAAAGGGTGCGCAGGCTGTCGGTTTCCTGAAACTTGGCGCCGTTCACGATGAGAGGATAGTCGCCCATCACGCCGAAATTCAGCTTGTTGGCGAGCATCTGGTTGGTGATCGGCCCGCCGGAGCTGTAATCGGCCCAGCTGACGTCGTACTCAGCCTCGGCGTACTTGCCCTCGGTCGGCAGGTACTTCTCCAGCAGCCCAAGCTCCTTGACCACGATCCCGGCTGTGTACGTATCCGTGCACATGCTCTGATGCCCAATGGCGATGGAGATCTTCTCGGCGGCGGCGATGCTTGCAAGACAACTGAGCGCCAGCCCCGCTGCTCCGCTTGTTAAGGTTAGCTTTGCATTCATGACACGGTCCTCACTGTCTGCTTCTAAGCCCAGTCTGGGCGTGGGGAGCCGTCCGCGTCTACAATTTTGCTGTTAAACTCGCCTAATTCTCTAAATGCGCTAGATTTTTTGCCCTATCAATATGCATATCCTAAGTGGTGCTTAATTTTTAGATATTTATTCATTCAGTATTTATGTCCGAGCGATTCGATCAGTATTTTACTGAGCGCGCATAGATTGATTGCGCAACTAAGTATTGCGCGGTAATTACGCCTGATTATTGTTCGTCCGTGGTTTCAGTCAGGGGCTATTCTTGAAAGTGCCCAGCGTACGTTTTTGCGAACATCCGGATCCGGATCGTCCTTGAAGGGCTCGAGGAACGGCAGGCTGCCCTCCTGCGCCAGTTCACCGAGAGCCACCGCGCATTCCTTGCGCAGGTTGGGAATATCCAGCTTCATCAGCGGCCCAATCCGATCCGCCGCCCGGGTAATGGAGAGCTTCGCCAGGCTGCGCACGGCCTTCAGGCGCACCTGCCAGTACTCATCCTCAAGCCGCGCGATCAAAGGGACTTCGGCTTCGGCGCTGCCGGATTTCGCCATCGTCTCGGCGGCCGCCTCCCGCACCTGCCAATTCTCGTCTTCCAGCGCTGTCACCAGAAGCTTCTCGGCATGCGTTGTGCGCGAAAATCCGACGGCGGCGACGGCAATCCGGCGGACGGAAGGGTCGGTGTCGGCGGAGGCCGCCAAGAGGGACGGCAGGGTTGTCTCATCCTGCAGCCAGCCGATGACGCCGACGGCCGCACGCCGGACGGACGCATCGCTTTGTTCAAGGGCCTTCAGTGCGGGGCCGAGGGCATCTTTCCGGCGGAGTTCTTTCAGCCCGCCGAGAAGAGCGACCGCCTTTTCGACGCCTGCTCCTTCCAACGCCGCAATCAGCGGGGTGCCGGCCTCAGGGTCTTTGAGCTCCGTCAGGCTGACGGCGGCCGCCTCGCGCACGGCCGGAACGGCATCGTCCAGTGCTGTGACGAGCGCGGCGGATGTCTCCGGCCCGTCGAAATCCGTCAGAGCGGTGGCGGCCTGCAAGCGGACGGTCGCGTCGCCATCCGAAATCGCCCGCGCGATATGGGGGATCGCCTCCGGATCGGCGCTGTCTTTCAACTCGACAATCGCCATGATCCGCGCGCCGGGCGAAGGATCGTCGAGCCCCTCCGCCAGATCCGCTACATCTCCGAAATCTTCGTAGAGATCCATCGTAAGCCTACTTCAAGAGGAACGGGATGGTGACGGTAACGGCCCCGGTGGGGCAATCGGCCTCGCAAGGCATGCAGTACCAGCACTCATCCCACTTCATGAAAGCCGTTTTGCCGCCGCCATCGGCGCGCTCGGCGATACGAAGCACGTCGAGCGGGCAGACATCGACACAGACGGTGCAGCCCTTATCCGCGATGCAAAGATCATCGTTGACGATGACCGGAACAGCGGTGGCGGTTTGAGCGTATGGCATTGAAGTCCCTCGTTATTCAGCGGCGACCGTCGCGCCGACGCGCTGCTTGTTGTAGGCGTCTTTCTCATCCTCATCGATCTCGACGACATAAGGTGCTACGGGCTGTTTGCGGTGCGCTGGCTTGCCATCCTCGCCTTTCGTGAGGATCGTGTGGCAGAACCAGTTCTCGTCATCCTTTTCCGGGTACTCGACGCGATTGTGGTAGAGCCCCCAGCGGCTTTCGGTGCGGTATTGCGAGGCCGCGGCCGCCATATCGGCGCAATCCATGATCGAGGCGGCTTCAAGCGCGCGCATCAACTCATGGGCGTCGCGCACATGCATCTCCGTCTCCATCGCGTGGCGCGTTTCTTCGAACCGCTTTTGCGCAAGCTCCATCTTGGCCGTCACTTTGGGCGGCTGCAGATAGTCGTTCACGAGGCGGCGCGTCTTGTACTCGATCTGGTTTGGTGGGATGCCATCGTCGCGCTTGGTCGGCGCAAGCACGCGGGCCTGTTCGGCGACGATCTCGGCCTCATCATAAGTCGCGTGATCGACATCCTTGATGAAATCGACGGCTTCGAGCCCAGCGATTGCGCCGTTGGTAAAGGCACCGAGCATGTAGTTGTGCGGGACATTGGCCATGTCGCCAGCGGCATAGAGGCCTTTGATCGTTGTCTCAGCGTTTTTATCCACGAACACGCCAGAGGCGGAATGGCCGGAGCAGAAGCCGATCTCCGAGATATGCATCTCGATCATCTGCTTACGATAATCCGTGCCGCGATTGGCGTGGAAATGGCCCCGCGTCGGGCGTTCCACGATGTGGAGAACGCGCTCGATTTCTGAGACCGTCTCCTCCGCGAGATGGTTCAGCTTCAGATACACGGGGCCCTTGCCGCCCTGAAGCTCATCATAAAACTCCTGCATCATCTGGCCGGACCAGTAATCGCATTCGATAAACCGCTCGCCCTGGGCATTGGCCGTGTAGCCCCCCATCGGCCCGGCCACATAGGCGCAGGCAGGGCCGTTGTAATCCTTGATCAGCGGGTTGATCTGGTAGCATTCGAGGTTCGCGAGCCCGGCGCCCGCGTGATAGGCCATGGCGTAGCCTTCGCCGGAGTTCGACGCGTTCTCGTAGGTGCCGTAGAGATAGCCGGATGTCGGCAGGCCGAGCCGCCCGGCGGCGCCCATCGACATGATCACGGCCTTGGCCCGGATAACAAGAAACTCAGCCGAGCGCGTGTTCACGCAAATCGCCCCGGCAATCCGCCCCTCACCCGTTAAAAGCCGTGTGGCCATATAGCGGTTGATGATGTTGATCCGGGATTTCCGAAGCTGGCGATAGAGCGCCTTTTTCACCGTATCGCCATTGGGCATCGGCAACACATAGGTGCCGATATGATGCACCTTCTTCACATCATATTCGCCGTTCTGGTCCTTTTGGAAACGGATGCCGAAACTGTCGAGCTCCTGAATGATGCCGTAGCATTCCTCGGCATAGCGATAGACGGCTTCCTGATCGCAGATCCCGTCATTCGCGATGGTGATTTCCTTGGTGTACTGCTCGGGCGTTGCATAACCCGGAATAACGGAGTTGTTCAGCCCGTCCATCCCCATGGAGATCGCGCCGGAGCGTTTCACGTTCGCCTTGTCGAGAAGAACGACATTCAACTCCGGGTTCTTGCGCTTGGCTTTCAGGGCAGCCAACGGCCCCGCTGTGCCCCCGCCGATCACCAGAATGTCGCAGTCAACGCTCTCCAGCCCGTCGCGAATCTCATCCATATGTCTCTCCCGGTTCACCCTTATGCTGCGACGCAGCGGAGTGTGTGGACTGTCAACTAGTTTCCAAACCACGCAACTCGCGGAGATAGACGAAAGGATAAATGGCACGTTCGTGCCCGTCGGAGAAGCGGATGTTCAGCCCGTAGGCACCGACATAGTCGACACCTGTGATCTCCAATCCTTCAGAAATATCAATAGTTCCAGTGTCATATAGCTCTCTTTGCGAGGTAGCATCGCGCGCGGCGCCGCGTAGCTCGTGCGCTGGGTAGGTCGCCGATGTGCCATCTGCCCATTGAATGTGCAGATGCTCTGCATTTGCGCTTAGTGCCTCCGGTTGCATGGCGATCCCCCTCCTTGAGCCGAGGTTCTTCTGATTTTGCGCGCCGCAATAGCAACTCGTTTACATACAGGAGGCCCGGCTCCGGTTTTTTTGAGCTGAAAACGGAGATCCGAGATGACCTATGCCGTGACGGACAATTGCATCGGCTGCAAATACACCGATTGCGTGGATGTCTGCCCCGTGGATTGCTTTTACGAAGGCGAGAACATGCTGGTGATCAAGCCGGAGGAGTGCATCGATTGCGGCGTCTGCGAGCCTGAATGCCCGGCCGATGCCATCATCGCGGATACGGAGACGGGTGCCGAGAAATGGGTCGATCTCAATGCCAAATACGCCGAACTCTGGCCGGTTATCCTTTCCACCAAGGATCCGTTGCCCGAGGCGGATGCCAATGACGGCGTTTCCGGGAAACTGGAGACGATGTTCTCCCCCAAACCGGGCCAGGCGGCTTGAAAGGAAGACAGATGACAGCCCTTGCCGCGCAAAAGCCCGCAGAGCTTCAGGATGGCCAAACCGTCACAGCGATTCATCATTGGACGGAGACGCTCTTCTCCTTTCGCATCACCCGCCCCCGTTCGCTCCGGTTCCGTTCCGGCGAGTTCGTGATGATCGGTTTGCCAAAGGAAGACGGGAAACCGCTTCTGCGCGCCTACTCGATCGCCTCACCGAGCTGGGATGACGAACTGGAGTTTTACTCGATCAAGGTGCCGGACGGCCCGCTGACATCGCGCCTCCAGAACATCGCGGTGGGGGATCAGATCATCCTCCGCCCCAAGCCCGTCGGCACGCTCGTGCTTGATGCGCTGTTGCCGGGCAAAACGCTCTGGATGATCGCGACCGGCACGGGCGTTGCCCCCTTTGCGTCCCTTCTCCGGGATCCCGATACGTTTGAGCGCTATGAAAAGGTGGTGCTTGCGCATACCTGCCGGACAAAGGCGGAGCTTGCCTATGGCGCCCGTCTTGTGACGGATCTCGCGGCAGATCCATTGATCGGCGAATTTGCCGGCCAAGTGCACTACTATCCGACAACAACGCGCGAGCCCTCGGCTTGTGAAGGCCGGATCAGCGATCATATCCGCAGCGGAGAGGTGTTTGAACGCACCGGCCTTGGCGCCTGGTCACCCCAAACGGATCGGGTGATGATCTGCGGCTCCATGGCGCTCAACAGCGACATCGTGGGGCTCTGTGAGGCTGCGAGCCTTCAGGAAGGCGCCAACAGCAAACCGGGTGAGTTCGTCGTGGAAAAGGCCTTTGTCGGGGAAGGGCAGTAGGATCAGTTCGCTCGGAGATCCGCGAGCATCTCCTCCAGCACCTCCATTGTGGCCACGCCCTGATGCACCCGCCGCTCCGTCACGAAAACGGGTGTTCCGATCGCCCCAAGCGCCAGGGCGGCGTCCTTGTTGGCGTTGATGCGCGCCGTGATCTCGGCGGCGTACATGGCATCTTCCACCGCTTCAGGATTATGACCCAATTCGCTGAGGACGCTCTCCAGAACGGACGTGCTCAAAGGGGCTGCAAGATCAAACAGTACCGCGTGCAGCCGGGCCGCAGCCTCTGCGCCCCCAAGTTCGAACACCGCCAGATAGGCCCGGGCAGCCCGATCCGACTGCGGGCCGAGGATGGGCAATTGCTGCACCATCACGGCTACATCCGGATTTTCCGCAACAAAAGCCTCCAGCACCGGATGGCCCGCTTTGCAACTGGCGCATCTGTAATCGAAGAGCTCAAATATCCGGTGAGGTGCCGCCGGATCGCCCAGAACGATGGCCCGATCCGGGTTCAGGATCTCGGTGGCGGATGTGGCCAGAAGGCTCGCGACTTCAGCCTCGGCCTCCCGAGATGCCAGAACATCCATCGCTTCGAGGATGATCTCGGGGTTTGCCAGGATGTAGGTGCGGATTTTCTCGGCGAAGGCTTCGTCCGTTTCGTGGGAAAAAGCCGCCGAAGCATACGCCAGAGCCAGTAATGTTGCCGCTACTGCTGACCGCAAGCTGCTCTCCTTTCCTCCTCCATCACACAGAATACACTGTGACGGCGCAATAGCTGATCGAGCTGTCTGAGCCATCACTCGCTTCGGGTGCCGAGCATAGGAAGAGTCTGCACAAAATAGCAGCGCCTAATCGCCGATACTCACATGTTTTCGCCTACCTCAATGAGCGTAAAGCGAATCTGCATGCCACGATCTAGCCCTGTCCATCGCTCAATCGGGCTGCACGCTCAATGCTCACCGATTTGCTCGGGCTAATCGCCCCAATGCGAACTGAAGCGGTCTGCGAAAATTGGACAGCGGGCTAAGGTGTATTACAAACCCAAGTATCCCCCATATTGTTGAGAGCATTGAGACGGAAGACTTGCCAAATGAAAAGCGGATCGCCTCAGTAACCGACAAGATGTTCGATGCTGCAAGCGATTCGCTAAAAGAAAGTAGGGCCTAAAACTCACTTGATTTTGGGTGGGGAAGCTCCAACCTCGCCTTAAGCTCTCCGATGGCTGCTTTCATGGTTCGACTGAAAGTGTCTCGTACCTGCGGCGAACTTCCGCTTTCCGCCGTTCGTGACAACTGCCGAAGCTTTCCATAGCTTGGCACGATAGCCTGGCACGATGTCGAACCAAGAGTGGACAGATACCGAAAATGACCTGATCGTCGCGGACTACTTCGCGATGCTGGCTGACGACGTGGCAGGCCGTGCTTGCAATAAGGCCGCTCATCGGCGGCAGCTTCTGCCGCGCCTCAACAACCGTTCGGAAGGTTCGGTTGAGTTCAAACATCAGAACATCAGCGCTGTGCTCAAGGGGCTCGGCGAGGTCTGGATCACCGGGTACAAACCCGCGTTCATCTCGCGCAACGAACTTGCAGTGGCAGATGAACGGCGCGCGGAATGGTGCTTGTTTCGTCTCTGGAACTTCGCACGAACGCCCAAGGCTTTCGAGTTGCGCCCGCCGCTTGATGCGCATGTGTCGCTCACGGCGACCAGTTTTCAGGCAAGCTTTAACTGAGTAGTTTTGACGAGACATAGCCCCGAGACGGCGCATCAATGGAGCGCGAGATAAAAGGGTTGCCGCATTCGGCACGCAACTGGTTGTTGTGACTGACTTTATTCAGCCGCACCCCTTTACGTTATGCGGCGAAAATACGGTTAACGCACTGACTTTGCCGGAATATTTCAGCGGCACATTCCATCGCATCGTGCTGGTTCGCAGGCGCCGGAATCGCCCCGACGCGCTCGATGACATCCTCGACCGAGAGCTTAACGACAGCTCCCGCGTCCAGATACCGAAAGCCCCGCGCCAGATCACGAGCGGCGTCGTAGCGGGCCTCCGCATCCGCGCTGTTCCCGGCCAGTCGCGCCTCCCAGGCCTCGATCATCTGGCTCCACGCGCGATCCGCCTTGCTGCGGGCGACGGTCTCGGAGTCGGTATGCAGGCTGATCCAGACGGTTTTGCGCGGCTCGATGCTCCGATACCGGCGCGGGACGCGGCGGCGACGGTGGTAGAGGCGGCCTCGTTTCGCGATGCTCACGGCGGCGAAATACCCCACTTGTGCAGCAAGTTGTGGTGAAAAATGTGCAGCGGATCAAGCGGACCGAACACCGCCTTCAGCGTGAAAACGCCGAATTCCGCTCTGCTATCATGCGGTTACGAAATAGAGATTAGGAGGAAAGTGGCGGAGACGAAGGGATTCGAACCCTCGAAACGGTTGCCCGTTTACTCCCTTAGCAGGGGAGCGCCTTCGACCACTCGGCCACGTCTCCACCGCCGGGTTTACTTGTGTGGGTGGTGGAATTGCAAGCGCTATATCCGTTTACCGGGTCAGCAGCGTTAGAAGATAAAGGTATCCGCCGTAAACTCGGAAACGTCATAGGGCGTGCCTTCCGGATTGCGCAGGCGAATGATCTCGTCTTCGATTTTGACCACTGCACCCCTGATCCGGGCGCCGACAAGCAGGTCGCTAAACGCGTTGGCGGACGTATCCGTGAGGTCGATCTTGTCAACTGCCGGATCAAAATCCAGGATAAAGTCGGATCGTCCATCGGCGACGAATTCGAAAATATCCGCGCCAGGACCGCCGGTCAGAGTGTCCCGGCCACGGCCGTCGATCAACCTGTCATCCCCCGCGCCACCGTCAATTTGGTCGGACTTGCCGAAGCCCCAAATGATATCGTCCTGGCTGGTTCCGGTCAGTTGGTCCTTGACCGGACCTCCGCGAATGTCCTCGCCGCTTCGCTCAAGATCGATGATGAGTTCGGTGACCCCACCCTCTTTCAGGGAACCGACATATGCATAAGCGGTGTCGCCTTCCACACGCACCTCAATGGATGAGACGCTTTTAAGAGCCGTATCAAAGCCATCCACGAAAGTTTCAAGGAACAGCAGTTTTCCCCGGAATGTCATCTCATACAGCGTCACGCCGTCATCGCTCCCTCCGGCCAGGACAAACACCCTGTCATCGCTCTCAAACACCTCCATCGCCTGAACATTCTCGAAGCGTGTTGAGCCGGTATCGCGTGTGGTGTCCAGCAACGTCAGTTTGCGTTCAAAGGAGACGCGAAAGACCTGCAGACTGTCCGATCCGGCTGCTGCCACGACCACAAAGGCACGATCATCGATCTGCACCGAGTCGATATCGGTGATACCGCGCATTCCCTCGGTTCCGCGGGTCAGCTTCCGGTCTGTGACGCCCATATTGCCAATTCCGCTGAACCAAAATGAGTGGAGACCGGTATCGAGGCCAGAACCGGTAAACACCGTAGCTCGGCCAAAAATTGTCGTTGCGTGAATGGCGGTGACATCTTCAAGTTTGCGGAAATCCGAGTCTTCGACCCGCCGGACGAAGGTGACGCTATTGTCCGGGTTGAGTTCAAAAACTTCCATACCGGCGCGACCAAACGCCGAGGTTATGAAAAACTCGCTACTGCCAGCTTTGATGGATTCGCCCACAAATCCGCGCTCATAGATATCGCTGGCATCCGTAAGCACCGTCTCAATGCTGAGTATCCCCGACGGACCGATGTCAAACAGCGCGAAGTTATCATCGTTTCTTCCCAGAGGCAGGAGGAATGTACCGCCGTCCCCGGGGACCAGCACCAGATCCGACAGGGTCGCCGTGCCACTGTTTGCAGTCTGTGCCGCCAGGCTGGCCAGCACGACAGAGTCCGCGTCGGTGATGTCATAGACCGATATCGAGCCGATGCCCTCGGACGCGATGATCAGGTAGTCATTGCCGCCTGCGCCGTAGTACTCGATGTCGATCACACCGAATGTGGGCAGAAACACGCTTCCCTGAATCACGAATCCCGATTTGATCAACGTCCCCATTCGGAGAACCCCTTGCCACCACACAGACCCGTTTTGCGGGGTCGTGCAGAAGGGTACCCATGATCATTAACCAGCCCGCTAACAATTGGTGTCGGGGCAGTTAATTATGTCGGGTGTTCGACGTTACTAAAGGGTTTCTTCAGACGTTTGTCAGGAAGTGGAGGACATCTCCATCCTTCACGACATAAGCTTTGCCTTCCGCCCGCAGCTTGCCAGCTTCGCGAGCTGCTTGCTCGCCACCGGCGGCCACGAAGTCGTCAAACGCAACCGTTTCGGCGCGGATGAAACCACGCTCGAAGTCGCCATGGATGACACCGGCGGCCTGCGGCGCGGTTGCCCCGTTGCGAATTGTCCAGGCGCGCGCCTCTTTGGGCCCTGCGGTAAAATACGTCACCAGGCCGAGAAGTCTGTAACCGGCGGCAATAAGACGGTCGAGACCCGCTTGCGCCAGCCCCATCTCATCAAGGAACTCACGTCGCTCGTCGTCTTCAAGCTGACTGATCTCCTCCTCAATCGCGGCAGAGATGACAACGCTGGCCGCACCCTGGGCTGCGGCCATCTCTGCCACCCTCGCCGCGTTCGCATTGCCACTGGCTGCGGCGCTTTCTTCAACGTTGCAGACATAGAGTACCGGTTTCGCACTCAATAATTGGAGCTGCGACCAGGCTTTGCGGTCCGCTTCGTCCACCTCCACCATACGGGCCGGTTTTCCGGCCTCGATCGACTGCTTGGCCTGCTCGAGCAATGCTGCCATGGTGACGGCGTCCTTGTCGCCGCCCTTCACCTTGCGCTGCAGTCCCTGGATGCGTTTCTCGATGCTCTCCAGATCGGCAAGCATCAGCTCGGTTTCGATCACCTCGGCGTCCTCGACCGGGTCAACCCGCCCGGAAACATGGGTCACATCGTCGTCTTCGAAACAGCGCAGAACATGGGCGATGGCGTCGCATTCGCGGATGTTCGCCAGAAACTGATTGCCCAGACCCTCACCACGCGAAGCGCCCTTAACCAAACCGGCAATGTCAACAAATGTCATGCGTGCCGGAACAACCCGCGCGGAACCGGCAATGTCGGCCAACTGGTCCAGGCGCGTGTCGGGAACCGAAACCTCACCCACATTCGGCTCAATGGTGCAAAATGGAAAGTTGGCGGCTTGCGCGGCGGCGGTGCGCGTCAGGGCGTTGAACAGGGTGGATTTGCCGACATTTGGCAATCCAACTATACCGGTCTTGAATCCCATTCGCTGCCCCTGTGACTATTCTGTGTGCCGCGCATGTAGGGGCGGTGGTGGCCCTGGGTCAAGACGACGTAGGAATTTCGACCACCTGCCTTGATTTTCCCCTCCTTCTGTCTCATGCAATGCGCTTGGTAGACGAAGGGGCGGGCCTCAGATGACACGGATCGACGCAACCTTTGCGCGGCTTAGGGCCGAGGGCAAGTCGGCATTCATTGCCTATGTTATGGCTGGCGATCCGGACTACGATACCTCGCTGGAACTGGTATGCGGGTTGCCCCATGCGGGCGTGGACATCATTGAGCTTGGGCTGCCTTTTACCGATCCGATGGCCGATGGTCCGGCCATTCAGCTTGCAGCGGGCCGCGCGCTGGAGGCCGGCATGACACTTGAAAAGACGCTGGCGCTGGCGGCGGCGTTCCGGACCAACGACAGTACGACCCCAATTGTTCTGATGGGGTACTACAACCCCATTTATTCCATGGGTGTGAGCAGGTTTCTTGAGGCGGCAAAACACGCAGGGGTCGACGGCCTGATTGTGGTTGACCTTCCCCCCGAGGAAGATGAAGAACTCTGCCTTCCCGCACAGGCCGCGGGACTGGATTTTATCCGTTTGGCGACGCCAACAACCGACGACGCCCGCCTGCCCACGGTCCTCCGGAACACCTCTGGCTTTGTGTACTATGTCTCGATTACCGGTATCACCGGCGCGGCTGCAGCCGATGCGGCCGCTGTAGCGCCCGAGGTTGCGCGGATCAAAGCAGCCACCAATTTACCGGTTTGCGTCGGTTTCGGGATCAAGACACCAACAGCCGCCAAAGACATTGCCGCGGTGGCCGATGGTACAGTCGTGGGATCCGCCATTGTAAACGAACTTGGCGCCGGAAAACCAACACAGGACGTTCTGGCTTTTGTCAGATCCCTCGCAGAAGGCGCGCACGGACACTAGGGCAGGGAAACGTCCATCGCGGCCCACCGAAGGGCCGGCGCGAGAGTATCCGGCTGCTAATAGAGAGATACGTATTCTCCATCCCGTCGCCTGCCCCCTTTGATCTGGTGGGACCTCAGACCAACGCAGCGAGGCACTGCCAGGCGAAGGTCCACAAGGTGAAGCCCTAACATCTCCGCATATGGGCCCCCTAGCACAGGTTGCCGCTCAAGCAGGTACGTGGCTCGGGCAAGCGACGACAGCAACGCCACAGCCATTGCGACAAACAGCGCTCTGGATCGGCGGGTCACTTGGCCCCGCAGCAGGCCCAACAAGACTGCTACACATATCCATGCGCTTTGTAGATGGCCAAACGGACAAGCACTTCGTACTTCAGGCCGAAGAAAGCCGGTTCAGCTGAGCCACAATGCGATGTACGGGAAGCGAATTGACTACGACTTCGTGTTCTCCTCCGCCTCTGGCTCGCGGTGATAATAGTCTTCATCGGTTTCGGCGGGAATGAACTTAATCATGCGCTGAAGCCCGTCACCGGACAAGTCGCGAAACGGCGCACCTTTTGCCATGATCCCGATTTTGTTTGAATCTGGATAGACAAAGACATCCGTGGGATCGAGCGTCGAAAGCGCGAGGTAGCGAAGCTCGCTTTGGGATGTATTATCTATTTGGAAAGGCACCCCTGTTCCAGCTTCGATGTTTATCACGTCCATTGGTTTCAGTGGAAAGTCGTCCTCACCAAAATGGAGTGTGCCGGTGCCTTCTAAAATGACGAACATCTCATCATTGTGGTAGTGATAGTGCCTTGGAAAGGCCTTGGAATTGGGGGGCACGATGGTAAGATTGATACCAATTCCCTTGGTGCCCAGTGCTTTTCCGACCAGGGCAAGCTGAGCCTCGAAGCGGCCCCTGCGCTCTCGGCTGAGCACGAATTCGGGGTCGGCGGCGACATCGTGAATGTTGACAACAGGTTTGCTCAAAGTAACCCTCCTTGTGCTGTTTTCGAACCGTACTTCAGCAAGGTCTCAGTTCGATGTCGGCTCACCGCGCGTCGTTGTATGTTGACAGCAACTTCGTTCGGGTCTGATGAAAACCCCGTTTCTTGCGATAATGTATAAAGACTTACGCTTATAGGGCCTATACGCAGCTTCTGCGGTGCAGTGTTGGCCTGAGACCAGAGTTGGAGATATGCGAGGTTCTCAAGCGCTCCATCGGGCACTTGGTTTCGATTTGGCTGTTGCAATGGAATCATGTGAAATAGTGCAAGTGTCAGACTCTCGAATTTTTCACCAGCCCCTTGGCTTTCTTGAAGTTCGCGCCGCAAGGTCGAATGGCCGAAGGCAGCAATGGCGCATTTGCCAAAGCAATTGTTTTGAAGGTCTGTGGACTTGGACAGGTCGAAGCGTTTCGGCTTAGCATTGAACCAACTGAAAATCCCTAAAGTCGAAAAGGCTCTGGACGAGGACTTTTGCCTGGCATGGCAGGATCCAAGAAAGGAACCAACTGGTCAGGTGGAACCTGGTGTCTTATGCAGCCGACGGAACGCGACCACGGTTCCAAGGGCAAACCTTGCTGCCCTGTCGAGCGTATCATTCCGCCGCAAGGCGGTTTTCCGCGGCCCATTCGGCGGGACCAAAGGGGGCAGGGACCTGATGCGGGAAAATAAGGTTGTCATTGTTGAGATCGTGGATATCTGTTCGGCCGCACAGGCCCATCGTCGTGTCCAGTTCCTTGTAGATGACGTCCAGGGCAGCAGTCACACCGGACCTTCCCATCGCGCCCAAACCATAGAGGAACGCGCGCCCGATATAGGTTCCCTTCGCTCCCATGGCGACGGCTTTCAGCACATCCTGACCCGAGCGGATACCGCCATCAAAATGCACCTCTACACGATCACCAACCGCGGCCGCGATCTCGGGCAAAACATGCAGCGAGGTTAAAGCACCGTCCAGTTGGCGCCCGCCGTGGTTCGACACAATGATGGCATCCGCCCCTTTGTCTGCAGCGATCTTTGCGTCCTCCACATCCAGGATACCCTTGATTATAAAGGTGCCGCCCCACCTCTCCCGGATCCAGTCAATGTCATCCCATGTGAGGCTCTGGTCAAATTGCGCATGTGTCCATTCGGCAAGCGAGCCCATATCCGTTACGCCCTTGGCATGGTTCACGATGTTGCGGAACGTCCGGCGATGAGTCTGGAGCATGCCCCAGCACCACCGCGGCTTGGTGGCAATGTTGAGGATGTTTGCAAGTGTAAGCTTGGGTGGCGCGCTCAGGCCGTTCTTGATGTCCTTGTGCCGCTGACCGATCATTTGAAGGTCAAGCGTAAGCACCAGCGCCGAACACCCTGCGGCTTTTGCCCGGTCGATCAGGTTGCCCGCAAACTCGCGGTCACGCATCACGTAAAGCTGGAACCAGAAGGGTTTGGTGGTTGCCGCAGCCACATCCTCGATCGAGCAGATGGACATGGTCGATAAGGTGAAGGGGACGCCAAACTTCTCGGCAGCCTGCGCGGCAAGGATCTCGCCATCCGCGTGCTGCATTCCGGTCAGACCGGTCGGCGCGATCGCGACAGGCATTGCCACATCCTCACCCACCATTTTGGTCTTGGTCGTCCGGCCCTCCATATTCACGGCCACACGCTGGCGCAGGCGGATCTGCTCAAAGATCGATGTGTTTTCGCGGTAGGTTTGCTCGGTCCAGGACCCGCTGTCCGCGTAATCATAGAACATCCGCGGCACACGCCACTTGGCCAGACGGCGCAAATCTTCAATGGTGGTGATCGTGGGCATAAACGCTCTCCGTTCCCGTAACCGCGTCAGTTGGTCTGATTACCCGACCAATTCTATGTGAACTCTGAAACCGAGGCAATGCTGGCTCGGCGGACTATTCCCGTTCAAACGCGGTAATTTGATCAGGCCCGCAGCGGTGTTCCTTCATGCAATCAAAGAGCGCGCCGCGTTGTTCTTGGGTGGGCACCGGCAAGACTCGGAAGGGGCATGGTCCTTCGGTCAGGGTCATCGAACGATCTGCGCCGGCCTCAAGAAAAACCAGCAGGTCTTGGTTCCTTTCGGGAAAGGACGCACACCAGACTGCGGCACATTCCACCGTCACGCCCACCGAACCGGCGTATGGCACGGTTTCCAGACGGCTGAATAGCTCACCTTCAAAGTACATCCGCGCCGAACCGCTTTGCCCTTTGGGTAATTCCGGCACCGCTGACGGCGCGGTGAACGCGCCGATGCCCACGTAATAGGTTGCCTCGGCTTCGGCCAACTCATTGAAGGTGCGCGCTGCGTTCGGCGCCATGCAACTGAGGGCACCGACCGGTCCCCCCGCCAGCATGGCAAAACATAGACCGACCGACGTTCCGCGCATCAGAAGAATGCCTGAAGACCCGTCTGCGCGCGCCCCAGGATCAGCGCGTGCACATCATGGGTGCCTTCGTATGTGTTGACCGTTTCGAGGTTTTGAGCATGCCGCATCACATGGTATTCGGCCATGATGCCATTGCCGCCGTGCATGTCCCGCGCGTTGCGTGCGATGTCCAGGGCCTTGCCGCAATTGTTGCGTTTGACCAGGCTGATCGCCTCCGGCGCGCAGGTGCCCTCGTCCAGCATCCGTCCGACCCTGAGGCTGGCCTGAAGGCCAAGGGCGATCTCGGACTGCATATCGGCGAGCTTTTTCTGAAACAACTGCGTCTGTGCCAGCGGTTTGCCAAACTGAACCCGGTCAAGCCCGTACTGCCGGGCACGGTGCCAGCAGGCCTCGGCCGCACCCATCACGCCCCAACTGATGCCATAACGCGCGCGATTGAGGCAGCCGAAAGGACCTTTGAGACCCTCCACATTGGGAAGAAGCGCATCCTCGCCCACATCAACCCCATCCATGACGATCTCACCCGTGACCGAAGCACGCAGAGAAAGTTTGCCGCCGATCTTCGGCGCGCTGAGACCCTGCATGCCTTTTTCCAGGATAAAGCCGCGGATCCGACCCTGATGCGCATCGGACTTGGCCCAGACAACAAAGACGTCCGCTATCGGGCTGTTAGAGATCCAGGTTTTGGCCCCGGTCAGACGATAACCGGTCGCTGTCTTCTCGGCCCGGGTTTTCATACCACCCGGATCCGAGCCCGCGTCCGGTTCGGTCAGACCAAAGCAGCCGATCGATGTGCCGTTGGTCAGACCGGGTAGAAACTTCCGTCTTTGTTCTTCGGTTCCATAGGCATGTATCGGATAGATCACCAGGCTGGACTGCACCGACATCATGGAGCGGTACCCGCTGTCGATACGCTCAATCTCGCGCGCGACCAAACCATAGGTGACATAGCCCGCGCCAAGCCCCCCGTAGCTTTCGGGCGCGGTCACCCCCAGAAGCCCCATCTCCCCCATTTCGGCAAAAATCTCTGGCGCGACACGTTCGTTCAGAAAGGCGTCGGTCACGCGCGGTTCCAGCTTGTCTGCGGCATAGGCAGCGGCGCTTTTGGCAACCAGCCGCTCCTCCTCGCTCAGTTGATCGGCCAGACGGAACGGGTCGGTCCAATCAAAACCGGCAAGCGACGGTCCATGGTTCTGCTGCATTCCATCTGGCATTGGAGGTCTCCTGAAACTTTGCCCTAGTCTAGATCTTTCTGCGGATCAGGCCAATCCTCTCCGGCAATGCGCCCCAGCACCACAGCCGCCAGCAGCCCGTTCCCAGACAAGTACCCCGCGTCACCCGCACCTGACACACCGACAGCCGCGCCGCCCCCCGCATAAAGGTTCGGCAACGCCGTCCCACAGGATTTGACCACGCGGGCACGGCCATCGACCCGAAGCCCGCCTTGGGTATGAAACAGCGCACCCGTCACCCGGACCGCGCAATACGGGGGCGCAAGCGGTTGGCATCCTGAAAAGTCGCGTCCAAACGGGCAATGCGCCGCCAGGTTCTGGGCAAGCGGATCCGCCGGCACCCCCATTTTGGCTGCCAGCCCGCCCAGCGTGTCCGCGGTCAGGATCGCCCCGCACGCCTCTGCCGCCTGAAAATCGGCGAATTGACGCGCGATGGTCGCAATGCGGGTATCGAAGATGGTCCATGCAATACCGCCCGGTTGCTCAAGGACGGCTCGCGCCGCTTCCGAGTACCCTTGCGACTCATCCCAGAAGCGTTTGCCATCGGAATTGATCTGAACTCCACCTTGGGTGATGACCGCCCAGCTGATCAGAACACCATGCGGGTGCGCGACATTCCCATGTCCCTGAAACGCGCCCATATGTGACACGTCTGCGCCCAGCGCCTGACCCCATAAAACTGCATCGCCCTGATTTCCCCCATGCCCGAACCACAGCGCCTCGGCGATCTCGGGCATATGTGCGCGGACCATATCGCGGTTGCCGCCGAACCCGTTGGAGGCAAGGATCAGACGGGCACATCCCACCAGATCCGCACCCCCGTCAGGGCGGTCCGCCTGAGCACCTGTGATGCGGTCATTGCGGGCGAAAAGTGTTGGAACATGACGGTCGCAAATTATGTCGATGTCCAAAGCCTCGGCCCGGCTGCGCAGAACGTTGATCAGATCGCGACCGGCGCGGCTCGGCACACCGTGCATCCGCCGGCGGCTATGTCCTGGGTAGTCGAAATCGGTGACCAGGGTCAAAGGTACGCCATGCGCCGATGTGAGCCAGTCGATCGCCGGTCCTGACGCATCGGCGAGCGTTTTGACGTGTGCCGGGTCATTCTCGCTCCCCGCTTTTGACTGGATATCCTGCGCGAACAGGGCCGCACTGTCTGCAACACCACAGGCGGCCTGCTGGGCGGTCCCGGCGCCGGGGATCAGACCGGCGCTCAGCGCAGTGGAACCTGCGGGTACTGCGTCCCGCTCAAGAACCAGCACGGACTGTCCAGCCTCGCGGGCCGCAAGCGCCGCGACAAGGCCACAGGCCCCGGCCCCGACGATGAGCGTCTCGACCGTGGTATCGAACCGTTCCGGGCTGGCCGCGATGCTCATGGGTCGTAGGTTTTGCCCAGAGCTAGGATTTCATCCGTCCCGATCCGGGCGTTGAGCCCGTCAAAGTCGAACATCCTGTCCGCAAACCCGGCGTTCGACCCCGCGCCGTAAAGGTTCGCGTAATACGCCTCGGCGGTCCGTGCCAGCGCGCGCACGATCCCGCCAGGAAAAATCACAATGGAAAACCCGAGGGTCTCAAGGTCATCCGCCGACAGGATCGGTGTGGCGCCACCCTCAACCATATTGGCCATCAGCGGGACACGGCCCGCAAAACGATCTGCAACAGCGCGCAACTCATCCATCGTGCGCGGTGCTTCGATGAACAGCGCGTCCGCCCCCGCCTCGACATAGGCCTCGGCGCGCTCAAGCGCTGCATCGAAGCCTTCGACCGCGATCGCATCCGTTCGCGCGACAATCAGCATTTCGGGGCTCGACCGCGCATCTGCCATTGCCGCGATCTTTCCCGTCATCTCGGCCGGGTGGATCAGTGACTTGTCCCGCAGGTGTCCGCAGCGTTTCGGAAATGTCTGGTCCTCGACCTGGACCGCGCTTGCACCGGCCCGTTCGTACAGTCGCATGGTGCGTTGGGCATTCAGTGCATTGCCGAAACCGGTGTCACCATCGATGATGACCGGCAGGGTGACCCGGTCTGCAATCTGCGCCATCGTATCGGCCATTTCGGTAACCGAGGTGAGCCCGATATCGGGCCGCCCCAGCCGGGTGTAGGCCACCGCTGCGCCAGAAAGATAGAGCGCATTGAACCCCGCCTGAGCGGCCAGAGTGGCCGTAAGCCCATCATAGACGCCCGGGGCCACAAGGATGCTTTGGGCGGTGATCAGGGCGCGCAGGGTCATGGCATGGCCCTGGCGCAGGTCATAACAGAAGTCACCGTTGACAGTGACAGCAGGGTCGCCTCATGCACATCCTCGCGAAACGCAGCACAGCCATCCGAGAGCAATACGGTGTCGATATCTCGCAAATGGGCATCCCGCACCGTACTGGCCACACCGCCGTTGGTTACAATCCCTCCAATGATCAGCCGATTTATCCCCAGAAACCGCAGAATGTACTCCAGGCGTGTCTGATAGAACGCGGAATAGGCCACTTTCTCGACAACATAGTCCGGGCGGCCAAGCGCATCGACCGACCTGTGTCCCCAGGCGCCTGCGGCAAAGTCGCCCTTGCCGAGGAAGGGCCGCAACCGTGCCAGATGCGGAGCGATCAGCGGCTTATTGTCCGGACCCGCGACCAGGGTGAACTGAGCCGAGATGAAACGGCCGCCGCCGTCGCGCACGGAGTCGATCAACGGACGGATCCGGGCAGGAAGCGCGGTAATGGCAGAAGCGGTCTGCCCGGCCCGCCCGTATGCGCCCTTCGGATCCAGAAAGTCGTTTTGGAGGTCAATTGTCAGCACCGCTGTGCCGGAAAGATCTGGACGCGTCATCTGGGGCTTTCGTTGCGTTCGAGGATCACATTGCCGAACCGGTCAACTGTGCCGGTAAAGCCGGGTTCGATCAGGAGTGTGGTGTCGGCCTGCTCCAGAATTGCAGGACCCGAGATGCACGAACCGATGGGCAGATCAAGCCGCGTATAGACTTGTGTCTCGTACCATTGTGACCCGAAATGAACCGGCCGCTGGCCGCGCTGCGCGCGGGCCAGAGTGGCATCTACCGAAGGCGCCAGCGCCGCAAGATCGAACTTGGGGCGTTCGCCGATCACTGCACTGCGTATGTTGATGATCCGTCGGACCCCACCGGACAAAAGGCGCCCATAGGCGACGGTATATACCTGATCGAACGCCGCTGCGATGGCCTGAGCCGTTGGCGCTTGAACCGATCCGTGCAATATCTCGATATCAATTGGAACGGCAACGGTATGGGTTTGCCCGACATAAGCCATGTCCAGTTCGAAGTCGGCCCGACGTACGGTAAACCGCACATTCGACGCATCAAGTATCCGTGTGCCGCGATCCAGGTGATCCTGCATAATTGCGGACATCCCGCAAATATCGAGGTCATCCAGCGGGCGGTTCAGGGTTTGAACGAAATCCTGCCGCATGTCTGCGATGACGCAGCCAAGTGCGGACGTAACGCCGGGGTATCGTGGGGCAATGGCGCGCGCCAGCCCAACGTCGGCAATCATCGCACAAGCATGGAGCGCACCCCCGCCACCGAAGGGCATAAAGGCGAATTTCTTGGGGTCAAAACCCCGTTCGATCGACACCAGCCGGATCGCCCCTGCCATCTGGCTGTTGGCAACGCGGAGGATGGCTTCGGCGGCTTGCGTGCTGGTGAGGTTGAGTGGCTGACCAACATGCGTATCGATCGCAGCCGTAGCTGCCGCGACATCGAGACGGTCCAGGACACCACCGATCGGATGCGCGGGATCTATCCGCCCGAGGACAACATTCGCATCTGTCACGGTGGGCCGATCGTTTCCGCCACCATAGGCAACCGGGCCAGGATCAGACCCCGCACTCTGGGGTCCGATGTTCAGGAGCCCACCTTTGTCAACCCAGGCAATAGAGCCGCCGCCCGCCCCGATGGTGACGATCTCGATCATCGGTTGCCGGATCACAAGTCCGAAATCGATACTGGTTTGCGGGCTCAGCACGGTTTGCCCGGCGGCAACCAGGGAGACATCGAAACTGGTGCCGCCGACATCGCCGGTGATGACATCCGGAAAACCCGCCTCACTGGCAATATGGGAGGCCGCGATGACACCGGCCGCAGGGCCCGACAGCGCTGTCCGCACGGGTCGGTCGCAGGCCATGGCGAGATCCATAAGGCCGCCGTTCGACTGAACGACCATGAGACCGTCGTTCAGCCCTTTCCGCGCCAGCGCGGTGTCCAGGCGATGCAGGTAGCCGCCGACTTCGGGTTGCAGATAGGCGTTTAGTGTCGCGGTCGAGAAGCGCTCGAACTCCCGGATCTCAGGAAGGATTTCGGCGGATGCCGAGACATGCCGGTTGGGCCAGACCGCGCGGACGGCCGCCACGGCAGCGGCTTCATTTTCCGGGTTCGCATAGGCGTTCACAAACAACACCGCAACGCTGGCGCACCCGCGATCCAACAGTGTTTTGGCGGCGGTTTTCACCGCATCGAGATCAACCGTTCGCTCTACTGTTCCGTCGGCCAGGGTGCGCTCGGGAACCTCCAACCGCAGGCTGCGGGGAACCACCGGCAAAAAATCGCCGCGCAGACCCCATGTGCGCGGCCGATCACGACGACGCATTTCAAGCACATCCCGAAACCCGGCGGTGGTGATGACGCCGCAACGCGCGCCTTTTCGTTCCAGCAGCGCGTTTGTCCCGGCGGTGGTACCATGGATCACAACCGAAAGCGCCGTAACATCGGGGATCAGCGTGCCGATCCCGTCGAGAAACCCGGCAGACTGATCCGGGCGGCTCGTGGGCACCTTTGCCACATGCGCCGTCCCGTTCTGTTCGTCCAGAACAAACACATCGGTGAATGTGCCGCCGACATCGACCCCAGCTATAAGGCTCATGAGGAGCCCCCACGCCAGGCGGTGCCATAGTGTGTATCGGCCGCATCGGCGGAAATGTAACCCTGTGCGACATCATTTGCGACGGCGGTGGATGACCGCCCTTCGGCCGGGCCATAGCCGCCCCCTCCGGGTGTCTCAAGGCGCAACTTCTGGCCTTTGACCAGGCCGATGCCGCGCATTTTTGACCCCATCGGAGGCGTATGCCACCCGTCGCTTTGCTGGTAGCTGATACTGTTGACGGTGGCCGGACCGCCGCCCACCGCGCCAGCCGGTGCAAAGCGGCTGCGCTCACCAAACACATAGGCCTCGGCGCGCTGTTCCAACAATTCAATTTCGTAGGTAGCACCCAGCCCACCGCGATGCGCCCCGGCGCCGGCGCTGTCCGGACGTAGCGACCATTGCGTGAACTTCACCGGATAGGCCGCTTCGAGTATCTCGGCCGGAGGTATCGTCGCGGTGGATATCGGCGCGTTGCCATGATTCAAACCATCGCTCTCGGCAGAACCGCCATGGCCGCCGCCAAAGAACGAGAACATCACCCAGCGGGTGCCATCGGCGCGGTTCCCGGACATGGATAATGCGTTGATCGTGCCATAAGCGTTCCCGACGACACGATCCGGATCGGCCTGCGCCATGGCCGAGAATATGACATCGATCATGCGCAGGATGGTTTCGGTATAGCCCCCAACCGGCGCCGGAAATGGCGCAGCAAGCAAGGACCCCTCCGGCACGTTGACCGTGATCGGCCGCATAACGCCCGCATTGGCCGGAAGATCGGCAAACAGATGCTTGATCGCCACATATGCCGTGGCCACTGCGGTCGGCAAAGCAATGTTCACCGGCCCCGAAGTCCGGGGGGCGCTGCCGTCAAAGTCTAACGTCAGGCGGTCGCCCGAGACTTCAAGCGCCACGCGGATCGGCAATGCGACATCACTGACACCGTCGTTATCGAGGTAATCCAAAGCCTCCCAGCGTCCGTCGGGAAGGGCAGCGATCTCGGCCCGCATCAACTTCTCGGCCCGGTCACCAAGCGCCGTAAATGCCTGGTCGACCACGCGCGCCCCATACTCATCCAAAAGCGCATCCAAACGCTTTGCGCCCAGATCCAACGCACCCAGCTGGCCGTTCAAGTCACCCTGCGCCGACTTCGGCAAACGGGTGTTGCGCAACAGTATGTCTACAATGTCTTGCTGCATCGTACCGGCACGGACCAGTTTCACCGGGGGCAGCACAAAGGCCTCCTGAAAGGCTTCGGTCGCGGCAGGATTGTAGTTCCCCGGCACCGCACCGCCCACGTCATGCCAATGCCCGACCGAGGCCAGGTAGCAGAACAGGCGTCCCTCGCGGAAATAGGGCATGACCAGACGCATATCACTGAGGTGCGTGCCGCCTATATGGGCATCGTTGAAGATATAAATGTCGCCGTCGGCCAGATCATCGTTGTGGGCCGCCTTGTCGATCACTGCCTTCACGGCCGAGGCCATCACGCCCACAAAGATCGGCAGTCCCGATTTGCCCTGAACGAGCGTGTCTCCCGTGATCGCATCATAGATACCGTGACTGGCATCATGCGCTTCCGCGATAATCGGGTTGAATGCCGCACGGAACAGCGTCGCGTCCATTTCGTCGGCGATCTGCTCCATCCGGCCGGACAGTACAGCAAGCGTTACCGGGTCAAGGGTCATGACCGCATCTCGGCCATATCATTCCAGACGTCCTGCCGTTGCAGTCGATCATCGGCGATCTCAAAGCGATCGATAAAGCGGATGCCCTCGAACTGGGACCCGTCGGTCCACTGGCCGGAGAGCGTGCCCGAGCAATAGGCGACACGTGATCCGGCGATGTCTATACAAGCGATAGCCTTCTGGACATGCCGGTACCGAGGTGCGGACCATTCGATCAACTGTTCGAGCGTTGTAAACCGGACGTTGCCGGGAAAGAACATCTCGAACCTCGGGGCCAGCAGCGCCCTGGCCGCGCCCAGGTCACGTACGGCCATCGCTTCCAGATAGCGGCGGACCAGCACTTCTGCGGCGGTTTCGGGCAGCATGTATCCTCGGTCTGTATTTTATGTAATACAGATTACTGTACGTTTCCGACTATATCAAGAGTTGTAGAAAATACAGATTTATGGAATGCTTGACGTCAGTATACACAACCGGATCCGCGAACAGATGGCATCCACACCTGCTGCAGACCAACCCGAGGGCGCAAAAGCGCGTCGCGTATACCTGTTGTTGCGGACAAGTATTCTGGAGGGGACATATCCCGTTTCGAGCAGTCTTCCAGGGGAACAAAGGCTTTGCGATCAGTTCGATGTTTCGCGTGTGACTGTGCGCCGGGCACTGGACAGTCTGGCCAGGGACAAGCTGATCGAAAAGCGGGTGGGCAGTGGCAGCATCGTTTTGGCCGCGCCCGCGGCATCGATTGCCGCCGACTTTACTTCGTTGATGCCGCAGCTTGTCGAAATGACCGAACGCACGACAGCGCGACTGCTGTCCTTTGCCTATGGCGCCGCACCGGTGGCCGTCGCACGCGGGCTTTCCTTGAAGGGTGACGAGCGTGTCCAGACGGCGGTTCGTGTTCGATTGCTGGGCGAGGTCCCTTTTTCGCATCTGACCACCCATGTGCCGGAGGCTATTGCGCGTAACTACTCGGAGGCGGACCTGGCAACCACACCTCTGTTCCGGTTGCTTGAACGTGGCGGTGTCGTGATCGATGCCGCAACCCAATCGGTGACCGCAACGCTGGCAGCGCCCGATGTGGCTGATGCGCTGGGGGTCGCTGTAGGGTCGGCGTTGCTGTCGCTGACGCGCATTGTGCGAGATGACCAAGGCCAGGGTGTGGAGTATCTGTCCGCGCTGTACCGGCCCGATACCTTCCGACTTGAGATGGCGTTGCACCGCGCCGGTCAAGGGGATGCGCGCTATTGGGAGCCGGTGATCGGCGAGGCCGCATCCGAGGCCGCAGAATGAGCGGCCGGACGCTCTTTGACAAACTCTGGGATGCCCACGTGGTGGCCAGGGCCGAGGGCGGGCGGTCCCTGTTGTGGGTTGACAGGCACCTGGTGCATGAGGGTTCACACCATGCATTTGCGAAGATTGGCGCGCGCGGCGAAACTCTGGCGCAGCCTGAACTGACGTTTGGCGTGATGGACCACTATGCGCCGGTGCGACGTGATGTGCCGCCGATGCCCGCTGTGCTAAAGATGATGGAGCGTCTGGCCGACAACGCGGCACTGCACGGGTTCACATGTATTGCGCCTGAGGATCAGCGGCACGGTATCGTTCATGTCATGGCCCCTGAACAGGGTCTTACCTTGCCGGGGCTGCTTGTGGTCTGTGGCGACAGCCATACCTCGACCCACGGCGCTTTTGGTGCATTTGCATTTGGGATCGGCGCAACCGAGGTGGCGCATGTCCTTGCCACACAAACCCTTTGGCAACAAAAACCAAAGCGCATGCGCCTTCGGTTTGATGGCGCGCTGGGGCCTGCGGTGACCGCCAAGGATATGGCACTGCACTGGATTGCCGCGCTGGGCACGGGCGGGGCACGCGGGCATGCGATCGAATATGCAGGGCCCGCGGTCGAGGCGCTGTCGATGGAAGCGCGCATGACCCTGTGCAATCTGTCGATCGAGGGCGGGGCACGTTGCGGCATGATAGCACCGGACGCGCAGACGCTGGCCTATGTGAAAGGCCGCATCCATGCGCCAACAGGCGCCGCCTGGGCCGAGGCCGAAGCGGACTGGGCAGGTCTGTACAGCGACACGGATGCCGTATTTGACACCGAGGTTGACATCGACGCAGCGGATGTGGCGCCCACTGTCACTTGGGGCACTGCGCCGGATCAGGCGTTGCCGATCACCGCGACCGTGCCGGATCCACTGGCACAACCGGAAACAACCGCTGCGAAAACCCGGGACACCCTGGAATACATGGGGCTGAAACCTGGCCAGGCGCTGTCGGAAGTAACTGTCGATAGGATCTTCATCGGCTCCTGCACAAACGCACGGATCGAGGACTTGCGCGCCGCCGCCACGGTTCTGCGCGGGCGGAAATCCGTCGTGCCCGGCCTGGTGTCGCCCGGATCAGCACAGGTCAAACACCAGGCCGAGCGCGAGGGACTGGACAATGTCTTTACCGAGGCCGGATTGGATTGGGGCGGGTCGGGATGTTCGATGTGTGTTGGCATGAACGGTGATACCGTCCCATCGGGCCAACGGTGCGCGTCAACCACGAACCGTAATTACCGCGGACGCCAGGGCCGGGGCGCGCGCACCCATCTGATGTCGCCATCGATGGTTGCCGCAGCCGCAGTGACGGGCCGATTGACCGATGTCCGAATGCTGCTGGCAGGGAGGGCCTGACGTGCGCGGCTGGACAGAACTCGAAGGTCCGGTTGTCCGCCTCCCTCACGACGGGATCGATACGGACCAGCTGATCCCGGCACGGTTCATGTCTACGCCGCGGTCCGAAGGATATGGCGACTACCTGCTGCATGACTTGAGGCGCGGACCGGATGGGACGCTGGATCCCGAGTTTCCGCTGAATGCATCGCGCGGTCCGATCCTGATTGCGGGCGCGGACTTTGGTACCGGTTCCTCGCGGGAAGCAGCGGTGTATGCGCTTGTCGATGCGGGCATCCGAGCCGTCCTCGCCCCCAGCTTCGGGGACATTTTTGCGGCGAACGCTGCGAACAACGGATTGCTGACCGTGGCCCTTGCGGAAAAGACACTTGCCGCGCTGCGCCCGGTGCTTCGCATTGACCTGGTATCGCGCAGCATCGTCTCGGGTCCGACCTCGTTGCGTTTCGATCTGGATGAGGTCACGGCGCGAAAACTGATCAACGGCTGGGATGATATCGATCTGACGCGCGCGCATCAGGACGCCATTTCCGCCCATAGGGAGACGATCCCGGCATGGGTCTGGCCAACCTGCGTGCGAGGGGGAAAAGGGGCGCCACCCTAGACCATCGGTGCCTGCAACAGGGATTGGCCCGCGGCCTGCCGCGATGCCAAAATATATAAAAGGAGAAAAAATGATGAAACACAGCAGTCTTTCCGGGCTTGTTACGGGGGCCGTGTTGCTGGCTTCGGGCGCGCAGGCACAGGACACGATCACGGCGGTTCATGCGTTCCCAGCCACGCTGATCTATACCCAGAGTTTTCTCGAATTTGTGGACAAGGTAAACGCCGCAGGCGAAGGCGTTGTCCAGATCGAGGTACGCGGCGGCCCCGAAGCCATCGGCATGTTCCAGCAGCCCGACGCGGTGCGCGACGGTATCGTGGATATGGTCTACACACCGGGCTCGTTCTACGGCGGCGCTCTGCCCGAGAAGGACGCCATGGTGGCCTCGAACCTCACCGCAGTAGAAACGCGGGCGAACGGAGGGACGGAACTTATTGACCAGATTCATCAGGAAAAGATGGGTCTGAAGTACCTTGGCTGGTTTGACAGCGGCGTGACCTACAACCTTTGGACGGTGAACGAGCCGCAGCTGGATGCGGACGGCAATCTGGACGTTTCGGGCATCAAGTTGAGGGGCAACGCGGTCTACAACGCGTTTTTTACCGAATACCTCGATGCACAGGTGATCGACCTGCCTACCACCGACGTCTATTCAGCGCTGGAGCGCGGCGTGGTTGATGCCACCGGCTGGACCCAGATCGGACTGATCGATCTGAAGTGGAACGAGTTTCTCAACTACCGGATCGAACCAAGCTTCTTCTCCACCGATCTTGGTGTGATCGTGAACCTGGAAAAATGGAACAGCCTAAGTCCCGAGGCGCAGACGATCCTGCAAGACGTCGCCATTGCGCATGAAGCGGAGAGTGCCGCAAAGCTGGGCGCGAAGCGCGACGAGGACTTCGCGGCCCTCGACGCAGGTGGCATGCAGGTGGTCGAACTTGAAGGTGAGGCACGTGCGAACTATCTGGCCGCGGCACGAGACAAAACGTGGGAGCGCATGAAGGGCCTGATGGCTGAAAGTCCGCAAGGCGACGGGAACTACGACAGGCTCATTGAGCTGTTCTACGATACCAGCGCAAACTAGCGCTGGTACTTGCCCGATCCGCCGGTGCACCACGGCGGGTCGGGCACCTTCCCATCCGAAAGCCCTTCATGCGCCATCTGTTCCGCATCTATGACACCTTGCTGTATGCAATGGCCTTTGTCGCGGCAGGCATGCTGCTGTGGTTGATGGTATCGGTCGTAACCTCGGTTGTGATGCGGAACATGGGTGTGCAACCATTCGCATGGCTGTTCACCTCATCAGAGTATGCGCTGCTCTATATGACCATGCTGGGCGCGCCTTGGCTGGTGCGCGAAAAGGGGCACGTTCATATTGAACTGGTGACGGCAGCGCTTCCACCAACACTGCGCAGACTTCTCAGTCGGACGGTTGCGTTGGGGTGCGTGCTGGTCTGTGTGATCCTGGCATGGAAGGGGGCGGACCTGTTTCTGACGAATATCGAGCGAAATGATTACGATGTGCGGGCGTATTTCTTTCCGCGCTGGATCCTGACGATATCTTTTCCGATCGCCTTCGGGCTTATGGCGGTTGAATTTGGTCGCTTCGTATTCGGGCGCGAGGTGATGCACTCGGGTGAGGCCGGGATCCACGAGTGATGGAGTGGGTCGACGCGCTGGTTCTGCTTCTCGGCTCGATCATTGTCCTGATGGCCATCGGTATGCCGGTTGCGCTGGCGTTCTTGGCCGCCAACATCCTGGGCGCCTGGGTCTACATGGGCGGGGAACGTGGCGTCGTCCAGTTGCTGAACAATGGACTGGGATCGCTGACCAGCTTCGCCCTGGTGCCCATCCCGCTGTTCCTGTTGATGGGAGAGGTGTTTTTTCATACCGGTCTGGGGCGGCGCATGTTCAATGCCATCGACCGTCTGCTGGGGCGCCTTCCGGGGCGGCTGAGCTATGTGACCGTGCTGGGCGGTACCGGGTTTTCGACATTGTCCGGATCCTCGATGGGTTCCACCGCTCTGCTTGGCTCGCTGATGGTGCCGGAGATGACGGCGCGCGGTTACAAGAAGTACATGTCGATCGGACCAATACTTGGAACCGGCGGACTGGCGATCATCATCCCACCCTCCGCGTTGGCGGTGCTGTTGGCGACCCTGGCAAAAATCGATGTCGGCGCCCTGCTGGTGGCGGGCATTCTGCCGGGGCTCACGCTTGCAGGCTTCTACATCCTGGCGATCTGGCTGCAGACCCGGCTGGACCCCACCGCCGCCCCGGCCTACGAGGTTGAACGGATCTCGATACCTCAGAAGCTGCTGCTGGTGCTGCGCGACGTGATCCCGATGGTCGGCGTTATGGTGGTGATTGTCGCGATGATGGTCGCGGGTATCGTCACACCCTCCGAAGCGGCGGCCTTCGGGGCCTTGGGGGTGATGATCCTGGCCGCCCTGTTTCGCTGCCTGACGTGGACAGCGATGAAGAACGCGGTTGTCGGTGCCTTGCGTGTCACGCTGATGGCCTATCTCATCGTCTTCGGTTCGGCCACATTCAGTCAGCTTCTGGCGTTTTCAGGCGCCTCCAGCGGCCTGATTGGTTGGGCCACTGGCTTTGACCTCAGCCCGATCTGGACGCTGCTGGTTATGTTTGGCGTCCTTCTGGTGCTGGGCATGTTCATGGAACAGATTTCCATGATGCTGCTTACCGTTCCGATTTTCTTTCCCCTGGCGCAGTCGCTGGGTTTCGATCCGATCTGGTTTGCGCTGATCATGTTGCTGGCACTTGAGATAAGCTTCACCACCCCGCCCTTTGGACTGCTGCTCTTCGTGATGAAGGGTGTGGCACCACCCGACACCACCATGCGCGAGATCTATGTGTCGGCGACGCCTTTCATTCTGTGTTCCCTGCTCGTCGTGGCCCTGCTGATCGTGTTCCCACCCCTGGCCACATGGCTGCCCGGGCTCTGACGGGCTGGGGTCAGGGCGCACGCTCCCCTGCGGTTACGGCAACAGGAAGGGTGTTTTCGGGGGGCGACAACGGGCAGACAAAGGCATCGTTCCACGCGCAAGAAGGGGTGTAGGCAAAATTGAAGTCAATGATAAGGCGACCATCGGGGTCAAGACCAAGGTCGGCCCCCTTGATCGCATCGGCAAGGTATCGGCCCCCGCCGTAGGTGTCCGAACCATTGGTGGCATCTCGGAATGGCAGAAACAGTCCGCCGCCGTAGCCGGTGATCCAAAACGCGCTCAGTTCCGAACCGCAGATATCCGCCAGGCCGCGGGTCCGGCCCAACGAGCGCGTGACCATCTGACCGTCCTGACCAAGAGAATGGGTTTCCTCGGGGCCAGACTTGGGCTCCAGATCCACCAGAAAACGCCAAGACGGGTCATAGGGATAGATGCCGATGCTGCCAAACCCGGGCCGCTGCCCCTGCGGGACCGGCGACATGGGGTGGTCGCGGAACAGGCGTGATCGGGCGCCCTGCCAATGCGCATGGGCACGCTGCGGATCAGGCATTTGCCGGATATCGCAGTAAAGATCGTTGATCCGCCGGCGCCAGTCGGCAAGCGCGTATTCAGCCGGGCCACTGTATGTCAGCGCCGCACCATCTAATCCATCAGCCATCGTATCCAACCCCCAAGTGTGGCCTAGTGACATGGGTGTTCAACGGCGCTAGGGGAAGAGCCTGTGGCAATTGTGATCGCGTACGCATATTACCGCCAGTTACTTAAGATGCGCCGCAGGCCGCCAAAATTTGCAAAGGAGCTCCAGCATGGTAGAGGGGATTGTCCCGGTGATCCTGTCCGGGGGCAGCGGCTCGCGGTTATGGCCGGTGTCACGAAATGCGCAGCCAAAGCAGTTTCTAAAGCTCAAGGGCAAAAACTCGATGCTCCACGATACCCTGGAACGGGTATCGCCTTTGGGTGAACGCATGATGGTCCTTTGTGCGGAAGAGCAGCGCTTTCTCGTGGCGGAAGCATTACGCCAGGCGAACCAATCCGCGACCATCACCCTTGAGCCGGTGTCGCGCAACACCGCGCTGTCCGCGACGGTTGGGGCATACATGGTCGCGTTGGACACGCCTGATGCTATCATCATCCTGTGTCCGGCTGATCATCATGTGCCCGATCCGGTAGCCTTTCGCGACGCCTGTCACACGGCCGCGGAACTGGCCGCGACCGGCCGGATCGTCACCCTTGGTATCACTCCAGCCCGTCCGGAAACCGGATATGGATACATCCAGCGTGGCGCCGCGTTGGGCAACGGTGCCGAGGTTGCTTCGTTCACAGAGAAACCCGATCTCGACACGGCAATCACTTTCCTCAAGGACGGCGGCTACTACTGGAACGCCGGTATCTTTCTTGCGCCGGCAAAATTGCTGCTGGAGGAGATGGGTCGTCACGCACCCGAGATCGCGGAGGCGGCGGAGGCATGCCTGACCAGCGCGCAACCAGACCTCGACTTCCTGCGGCTGGCTGCAGATCCCCTTGAGCACTGTCCCGCGCTGTCGTTCGACTATGCGGTGATGGAGCGCACCGATCGTGCCGCAGTCCTGCCGGTCGATTTCCTGTGGTCGGATCTGGGCACCTGGAACGCCCTGTGGGAGATGGATCAGACCGGGCCGGATCAGAACGTCGCCTTTGGGGAAAACGTGCTGATACACGATACCAAGCGGAGTTACGTGCGCAGCGAAGGACCGTTGGTCAGCGTGGCCGGTGTTCAAGACCTGGTTGTGATCGCAACAAATGACGCAGTCCTGGTGACCGACCGCAAGCGCACGGAAAACGTCAAGCAGGTGGTCGAGGATCTGAAACAACAGGGCCATGCCGAAGCGACCGAACACCGCCGCGTCCACCGGCCATGGGGCAGCTACGAGTCGCTGGTCCACGGTGATCGGTTTCAGGTCAAACGCATCACGGTCAATCCCGGCGGGATCCTGAGCTTGCAAAGCCACATGCATAGATCAGAGCATTGGGTGGTGGTCTCGGGTTTCGCCGAGGTCACGCTGGGGGAAGACTTACACCGGCTGGCCGAAAACGAGTCGATCTACATCCCCCTGGGCGCGAAACACAGGATGGCAAACCCAGGTAAGGTCCCGCTGGTTCTGATCGAGGTGCAATCGGGCGGATACCTTGGCGAAGATGATATCAAACGCTACGAGGACATCTATCGAAGGGACTGAAGCCGGAGCGCAGGGCATGATCGCCTTTTGGTGACGGGGGGCTCGGTACTGCGCCCCCCGGGTTTTTCAATCAGTCAGGAACAGTATCCGGGCTGGTGCAGCTTGCCGGTTGGTGGTGTTTCCGGACGCCAACGGCGCAGCAGGAACCACCAGGTCCAGCCAGCCAGCAGTACAACCAGTGCCAGCCGCATCGGCAACGCACCGAAGTTTCCCCACAGGTGACCACCAGCCGGGTTATGTGCGTATGCGGCAAACACCTGCACCGGAACAGCCAGCGCAAGAAGCCCCAGCGCAGTCCATCCAGCAGGTCGCCGCAGCCCCGGGACCAGCGCCATCACGGCCAGCAGGATCGAAACGCCGCCGACAGCCAGGACCAGTCCAACGCTCTGAACAGTTGTTAGCGGCAGATCCATGGCTTTGGGCGCTGTCACAATGAAGTTTCCGGCCCCCATGAATGCAAACACAAGGCTCAAACCCAGAATACCCCCAAGACGGACCCATCCGTCAGCGTGGCGCCACCAGCCAAAGGCCGTCATCACCACAAGCGGTGTGAACAGCAGCGTAAGCAAAACGAGTGACGTAGACATGATAACCCCCTTAAACAAACCGTTTAGTACACTTGGGCGGATGATCCGACCGTTTCAACGGTTAGCGGAAAAATTGTGCAACTGCGGTGACTGTTTGCACATGGGCTCGATCGATCCTTGAAATTCGACCTGTGATTTGAAACGCTCGCGCAAAACGGAGTGCAGGGTGGACGAAAGGTTTTTCAACGAGATGTACCTGGAAGAACAGGTACGCCCTGCCTATGCCGGCCTAACGGACTGGCTTGCCTCTACCCCGCCAGAGCAACTGACCCAGAAGCGTGCCGAGGCGGAAACGATCTTCCGCCGGATCGGCATCACCTTTGCGGTCTATGGTGACGACGATGCGTCGGAGCGTCTGATCCCGTTCGACATGATGCCACGGGTCTTTACCGACACGGAATGGCGTCGACTGGAACGCGGTGTCAAGCAACGCGCCCGCGCGCTGAACGCGTTTTTGTGGGACATCTATCATCGCCGCGAGATCATTCGGGCCGGAAAGCTGCCCGGCGATCTGGTGTATCGCAACGAGGCATTCGAACCCTCGGTCATTGGGATATCACCGGCACGAAATGTGTACAGCCACGTTGTCGGTGTCGATCTGGTGCGCACCGGCCCGGACGAATTCTTCGTCCTTGAGGACAACTGTCGGACACCATCGGGCGTGTCTTACATGCTGGAAAACCGCGAAATTATGATGCGGCTCTTCCCCGACCTGTTCCGCACGAACCGAATCCTGCCTGTCGACGACTATCCTCGGGCGTTGCGGCGCACGCTCGGTTCCGTCGCGCCGGCAAAGTGCGATGGGTCACCAGTGATCGCGGTGCTGACCCCGGGCATCTTCAACTCCGCCTACTACGAGCACAGTTTCTTGGCCGACCAGATGGGCGTGGAACTGGTCGAGGGACAGGATCTGTTTGTGGACGGGGATTTTGTTTTTATGCGGACAACGCGCGGACCGCAGAAGGTCGACGTGATCTACCGGCGCATCGACGATGCATTTATCGACCCCCTTTGCTTTCGCGCGGACAGTCTGCTGGGCATACCCGGTCTTATGAATGTGTACCGCTCGGGTGGCGTGCAGATCTGCTCAGCCCCCGGTGCCGGTGTCGCGGATGACAAGGCGATTTATACCTATGTCCCTGACATGATACGGTTCTATCTGGGTGAGGAGCCGATCCTGAAAAATGTGCCGACCTGGCGCTGTTCCGAGGCGTCAGACCTTGCCCACGTACTGGATAACCTTAAGGATCTGGTGGTGAAGGAGGTACACGGATCGGGTGGATACGGGATGTTGGTCGGACCGGCATCAACGCAGAAAGAGATCGAGGACTACGCCCTGCGGATCAAGGCGGACCCGGGGGACTTCATCGCCCAGCCGACACTGGCCCTGTCGACCAGCCCGACTTTTGTCGAACAGGGTCTGGCGCCACGGCATGTCGACCTCAGGCCGTACTGCCTGGTCGGAGAGCAGGTACATCTGACGCCCGGTGGCCTGACCAGAGTGGCTATGCGTGAGGGGTCACTCGTGGTCAACTCAAGCCAGGGCGGCGGTGTGAAAGACACCTGGGTTGTGGCAGGGTAGAACGCGTGCTCAGCAGAACCGCAGAAAACCTGTACTGGACCGCGCGCTATATGGAACGCGCCGATACGACAGCGCGGCTGCTGGAGATAGGCTACCGCATGCAGCTTATGCCCACCGCTGACGGCGGATATGGCAGCGAGTGGGGATCGGTCATCGCGGCCTCGGGCACGGCTGAGCTGTTCGCCAGCAAATATGGGGAACTGGCCGAACACAACGTAATCAGCTTCATGGTGTTCGACGAGGCCAACCCCTCCAGCATCCGGAGTTGTTTGACCGCTGCCCGCAACAACGCACGCGCCGTGCGCACCGCGCTGACAACCGAAGTATGGGAAGCGTTGAACCACGCATACCTGGAGTTCAACGACCTTGAGCGCACCCCGCGTTCTCAACTGAGCCTGCCGCAGATCTGCGACTGGACAAAACGGCAGTCGGCGGTGGTGCGTGGGTGTTTTTCGAACACGCAGCTTGAGGATGAGGGTTTTCGCTTTTTTAGTCTTGGCTACACGGTTGAGCGGGCGGACAACACGGCGCGGCTGCTGGATGTAAAATACTACGTGCTGCTGCCGACCATCGATATGGTCGGGGGGGGCGTCGACAACTACCAATGGACCATGCTGCTGCGCGCGCTCTCTGCGCATCGGTCCTATCACTGGACCTACGGCGGGGATTACACGCCGCGTAATATTGCGCACTTCCTTATCCTGAACCGCGCATTCCCCCGGTCGCTGATTTACTGTGTGACCGAGGCGGAGAAGGAGCTTTGCGAGCTTGCGCATATCCACGGACATCGGTGCGAGGCAACATCGGTTGCGGCCAGTCTGCTCGGCGAGCTTGCCGAAGCTGATATCTCCGAAGTCGTCGAGGAGGGGCTGCATGAGTTCCTGTCACGGTTTGTGGCGAGCAACGCGCAACTCGGTCACGAGATCGCACGCAGCTACCTGTTTGGAAAGCTCTGAACCATGCAACTGACCGTCGCTCATACAACGGTGTATCGCTTTGAGAAACCGCGGGATCGTGTGGTTCAAAGCCACCGGCTGCAGCCAGCCTCCGCCGCCAGTCAAAAGGTGAATCATTGGGACGTGTCATGCGACGGCGCGTCCTTCGGTGCATCGTTTGTCGACGGTGCGGGCGACTGGGTGTCAACGATGACTCTGGCCGGTCCTGTGCGCGAATTGGTAATTCACGTAAACGGCTCGGTGGAAACCACGGACACAACAGGCGTGTTGCGCGGGCACCGCGAGATTGTCGCGCCGGACGTATATCTTCGCAAAACCAGAACCACTGCGCCGGGTGTTGGGCTCAACAAGCTGGCCGAACGGCTGTCCGGCAGCCATCCGCACACGCTGGAGGGTGCACATGCAATGGCCAGCCTGGTCGCGGACACAGTGGTCTATGCACCGGGCGTCACACATTCCCAGATGACTGCCGCCGAAGTGGTCGAGCTGGGCAGAGGCGTGTGCCAGGATCATAGCCAGGTGCTGATCGCCATTGCCCGCATCCTTGGTGTCCCGGCGCGCTATGTCACCGGGTATCTGTTCGCGGATGCAAGCGGCGCATCGCATGAGGCAAGCCATGCCTGGGCCGAGCTCTATGTCCGCGACCTGGGCTGGGTGGGATTTGATGCTGCAAACCAGTGCTGCCCGGACGAGCGCTATATACGGTTAGGTTCGGGGATGGACGCGCTAGATGCGGCACCCATTCGCGGAATTTCTCTTGGCGGTGGAAAAGAATTGTTAGAAATTGCTGTTACGGTGTCCGCCCAACAATGATCAAAGGCCCGGTGCCGGAGGCATAATGACTTACTGCGTTGGCCTTCTTTTGAAAGAAGGCATGGTTTTTTTGAGCGACACGCGCACAAACGCCGGTGTGGACAATATCTCGACCTATCGGAAATTGTTTGTGTTCGAGGAGCCGGGCGAGCGTCTGATCGTAATCCAAACGGCCGGGTCGCTGTCGGTGACCCAGACGGTTATGGCAAAACTGCGTGAAGCGGAAGATGACGCCGATAGCGCGACATACCCCTCGATCATGCAGGCGCCGACGATGCTGCGGGTGGTTGAAATCGTCGGTCAGGTCCTGTCGGATGTTTCCGCTGAAATTTCCAGCAAAGTGGCGCGGATGACGCAAGCCGCCACGGCGTCGATGATTGTCGGTGGCCAGCGTCGGGGCGGTGTGCCGCGCATGTTCATGTTGTATCCTGAAGGCAATTTTATCGAGGCGACAGAAGATACGCCGTATCTGCAGATCGGTGAGCACAAGTATGGAAAGCCCATCCTGGATCGGGTGATCACGCCCGATACCACGTTGGATGACGCGCGAAAGGCAGCCCTTCTGTCGATGGACTCGACGCTGCGCTCAAACCTCTCCGTGGGCATGCCCCTGGATCTGGTGACGGCGCGCGCCGGGGCATGTGCAGTCGGTGAACGGCGCCGAATTGAGGCTCAGGACCCGTCGTTTCTACAGATGTCCGACGCCTGGTCGGCGGCCCTGCGCGACAGTTTCTCGGCGGTGCGCTGACGCGGCATGACCTGGCGGTGACCCCGCTATTGCGGGGTCAAATCAATACTCCCCGAAACCGGCGTTGCCGATTTCGGGGCCCGTGGCACTCGGTAGAGATCGTTTACGCAAACCGGGCGGTGGCGCGCATAGCCTGTGTCCCATCCGGCGCGGCCGCCCAAAGGATAAGGGTCGGGCCGTCCAGGTGGGCACAGAGCTTGGCGGGACGGTTGTGAAAGAGCGGTGCCGTAGCGCGATAGGTGAAGCGTTTCAGCGGGGCCTGGGCAACCCGTGTCGCAAGGTCGGCAAGCCAGGTGGCGACCAACGGTCCATGCACCACCAGACCCGGGTATCCTTCGACACCGCGACTGTAGTCGAGGTCGTAGTGGATACGATGGCTGTTAAACGTCAGCGCCGAGTACCGAAACAGCAGCGGGATGTTTGGAACGACGGTTTCAACATGCCGCGGCGCCAGATCAGGCGGGGCAACATGCGGCACGGCGCCCGGGGTGCCAGCGCTGCGATAGACGATCTGATGATCCTCGGTCAGTGCGTCATCCAGGGTATGCCGGACTGTGACCAGGCAAATCTGACCGCTGCGGCCCTGCTTAAGCTGAATGTCGCGGACCGTCGACTGACGACTCACCGTCTGACCCAGCCGCAGCGGAGCGTGGAACATAACATCACCGCCGGCCCACATGCGCCGCGGCAGCGCCACCGGCGGGAGAAAGCCGCCGCGGGATGCGTGACCGTCCCTGCTCAGCCCCGAGGTAAGTGTGTCTGACGATACATACAGCCAATGCCAAAGCGGTGGCAAAGAGGCGCCGGTCTGAAGCGTCGGAACACTGTCCAATGTGACCTGCATGCGCCGCGCCGTTTCGGGGTTCAGAGCAATCTGCGCCGCTTCGGTCCGTCCAATCCATTGCCCCAATGTGCCGGGGTCGAGGGTCAAGGCCGTCATCTGCGGGCGGTGCTGGCGCGCGGGATCACTTCGAACCCCAGATCGCGTATCATGCGCCCGGGATCCTCTTCCCCCAGACGGGCCAGGATCATGGCCATCGCCTGGCGCCCGATCTCGCGCCGGGGGGTGCGCACGGAGGACAGCGTTGGGTGTGCCGCCGCCATGACCGAGATGTCATTGAAGCCGCAGATGCCAAAGGCATCCGGGATAGCGATGCCGCGGCGCTGACACTCAAAGAGCACGCCCAGCGCAAGGTCGTCATTGTTGCACAGCACGGCATCCGCCTGCGGGTCACGCGACAGAAGGTCAATTAGTTGCGCGGTACCCAGCGGTACCGAACTTGGCTGATCGCTGAACAACACACGTGCGGGGTTGTAAAGCCCCGCCCCCTCGAGCCCGGCCCGAAAGCCGGACAGACGGCGGGTTGAGCGTTCGTCGCGCCGCGCGCCAAGAAACCCGATCCGCTGATACCCTTGCGCCAACAGGTGCTGTGCCGCCGCCCGCGCCGCCTCGGAGTGAGAGAACCCGACCATCATGTCGAACGGTGCCGGACCCACCTCGGTGATTTGAACGATCGGGCAGGGCGCAGCATGCAAAAGCGTCGCGGCTGCTTGAGACTGATCGATACCGGTCACGATCAGACCAGCTGGCCGCTGACTGAGAAACACCCGCAACAGACGCTCCTCTTCGGCCGGATCATAACGGGTGTTCGCGATCTGGATCCTCAGATCAGATGTTTCGGACACATCGTAAACGCCGCGCATTGTGTCGAGGAACACAGAATTGGTCACCGACGGAACCAGAACGCCCACGATATCTGAGCGGTCCGAGGCCAGCGCCTTGGCGGCCGGATCAGGGGTATAGCCCAGGTTGCGCACCGCCGCAGCAACGCGGGCGCGGGTGTCGGTGGACACCCGTTCGGGCGTGCGCAACGCGCGGCTGACCGTTATCGCACTGACCCCTGCACTCCGCGCCACATCCATGATCGTGGGGTTGCCGCTGCCGCGTCGTTTACGCGCCATGTCTCAATTATGCTCGCGCAGCAGCCGGGCTTTCTGTCGCCCCCAGTCACGCTTCTTCTGCGTATCACGCTTATCGGCGACGTTCTTGCCCTTGGCCAAACCCAGCTTCATTTTGGCGCGGCCCTTGCCGTTGAAGTACAGGCTCAGCGGGATGAGGGTCATACCCTCGCGACCCACCGCATTCCACAGCCGCGAAATCTCTCGCTTGCTAGCCAGTAACTTGCGACGACGGCGCTCATCATGACCGAAGGTTTTGGCTTTGTCGTAACCCTCGATATAGGCGTTCACCAGCCATAGCTCGCCCTCCTTCACCTCGGCATAGCTTTCGGTGATCTGCGCGTTGCCCGCGCGCAGTGACTTTACCTCGGAGCCTTCGAGAATGATGCCGACCTCTAGGTCACTCTGAATGGCATAATTGTAGCGTGCCTTCCGGTTTTCGGCGATGGTCTTGCTGTTACTAGGTGGTTTCTTTGCCATTTGGCGGAGATAAGGAACCCGGCGGCGGCTGTCCAGAGGCGCCAGACCCCCGGTCTGATCAGAAACGTTACAGTGAATTAACCATGTAATGCTGGATCATTTCCCGCAGGCGGGGTTAGATCGGCCGGAGGGACGGGTATCCCTCGCCGTCCAGACCGGAGATGCCGCGTGTTTGAATCCTTCTTCCCCAAACCCAAAATCTTTGCCTTGTCGTTTCTGGGCTGGGCATTTGCAACCGTCCTGTTCTGGTATCTGGTGGCCCGGGATGCCGGCGGTGCACTGGGTCTGGGATGGCTGGTCGGATTTGAATTTCCCACGCCTCTGGCCGAGGGCGCTGAGGAAGCGGCACAGGCAATTTTTGCGGATGCACAGGAGGCGGCCCAGACTTTCTGGCTCTATCAATATGTCATCAGCTGCTATGTTATTTTCGTTGTGTACTGGATGTACAATTCAGACCACCAATGGGCGCGATGGTCCGTGGCAGGCTCCGGGCTGATCGTCTTTACCACGTGGTTTCAGGTCCAGATCGATGTGTTCCTGAACTTTTGGTACCGTGACTTCTACGACCTGATCCAAGAGGCCCTGACCGCGCCAAATACGATTGATATCGTCGATTACTATCAACAACTTACAACGGTCATGCTGGTTCTGGTCCCGGCGATTATTCTGGCCGTGCTGAAACTCTTCTTCACAAGCCATTACGTGTTCCGCTGGCGCACGGCAATGAACGACCGCTATACGGCGCTCTGGCCGAAAGTACGCAACATTGAGGGCGCTTCACAACGGATCCAGGACGACACTATGCGCTTTGCCCGTATCGTGGAAACGCTCGGCGTCAATGTCATCGACAGCTTCATGACCCTCATCGCCTTTCTACCGATCCTGTGGGGGCTGTCCGTCTATGTTCAGGAGATCCCGATTTTGGGGGAGGTGCCGCAAGCCCTGGTGATTGTCGCCATTGTCTGGTCGGTTTTCGGCACCGGGCTCATTGCACTTGCTGGATACCGCTTACCGGGGCTGGAGTTCCGCAACCAAAGGGTTGAAGCGTCTTATCGCAAGGAACTTGTAATGGGCGAAGATTACGAGGACCGGGCAGATCCTCCGACCCTTAACGAACTGTTCTCATTCGTGCGTCAGAACTATTTTCGGCTGTATTTGGAGTATGTGTACTTCAATGTCATCAGGTTCACCTATCTTCAGGTCGGCAATATCGTGCCATTCATCGCACTCGGCCCTTCAATCGTGGCGGCGACGATTACATTTGGCCTGTTCCAGCAGATCATGAACGCTTTTGGCCGGGTGGAAAACTCGTTTCAGTTCCTGATCAACGCCTGGCCCACGATTATCGAACTGATGTCTATCCAGAAGCGTCTGGCCGCCTTTGAGAGGGCCATTGAGAACCAGGAACTGGATGTGATCGAGCAGGAGGGCGATACCCAGGCCGTCTGAGACGGTATCGTGAGACGCTTGAGCGTTATCCTGCTGATTTCGGACGCGCTTTTCGATACCCGTCGTTGCAGATCAAATGAATCTCGCTCTAGTTGATCAGCCCGGCGTGGCGCATCGCTGCGTCCATGGCGTCGCGGGTTGCGGCTTCAACCCCTACCAGTGGTGACCGCACTTCATCCGTGCAGTGGCCAAGCATGCTTAGTGCGTATTTGCTGGGGCAGGGATTAGGCTCCATGAACACCGCGCGATGCAGTGGCATTAGCCGGTCCTGGTACTCCAACGCCTTGGTATAGTCCCCGGCCAGGGTCGCCTCTTGGAACTCGGCACAGAGACGAGGCGCCACATTGGCCGTGACCGAAATGCACCCCACTCCACCATGCGCGTTAAAACCCAATGCCGAGGCATCCTCGCCACTCAACTGGATAAACTCGGGGCCACATGTCGCGCGCTGATCTGAAACACGTGTAATATCCCCGGTTGCATCCTTGACCCCAACAATCCGCGGCAGCTTGGCCAACGCGCCCATCGTGTCGGGTGTCATGTCAATAATCGAGCGTCCGGGGATGTTATAGATCACGATCGGAAGGCCACAGGCATCATGAAGTGTCTTGTAGTGCTGATAAAGCCCGCGTTGGTTTGGTTTATTGTAGTATGGCGTGACGACCAGCGCCGCATCCGCGCCGACGGCCTCGGCATGCTGGATCAGCCGGATCGACTCGGCGGTGTTGTTCGAGCCCGCACCCGCGATCACCGGAACCCGGCCCGCGGCTTGCGTGACGATTATCTCGACCACTGCTTCATGTTCGTCATGGCTCAACGTCGGGCTCTCGGCGGTGGTGCCAGCCGCAACGATCCCGTGGCTGCCCTCGGCGATGTGCCAGTCGACCAGCCCCTTAAGCGCCTCTACATCGACTGCTCCGTCTCGAAACGGGGTAATCAGCGCGGGCATCGAGCCTTTGAACATCGCCACAATCCTTTGTGTTGTGCAGGCTCCTCCCTACCGGCGAATTGATCGGGCGGCAAGAGTTTGAACAAGACCGGGCGATTGTTTTTTGTTATGAAGATGATACACAAGTCGTAATCAAAAATACAATATAGAGCAGTTTTATGGCCCAGAGTATTACCGCGCTTTTGCGTGCATTCGTCGTATTGTGTCCGCTGGTTCTTGCGGGTGCCCCAGGCGCGGCACAGCCGGAAAGATTGGCCGCGGCCTTGCGTGCTGTCGCCTCGAAGGACTTCGATACGGCGCGGGCTCAGGCGGCCGCCACCCGCGATCAGATCGTTGTCGACATTGTCGATTGGCACCGGCTGCGCGCCGGGCGCGGCAGTTGGTCGGAATACGCATCCTTTCTGTCTCGCAACGCGGACTGGCCCGGCCTGCCGCTGATGCGCCGCCGGGCCGAGGCGGTCCTGCCGGCGAACCTTCCGTCCGGGCAGATCAAAGCCTTCTTTAGCCGCACAAAACCCCAGACCGCCCGAGGCACGATCCTGTACAGCGCCACATTGAACCAGGCGGATGCCGAGGCCGAGCGGGCGCGGATCTGGACAACACGAACGCTCAGCCGCGCGGGCCGGGCACAGATGTTGCAGCGGTTTGGCAGCGAACTGTCCGCGCATCACGCAGGTCGCCTCGACATGTTGTTGTGGGACGGACAGACGGAGGCCGCCGAGGAGTTGCTCCCCCTTGTCGGTGCGGGTCATGCGGCGCTTGGCCGGGCGCGGATCGCCCTGCAGGAACGGCGCAATGGTGTCGATGCCGCGATAAAGGCCATTCCCAAGGCACAGGCGGGTGACGGTGGCCTGGCACACGACCGCTTTCGTTGGCGCCGCGACAAGGGCCTCAACCCGCAGGCCGAAACACTGCTGCTGGAACGCTCGGTTTCCGCGGCGTCGCTGGGGCGCCCCGAGGCCTGGGCCAGCACGCGCCGCGCCCTGGCACGGCAGGCAATGCGGGATGGTCGCGTCACCACCGCCTATCGTCTGGCGAGCCAGCACCACCTAACGTCGGGTTCACATTATGCCGATCTTGAGTGGCTTTCCGGTTATCTTGCGCTCACCGCTCTGGGCGAGCCGAAGCGCGCTTTGGCGCATTTCGACCGTTTCCGGAAGGCAGTGGAAACCCCGATCTCGCTGGGCCGCGCCGGTTATTGGATCGGCCGGGCTTTTGAAGCGGCTGGCGACACAAGTTCAGCCCGTAAGTCCTATGCCTACGGAGCCAACTTCCAGACCAGTTTCTATGGCCAACTGGCGGCCGAGCGGGCAGGCGTACGTCCGGACCAAAGCATCGCCAAGAACCCAGGCCTGCCGGCATATCGCAACGCTGGATTTGCCCGCTCGACCCCGGTGCAGGCCGCTAGGCAGTTACACGCGGCAGGTGACAGCGTCCTGGCGCTGCGCTTTCTATTGCATGTAGAGGAGAGCCTGGGCCGCAAGGAAAGTGCAGGCCTTGCGCATCTGGCGCTGGACATGGGTCAGACCGCGGCGGCTGTCAAGATATCGAAGCGCCTGGTCCGTGAGGGTGTGATCTATCCGCAAATCTATTATCCCGTCACCCCGCTTGCTCGGGAGGCCAGAGTGGTGCGCCCCGAACTGGCGATGGCCATTGCACGTCAGGAAAGCGAGTTGAACCCGAGGGCGATCTCACCGGTTGGGGCACGCGGGCTGATGCAACTCATGCCACGGACGGCACAGAAAGTCGCCCAACAATTGGGCATGGAGTACAGTTCGGCGCGTCTGATACAGGACCCTGCCTATAACGGTCGGCTGGGAACACAGTATCTGGCCGACATGCGGGTGCGCTTTGGGGGATCCGACCTTCTGGCGGCCGCGGCATACAACGCGGGCCCAAGTAGGGTTGATGCGTGGCTCGCGCGATATGGTGACCCCAGACGCCCCGGTGTGGATGCCATCGACTGGATCGAGCACATCCCGTTCCGGGAAACCCGGAATTACGTGATGCGCGTCCTCGAAAGCCAACATGTTTATCGCGCGCGTATAAGCGGCTCGGCACCTGAGTTTGGCCTGGCGCGGTCACTCGGCGCTCGCAGCTAGAGCATTATGCGAAAAACCTGAATCACCTAACGCTGCCTGAAGTCTAAGATTTCAACGCGTTAGGTGCTTCAGGTATTTCGTCAAACGCTTTAGTTCAGACAGTGACCGGTCGCACGCTGGCACGGGTTCTCTGCCTAGCCGGACCGGTCAGACAGCCGTGCACGCCAGAGCGTAAAGAGCCCTGACGCAATAATTACACCCGCTCCAAGGACCACAGGTATTTCGAGCACTTCCCCAAACACGGTGACGCCCAGAAGCGCCGCAAAGACAAGTTGGAAATAGGCAAACGGCTGGATCGTCGCAGCCTCGGACAATTCATAGGCCTTGATAAGCGTGAAATGTCCCAAAGCGCCGGTAACACATAACGCACCCATCCAGGCCCAATCTGCTGCGCCCTGCATGGGGCTCCACCAGAATGGGGCGACCAGCGTTATCGCCAGCGCACCAGCCACGCCCGTATAGAAAAAGCTGGTTTCCGCGCTGTCCTGTCGGGCCGCGAAACGGGTCAGCAAACCATAAAGGGCAAACATCGTAGCCGACGCCACCGCGATCAGGGCCGCCGGTTCGAATACCTTTAGGCCAGGTCGCAGGATAATCAGCACGCCTATAAACCCAACGCCGATTGCTAGACGCCGCCGCCAGCCCACAGCCTCGCCCAAGATGGGTCCGGACAGGGCGGCCACGATCAACGGATAGGCGGCAAAGATCGCATGGCTTTCCACAAGTCCCAGATATGTAAATGCCAGGACCATGACACAGACTTCGGCCACCAACAGCACGCCGCGCAATACCTGTAGTCCCGCTTGCCGGGTCGCGGCGACCCGGCGGATGCCGCCGGGCAACGATGCACTGCGCAACAGAACAAAAGCGGCAAAGAACCAGTACCGGATCATCACGACCGTCAGTACATTATAGGTCTCGGCCAGGTATCGGGAAATCCCATCCTGCATGGCAAAGACAAAGGTCGTGAACAGCATCAGTACAATTCCGGCGCGACCGTCCTGACGGGTCATCCGAGCACCCCGGCGCTCATGTGGCGCTTACGGCCGAAGCCCGTCCGCCGCTCAACGGTGAAGCCTGCGCGCTCCAGGGCGCGGCGCACGCCCCCCGCTGCGGTAAAGGTGGCAAAGCTGCCCCCGGGGCGTGTGTGCCGGGCGATCTGCGACATCAGGTCTTCGCCCCAAAGCTCGGGGTTGCGCGCAGGGCTGAACCCATCCAGGAACCAGGCATCGGCCACACCAGCCCACTGCGGAAGGGTGGTCCTGGCATCGCCAAGCACCAGCGAAACATCCACCGGCCCAAGCGAAAATTCCGTCCGGCCGCTTTCCCTGTGCGAGATCAGCACCTCGGCCCATTCCCGAAGTTCTGGCCACCGGTGCAGCGCCCGCCGGTGGTCCGCAGCGAGCAGAGGAAAAGCCTCGAAGCTTGTGTAGCGCAGTCGGCCCGCGCGGGAACCCCAGGCCTGTGCTGCCACAAGCAGGTTCAAACCGGTGCCGAACCCCAGTTCCGCCACTGCAAACCCATCACGATATCTGTGCGGCAGGTTATTGCCGTTCAGGAAGACATACCGTGCCTCAGCCGCGCCGTCTTCGGCCGAGAAATACGTGTCGTCAAAGGCTGTGGCAAACGGGGTGCCATCCTTACCCCAGTCGAGCTGTGGTGCCACCGTTGGATCCATGCTTAAACCTCCCGGGAAACAGCCCTAGAGGGTTGGCGCAAGAATCGGAACCGAATTCGAGCAGGAACGCCGCGTCGTTTTCGAGACAACAGAGGGGCATCCCGGTGACACCAACAAACGGGCGGGTTTGTGTGATCGGTGCCGGCATCTTTGGCCTTTCGGTCGCTTGGGCGGCCCGGAGGCGTGGTTTTTCCGTTCGATTGATCGAGGCGAGGGCCGTGGCGGCAGGCGCATCCGGCGGTGTTGTCGGTGCTCTCAGCCCGCATGTTCCTGATCAATGGAACCCCAAAAAACAGTTCCAGCTTGAAGCCCTTTCATCGGCCGCCGAGCACTGGCGCCAGATCGACGCAGTCTCGGGCATAGACAGTGGATACGGCCGGACCGGGCGGCTTTTGCCACTGGCGAGCGCAGCTACTGCTGAATTGGCGGCGGCCCGCGCTGCGGATGCCGACAGGAACTGGGGGTCGGTTGCAAAATGGAACGTCATACCGGACCACTCGCTGGTGCCGCACCGTGCCGCGCCATTTGGTATGGTTTTCGAGACCCTCAGCGCGCGGATATTTCCGCGGCGGGCCTGCCTGTCCCTAGCCGAAGCGCTCCGCCGCAGCGGGGTCGAGATCACCGAAAACACCGCTGCCGACGCCGTGTCCTGCGGTCGGGTCAGCACGAGGTCGGGTGACATCCACGCGGAATACATTGTGCTTGCGGCAGGAGTTCAGGGTTTCGACCTTATGGCGCCGTTGTTGGGCGAACACGCCGGTCAAGGGGTCAAGGGGCAGGCGGCTCTTCTGCATGCCGATCTGCCCCGCGGCAGCCCTGTCCTGTTCGACAATGGTGTGTACGTGATACCGCATGCGGATGGGACTGTCGCCGTCGGCTCGACTTCGGAAAACACCTATCAAACCGCCGATACGACCGATCGTCAGCTTGATGCGCTCTTGAGCAACGCCCGTAACCTTTGCCCGCATCTGTCCGGCGCTCAGGTGGTAGCGAGGTGGGCGCAGGCGCGACCGAAGGCGCGCAGGCGTGATCCAATGCTGGGTCCGATTGCTGGTCACCCCGG
>JBCCYF010000002.1:0-97485 GCA_039190275.1 Pseudomonadota bacterium | reverse complement strand
TCGCAGGTCCTCGCAACGCTTTACACGCGCGTTCGCGATGGAGAGCTTTCGGCGGATGAGGGTCTTTCGATAAATTCGCGCTTTGCCAAGCTCAAGTTCAGATATCTTGGCGATGCTGTCATGCGTCGCCAAGCATGGGCGATCGCTGATCGGCTAGGACTGCGCTCAACAGAGTTGGCCGAATACATCTCGCTTTGTCAGCTACAAGCTGATGCACTTGCAACTGACGATGAGGACCTTTCTACGGCGGCGCGTGGCCTGGTCACGGTTGTTACTCCACGTTCAATCGGAAATGAGTGATCGCCGCGTAAGACTACCAAAGATCATCTGCTCCAGCTCAGGCGCAAGTGGCCGATTGGTGCATCGGCATACAGCACAGCGCGCCGGCCAACAGCAGACTTTCGCGAAACAGACTTCAACGGCAGTTTGGCCCAACCGCCCCGAACGAGTACAGATAGGGGCGGTTGGGCCGGTTTAGTCCGCTAAACTTGCCTAGGCACCATTTTCAAGAGGCCGGTGTGCAGAAGGATGCACTCGAACCGGAACGGATTTAGGGGCTGAACTGAGGGCCGTCGGCAAAGTAAGGGATCCGCCGGAGACCGCTCCTCGTTGTGGCGGAGCGGCGTTTCCCGTCGAAACAGCAATCCGGTCGAGCTTCCATCGAAGGTGGAGTGTCGATCGCGCCGGTCCGAACCGCCGCCGGCGTCAAAGCCCTTGGATCCGGCAGTGTCACCGGTGGACCCTTTGGGTCACGACAATTGCCGGGGCTTCCGGGCCCAACACGGGGTGTCTATATCAGGTCTGCGCTCCGTTACTTTGGTGGGCGGCGCGCTATTGCCGGGATCGCAGCGGCGAGCCCGGCCCAATCACCGGTCATGATCGGCGGTTCAGAGCATCCGTTTCAAAAGCCCGTCCTTCTTAATGAGCTGGTGCCGCAGAACCAACCCCACATGCGCGATCATCGCGATCAGCAACACCCAACCCGCACCGATATGCGCCCACTTCGCGACGTCGCGCAGCGTGTCGTTACGGGGGAGCGGGCGCGGCATTTCCCAAACTCCAAACAGGTTTACTCCGAAATTGCCCCACATCACATAGAGCCAGCCGGTGATCGGCATCACGAACATGGCAAGGTAGAATACCTGTTCGATCCGATGGATAAAACTCTGCTCGCCGGTTGACAACGTCGGAGCCCAGGGCGGCAGCTCCCCCAACTGCCGGTTTATGAGGCGCACGACCGCGACCAGCAATGCCAGCAGCCCCAGAGACTTGTGCCAGTTGTAATAGGTGTTCGTGCTGATGCCCGCATAGCTGGAATTGAAATCGATGCTCGTCATTATGTTTCCGCCAACATATTGAAGAGCGAACAGGATCACGATCAGCCAGTGAAGCAGTTTGGTCAGCCTGCCGTAGCCGGCGGCGGAATTCGTCAATGCCATGATCGTCCCTCGTCCCTGTTTGCGTACACAATGGAATACACGGGCGCCACACGCCAGTAGTTTTACGCCCTTCTACGTTCCGTTCCGTGCCGTCACGGGATCGGAACCTTGGCCCGGTGCGCAAGGCACGTCCGCCCACATCTTTGGCAGTCCCGCATTTATGATCCGGGTATGAGCAGTAGAAAATTCTACCGTTAAGGGTGACGCAGCGTCCCACCGCGCCTATCTTTCTGGGTACCGATGTTCTTAAGGAGATCTAGGCATGGCATTTTCACTCCAGATAAATGGCAAGACACAGGAAGTCGACGCCGACCCAGGCACGCCGCTGTTGTGGGTCATCCGTGATGAACTGAAGATGACGGGTACAAAGTTTGGTTGCGGTGTGGCGTCCTGTGGGGCGTGCACGGTGCACTTAGACGGTGAACCTGTGCGATCGTGCCAGACATATGTTGAAGATGTCGGCGGGGCAGCGATTACCACCATCGAAGCCATGAGTGATGACCATGTCGGTGCCGCTGTCCAACAGGCCTGGGTCGAGCTGGATGTCGTACAATGCGGCTATTGTCAGTCAGGCCAGATAATGTCGGCCGTTGGTCTGTTACGAGAAAACCCGGCGCCATCCTTGCAGGAAATCGACGATTACATGTGGGGCAACGCGTGTCGGTGCGCCACCTATCAACGCATCCGCTCGGGCATTCAGCGCGCTGCCGAAATCCTGGAGGCATGATCATGACCATCAACACCTCCCGCCGTGGGTTCCTAAAGGGTGCTGCTGCCGCTGGAGCCGTTCTTGTTGTCGGAGTGCGTCCGGATGGTGCTCTCGGCGCGTCAGGTTCGCCTTCCATGCTCACGCCCTTTGTGCAGGTTGGCAGCGACGGATCAGTCACGGCCATCGTCAAACACTTTGAAATGGGTCAGGGCCCGTCAACCGGGCTCACCACCCTCATTGCCGAGGAAATGGGCCTCACCATGGACCAGATCGGCTATGACTTTGCGCCTTCGAACCCGCAAGTATACAACAACACGCTGTTTGGCCCCATGCAGGGCACCGGCGGGTCGACAGCAATGGCGAATTCTTTCATGCAGTACCGGAAGGCCGGTGCCGCCGCACGCGAGATGTTGGTACAAGCCGCCGCCGACGCTTGGGGCGCAAGCGCGTCCGAGCTGACTTTGCAGGAAGGTGTGATCAGCGGCGCAGGCAACAGTGCCCCGCTGGGTGAGTTTGTTGAGGCAGCCGCTGCGCTTGACACCCCGGCAGAGCCCAGGCTCAAGGATCCATCGGAATTTCGTCTGATCGGCAACCCGGATGTGCGCCGGCTCGATAGCCCGGCCAAGACTAACGGCACGGCCATGTTCGCTATGGACGTCCAGCAGCCCAATCAGATGATTGCCATGATCGCCCGCCCCGAACAGCAACGTGCCAAGGCGTTGAGCGTGGATGCGAGCGGCGCGGACGGTGTAAAAGGGTTCATCAACGCAGCCGTCCTGCCCAACCAAGCGGGTGTCGCGGTCTTTGCCGAAACCACCTGGGCCGCAATGCAGGCGCGTGATGCTCTGTCCATAGAGTGGGACACGTCAAACGCCGAGACCCGCAGTTCAGCAGATATCGAAGCTGAAATTCGCGCAGCTATCGAGGCTGAACCGACCTACAACGTCACCGGTGCCGAAGTGTCTGCAGTGCGCGCGGCGGTTGATGGTGCCGAGACCGTGGTCGAAGAAACGTTCTACTTCCCCCTTCTGGCGCACGCGCCGATGGAGCCGCTCAATTGCACCATCGAACAAACCGAAGACGGCGGCATTCTGTTGCACGACGGTTGCCAAATTCCCACGATCCCACATGGTGCGATCGCGCAGATCTTCGATCTACCCTTTGAAAAGGTCCAGATCAAAACGGTGCTCGCAGGTGGCTCGTTCGGTCGCCGCGCGACGCCCGAGGCGGATTACCAGGTTGAAGCGGCGCTGGCTTTCGCGCTTACTGACAGGTCGCGCCCCGTGCACCTTGTTTGGTCGCGCGAGGATGACCTGCGCTCGGGCTACTACCGTCCGGCTTTTGGGCACAAAGTCCGCGTGGGCCTCGATTCTGCTGGCAACATCGTCGGTTGGGAACACCACATCGCCGGTCAGTCCATCATGAAAGGAACCCCGTTCGAGGAGTTTGTCGTCCAAGACGGTATCGACCACAGCTCGGTCGAGGGGACATCGGACAGCCCCTACCAGATCCCGAACGCGGCGTTCGGTCTGACTGACACGGAAAAGGCGACAAGCACGCTCTGGTGGCGCGCGGTGGGTCACACGCATACAGCCTATGTCATGGAGACCATGATGGACTTGGCGGCCAAGGCCGTGGGCATCGACCCGGTCGAGTTCCGCTTGAACTACCTGACCGGTGATGAACTCGATCAACAGCGCAAGGCCGGTGTGCTCAAACTTGCGGCTGAAAAGGCAAACTGGGGGAACGCCCCGGCCGGCCGCAGCCAGGGTATCGCCGTTCATAAGTCCTTCAACTCCTATGTAGCAGAAGTGGTCGAGGTCTCGGGCAATCCAACCGACGGCATCAAGATCGAGAAAGTGACATGTGCCGTAGACTGCGGCATCGCGGTGAACCCGGACGTGATCAAGGCGCAAATGGAGGGCGGAATCGGCTACGGCATCGGCCACAACATGCGGGACAAGATCACACTGACAGGTGGTGTCGTCGATCAGTTCAACTTCCCCGATTATGAACCCCTGCGGATCACCGATATCGGAGAGATCGAGGTGCATATCGTGCCATCAACCGAGCCACCGACAGGTGTCGGCGAACCTGGCACACCACCGGCCGCACCGGCTTTGGCCAATGCTATTGCGGCCGCCAGCGACCTGCGCGTTGTCGCGCTACCGATGAACGACAACGGCGTATCATTCGTGTGAAGCCAAAGCCCCCGGAGGCCATTCGGGGGCTTTAACGCGCAGATTGCGGGAAGGTCGCGCGTGCCTACTGCGTGCACCGCCCTGTCCCTCGGGGCCAGGTGAGCTGTGCGCCAGGAGGGCTATTGCGGTTGAGAACGGCGGTGCGCAACGGGGTTTCCGGCATCTGCGGGTGGAAGTCTTCTTCCATCGGTGAGTGGTCTATGCGCTCGATGTGGCTTCTCTTGCTCTCTGCGCGGCATACGGAAAACGGTGTCCGTGTCCGTTTGCGAAGCGGGAGTAAGCGAGACGCAGGCAAGTGCCGCCTTTGCGCATGTCGGCCCATCTGTCGATGCGAACTACTCATGCGGTGCGAACCGACGCCATCTTTTGGCGTCAAGCATGGAAGTCGTGAGTGCGGCAAAGTTGCAATGTGCGTCACACCCAAGACGGCGTGTGGCAGAGGCGATATTTTGCCCACGAAATCAATGGCCTGATTTTCACTGGTACCCGCGGCCGGACTCGAACCGGCACGGCATTTCTGCCCAGAGATTTTAAGTCTCTTGTGTCTACCATTCCACCACGCGGGTCTAGCGCATCGGGCCAATTTTGGGCCTGAAACATTCCTTATGGCCTCAAGGCCTTGATAACAATCCGATTCACGGTTGGGATGACGGTAATTTTCACCGTTTGCATTACTGCGTCTGCCCCATGCGCGGGTGTCGGTCTACTGTGTTGAAACGGCGGACCGGCTCGGGTCATTGTGCGTGCATCATCACAAGGAACCGGTGATGTTTGCCAGTTTGCGTCTGATCAATCCGTGCATATCACCAAGCGTGTAGAACAGATCCGGGGTTTCGGCATGGCATAATGCGAGAATGGTCTCTTCATCGTGGGCGTACTCCTGGGAAATCGCGCACTTGAGTTTCGCCTCGAACCTCTCGCTGACCTTGTGCCAGATGGGCGCCGTTGCGCTGAGGAATGACGCGTTCAGCGGCAGACGAACACCGTTCACCCGCATCAGGTTTCCATAGTGCGCCATCGCCTCGTTGGGCATCCTTTGGGCCATGAAATTCCACCGCTGACGTTTGTGTCTAAATCGGGAAACCGACGCATCCACCCAGGTAAACCTGTGCCCCGGCTCGTCCCGCTCACACGCAAGTGAATCCATCAGCAAAACCTTGCTGACCCAGATCGCCACCACGCTCAGATAGGCTTCGGGTCCAGATTGGTTGAGCTCACGCAAATGCCGCAGGCCCTTCTCGCGCCGTGCATCGGGAAGCGCGCGCAGAGGTTCCGGGTCCATGGCCTGACATCCCGCCAAGAGTTCTGCGGCATAGGGTGTTCCTGGCAATTCGGCGATCGGGACGCGGCGACAGGACAACGCTATGCCATGGCGGGCCGCCGCGGCTTCAAAGGCCGCCCTGACATCGTCCTGCGCATAGAAGACAACAAGCTCCGCACCGCCAAGCATCCTGCAGGTCCGGTCGATGTACTTCAGATAGGTGGTTCCCGAGCGTTTGGTGTTCTCCCGCACCTGCCAGTAGCCCGAGCAATAGGTGGTCCCCTCCAGGTTTTCGATGCGCGGGATCAGATCAAGGCCCGCACATCATTTGCCGCCGCGTCCAGCGCGGTCCGGTCGGCTGAGCGCAACACAATGTTTGTCCCAAAGCGCCCGTCGCGTTGAAACGGATATGATCCGATACCGACCTGGGGATACCGCGCATCGATCATGCCCAGTGCCTCCGCAACGTCGCTTTCGCCCCGGTCGATGCGTACGCTTTCGGAAATGAGGGCTGCCCCGCCTGTCAGGGTTGGCAAAATACTCTCGACCATAGCCTTGAACACATTTGGCACACCGGCAAGAACATGGACGTTCTCAAGGCTGAAACCGGGGGCTTTGGACACAGGGTTCTCGATCAATCGGGCGCCGTCGGGGATCCGTGCCATGCGAAGCCGGGCCGGGTTCAGCGCTGCCTCCCCATCGGGATAGTTGGTTGCGAGTATCTGCCGCGCGTCCTCGCGCACCCCGATATCCACACCGAAGGCCCGCGCCACACAGTCTGCGGTGATATCGTCATGCGTAGGGCCGATACCGCCGCTGGTGAACACATTGTCGTACCGGTTCCGCAGGGCGTTCAGGGCGGCTACGATGTCGTCGGCATGGTCCGCAACAACTCGGACCTCATTCAGATCAATACCTAATTCCGCAAGTCGCCCGGCCAGGTGATACATATTCGCATCCCGCGTTCGACCAGACAGTATCTCGTCCCCAATCACGAGCATTGCGGCGGTGGGGTTCGGCATTATTGCAATCCTTGTTCTTGATGTGATGGCAAGGTAGCTGGAGGGAATGGAATTCCAAACACCGCTGCTGCGCGCCACTCTTCAAAGACGGTATAAACGGTTTCTGGCTGACGTCACCCTGGAAGACGGGCAGGAGGTGACAGTGCATTGTGCCAATCCCGGTGCAATGCTGGGCGTTTCGACACCAGGTGCGACCGTTTGGGTGGAACCATCACAAAACCCCAAGCGTAAGCTGAAGTATTCCTGGCGCCTGATTGCGCTTGATGGTGGGCATCTGGCCGGGATCGATACCTCCGTCCCGAACAAGGTCGTGGGCGAGGCGTTGCGGGCAGGGGATATTGGTGCGGTTTCGGCCTATACGACGGTGCGCCCCGAAGTGAAATACGCGCAATCCAGCCGGGTCGACTTTCTGCTGACAGAACCCGGCCGTCCCGATTGTTACCTTGAGGTTAAGAACGTGCATTTGAGGCGCGAGGGCACCTGGGCGGAGTTTCCAGACTGTGTCACCGCCCGCGGCGCGAAACATCTGGCGGATCTGTCGCTGATGGTGGCGCAGGGGCATCGCGCCATCATGCTTTACCTGATTCAACGCACCGATTGCACCGCACTCAGGTTCGCCGCCGACCTTGACCCCCAATACGCCACCGCAGCGCGTGCGGCCAAGGATGCCGGAGTGGAAATGCTGTGCTATGACACTCGGATTGACTCAAAGGGAATTTGGCTTGGTCGGCCATGTCCGGTGGCGTTGACGGGTTGAAACCGAGAGTGAACCGGCCCACATTGCCCCAGAGCACCGGGGCGCGCCCCGAACGGTCAGGAGCACTGTTTTGGAAGGCATGAGTTTTGGTCGCCTGAATCAGGATGGTATCCGGATTCACGATGCTGCGCACTACCCCGGCATGGCGCGGGCAGGCCGGCTGGCTGCGACGATTCTGGATGACATTGCCCAATATGTGGTGCCTGGCGTTGAGACCGCAACGCTCAACCGGCTGATCCACGAGCGGGTTGAGGACGCGGGCGCGGTGTCGGCCACCGTCGGTTACAAGGGCTACAAACACGCCAGCTGTATCTCTATCAACCACGTGGTGTGCCACGGGATCCCGTCGGATAAGAAATTGCGCGATGGCGACATTCTGAACATCGACGTGACGGTGGTTCTGGATGGCTGGTACGGGGATACCAGCCGCATGTATGTCGCCGGCAAGTTGCAACGCAAGGCCGAACGGCTGATCGACATCACGCATGAAGCGCTGATGCGCGGGATTGCCGCTGTCAAACCGGGCAACACCTTTGGCGATATCGGTCACGCGATTCAAAGCTATGCTGAGTCGCAGCGTACCTCCGTCGTGCGGGACTTCTGTGGTCATGGGCTGGGCCGTGTTTTTCACTCAGCACCCAACGTGCTACACTATGGCCGACCGGGTACCGGGCCGAGACTTGAAGAGGGGATGTTCTTTACAATTGAGCCCATGATCAACTTGGGCCGGCCCGAAACCAAGGTGCTCGCAGATGACTGGACCGCCGTCACCAAGGACAAATCATTGTCCGCTCAATTTGAGCACTCCGTTGGTGTTACCGCTCAGGGGTGCGAGATTTTTACACTCTCTCCTGCCGGACGCTTTCATCCGACCTGGGCAAGCGGCTGAACCTGGTTTTCGGTGATCTGCTTTAGCGAAGGATTAACCATAGCTGTGCCTTGATCGGTTGATGAGTGATCCATTCGTACAGAACAGTTTTGAGGAGGCTCCGCTCCTGCCTATTGCTGGACCAGCCGTGGCGGCAACGCCCGGCAAGGTAGAGCGAAAATCTGATAGTTCAGACCACCGCAAACGTCTGCGGGCGCGGTTTGAGCGTGCGGGGCCCGCGTCGGTCGCGGACTACGAGCTTCTGGAGTTGGTCCTGTTCCGCGCCATCCCGCGCAAGGACGTTAAGCCACTGGCAAAACGACTGCTGGCGACATTCGGTGATTTCAACCACACGATTTCTGCCCCGCGCAGTCGCCTGGGGGAGGTTTCGGGTGTCGGCGCTGCCGTCATAACAGAGCTGAAGATTGTCGAGGCCGCTGCTCATCGCCTTGCACAGGCCAAGATTGTCGGTCGGGAAGTGTTAAGTTCCTGGGATGCGTTGCTAACCTATTGCAAGACGGCCATGGCTCATCGCGATACCGAGGAGTTTCGCGTGCTCTATCTTGACCGCAAGAACGTACTGGTTGCCGATGAGCCGCAGGCCAAAGGCACGGTCGACCATGTGCCGGTCTACCCCAGGGAAGTGGTGAAACGCGCGCTCGAACTTGGCGCCTCCGCCATCATTTTGGTTCACAACCATCCCTCGGGGGATCCGGAACCCAGCAGCGCCGATATCACAATGACACATCGTGTCGCCGACGCGGCGGATGCGCTTGGGATCACGCTGCATGACCACATTATTGTTGGCAAAGACAGCGATTCCAGCTTTCGGTCGATGGGGCTGCTGTAGGTGTCGCAAGCTCTATACTGACCCGCAGGCGCCGCATTCCCTCTGGATTGCCAAAACAAACCAACGCCGCTGGATGATGGGTGTTTCCGAGAATTCTGTCGGTACCGCCAAGGCCCGTGTCGTTTGCCTGATACAGCGGAGAGCCATTTTCAGATCGGCTCGCGGATGCCCCCAACCGGGCATGCCTGCGGTGCCACCGTGATCTCGCACCTCCTGCAGCAGTTGGACGGATTCAACTGGTTTTGAAAACGCAGCTTGTCTTTGATCAGTGCCGCACGCGAAGCCTTTAGTTCTCTGAGAACAGGACGGTCCTTGGCAAACTGCATGGCTGGCCCGAACTCGTGTGCCGCACCCATTTGTGCGGGGACATGCGCATCCGCCCGGCCTGTTTTGGTCTACTGCCACCGCCTCGACCGTGCCGTGGTACACGCCTATAGGGTCGGAAACCATCCCGGCGGGCAGGTCCGGTCCAATCCAACGCCGCAGACTCGGGAAACCGGCATTCGTGTTGGGAAACTGCCCGAGGGTCCTATTACTCAATCGGTAGAAATCGAGCTTGTCGTTGGAAGTGTCTACGCCAGTTTTTCTTCCTGCCGTCCTCGTTAAATCCTGTGCGTGTCATCCGAGACTGCAATATCTGGTATCCCTTCAGGCCGCATCAGAAGACGATGTAGGATTACACTTTAGAACGGTCCGCTACGACGAAGCACGTCACGATCTACACACCGCCACTGCCCGCCATAAATGAAGTGGTCAGCAGTGGCCCCCTCTTCGCATGCAGACAAGGAAGTTCATAAGACAAGCTTTTCACCCCGGGCTCGCTTGCTTTATGGTATCTGACGCCAAAGAATTCAAAAAGTTAGGTGACATCTGATTCCAAAGCTTCTAGAGCGCCGCTGTTGCGTCGGGGACTAATTTGTAGGTCCGCGAGTGAGCAGAAAGGTTTCCGACACCCCATCTTGCGCGACAGACTGCAGAGCATCTGGCAGCTTACCAATATACGTTAGCTCTTGTGCAACCACATCGCTGGGGTCGGGGTTCATTGGTTTCTGGCAAGCCAGGTGTTTCGTTGTCTGAGAGTAAAAAGGGGGGGGATATCTGATCTTCTCGGGGTGCGCGATGCGATTGTGGCAGACCGTGAGCCCTGTTTCATGCGGTTTCACGGGAGACCTTGCACTGATGACAGATGTGTAGCGAGCAGGATATACGTCACTAATCGCGGTGGCGTACGGTGGCGCAATGCTCCATTGTCCAATGGTCCCTAAAGACGCTGTACATGTTGTGCTACACGCGATGGCGCGATGGACGTATCCGGGACGGAATGATGGCGGGCCTAGAAGGTATTGCACTGCGGACCGTGGTCGTTCTGCGATCCCACCGGAGTTGGCAACGCCGGATGTGCTTTTCCGCAGTACGCAGTCTGTAGGTTTCAGATCTCGCAGATCAAATCCTAAGGTTCGCGTGAGTCCTCGGGCGACCACCACCTACCGAACGACATCCCGCGTCCATACCTCAACACGACGGTTGATCCGGCGGCCGTTCGCGGTTTCATTGCAGCCCAGCGGCGACATCTCGCCATATCCCAGTGTGAGAACGGCCGTGTCTTCCATGAGCTGCTGCGGCAGGATGTCCCTCAGCGCTTCGAGTGCCTGGTCGGCACGCGACTGGCTGAGCTGCGCATTGATATCCGCGCGACCAACGGAATCGGTAAACCCGATCAGAAGCAGTTCTTTGTTGCGCATACGACCACTGCGGATCATTTCCGCCAGACGCTCAACATCGCGTTTTGCGCGTGTGTCCAGATCGCTGGAACCTTGGTCGAAACGCAAGGTAATGGACAGGCGTTCGGCGGAAATAAGGTCCTGCATCATGCCCCGCAATTCGGATAACTCGGCCTCTGTTTCCGAAGGCAGCAGGCTGGCTACGAACCGTAGTCCCATATTGTTGACCGTAAGGGCGGAAACACCCTGATCTACAAATCCGGTACGGGCAATGATGTTTTGTGCCGTCTCACTTCCAACAAAACCAAGAAATTCCTCGGCTGGTTGGGGAAGCGGGCGATCCCTGCGGTAAAGGAACAGCCGCCGGGTCAACGGGTACTCTTCGGTCTTGATCGTAAATGCCGTCGCCGGGGTTTGGATGCCGCACACACCACGAATAGCGAGTGAGCGTGCGGCCCGCTCGTTCGAATAGCTGGTAAAGCCGATCGCCGACGGATCGCGGGCCACGGCGTCCGACACTTCAGCATCGCTGTCCAGGACAACAGCCGAGGGATCAAGGACCGCGCGTGTCGGCCGCAAAACCAGCTCAGCAAAGACCGACCCGGTTCCGCTGGTGGGCGGTCGGGCATAAAGGGTGATTGGCAGATCCGGACCGCCAAGTTCCGACCAGTTGCGGATCCGGCCCGCGAAAACATCGGCAATCCGGGCTTCCGATAACGAACGAACCGGATTGCTTTGCGCGGTCACGATCAAAAGTCCGTCCAATGCCAAGACGGTTTCCAGCGCCGCACTCGGAACGCCGTTCCCCGAGGTGCGGGTCACCGCCACACGCTCCTCGGGGCGCAACGGGCGCGTGGTCAAGGCCATACTGGCCGATCCATCTGCCAAGTCTCGCAACCCCTGGGATGAACCGGCCATGACGAACAAGATGTCTGCCAGAGTATCGCCATCGTAGGTTTCCAGCGTCATGCGCGCATCTGCGTTTTCGGCGCCAGCACCAAGGGTCAGATCGGCATCGAGTTCAAAGCTGAAGGCCTCAACCAGAGACGGCATCAGCGTTGACGCCAGATTGCGCGAGCCTGAAATCATGAAGTCGGTCCGGTCGGGTGCCACACGCGGGCAACTCTCTCCGGTGCAACGGACATCGGCGGCCCTCACGGTAACGGGGCCTACCGCGGTGCGAACAGTAAAGGACTCTCCGTCGAAGCTCTCTAACACACCATCTAGGCGAATCGACTGGTCGAAAGACTCAAGCACCACCTGGTCGGCCTGAGCGGTTGCGGCGAAACTGAAAAGCACCACCGCTGCGTACCGTTTGAGCGTGCTAGCCCACATAGCAACCCCATTCTTCTTTGTCGCCGCGCCAAGCCCAGAGGCGGCGCCGCGAAAGGAATCATTGGGAGTTAGCTATAGCGATATCTCGTAAACCAAATCCTACATTGATCGGCTCATTGGGAGTGCATCCGGCCAGATCAAGACGAATGTCGGTGTTGCGGACAATCTCGGCCAGTTCCGAACGCAGAACGCGCACGACCGGCGCGCCAACACATGACCCGGTCTCGCCCAGGCGTACATCGAATTCGATCACATCGGTTTTGGTGCGCGGTGTCTCGAAAAGTGTGTAGACTTCCGCCTTGACGCCGGGCCCAGACAGCGGACCAAGCATGGTCAGGTATCCGTTCCCTGTGCGCCGTGCCAGGCGATATGTGCTAGCGTTGCCGGACCAAATTTCTGTGGCTGCTCCAGAACCTACATTCAACTCGCGCGCATGCAGGTTGAAGTCGTTCTCGGCCGTCCAGACCATGGCGACGCGGGTCATGTTGGACATGCCTTCGACGACAGCGCGATCCACGGCTGTTTTGCCGTCCGGGAATGTAACGCGTACGGTCGCATTGGTCATCAGTGCCGGCACCACAAAGTTGGCAACGCCGTCTTCATCTGTTTCCGCCGAAAAGTGCAGCCCAGCGTGTTCGACGATAAAGGTCTCTTCGGGTCGGCAGTAGGACGACAGCGACGCAACCATCTCGGCGCCTACTTTTACCTGCAGCGCAAGATCGATGTCGCATTGGGCAGCTGTAATCGAATTCTGGCTTGTGTAGTCTGGGATATCCAGTGTCGCGGTCGACACGGGCTCATCCGATGGTTCGGGGGCAAGTGCTGCGACGACGCGACCGGGTGCGGGCGCTTCGCTGCCGGGTAGGAATGTTTCGCCGTCCGGATTGAGAGAGGCAACAACCACTGGACGCGGCGACTGAGAGGATGCGGGACGGACTTGCCGGGTTCCTGCGCCAATGCTCAGCGTCGCTATGGAATCGCGGTTTTGAAGGCTGGCGGCGCCCAGCTCAGTAACGTCCGTAAGCTCCCTGGGACGCGGGGCAGAAGTCCCCGAAGGTGTGTGGTTTACGGTCCCGCGCGGATCTGTTGGAGCAAACAGCGCCTTGGCGGCCGACACGGTTGCGCCAAACACGGTATTGCTGCGGGCCAGGCTGGCAAGCACGCCAGAGGAGTCGGGAGACGCTTCGACCACAGGGGCCACGACCGGCGCCGGTTCGTTTACTTGAGCTTCAGGCGCCGCTTCGACGGCCTCGGGTTCGACCACAACAGGCTTGGGAGCAACCGGCACAGGCTCGGATTGCGGAAGCGCCAAAGCCAACTCAACCTGATCCTGCTCAGGCTCGTCTTCTGGCGCCGTCGCAGGCCGCGGCGTCACTGCAAGGGGAAGTTCTGCGACAACCGGGGCAGGGGTGGGTGTTTCAATAACCGCCTCCGCGTTTAGCGTCGCCGGCACTTCCTGCGTCGCTGGCGCGTCCTCGGCTGCGACAACAACGTCTTTGGCCGGGAGTGTTGCTGGCGCAACTCCATTGGAGCCACCGGCGGTGTTCGTCGGTGCCTGCGGCGTCGAGACCGGCAATGTAGCGGGGGCCGGAGCTGTTTCTGCGACGACGACCTGGTCCAGATCGGTCGGATCCGGCAATGCCTGGCCGTCGGCATCCGCCTGGGCCTGGTTGGGCAACGGATCAAGGCTCTCCATCACAACCACAGGTGCGGCATCCGGTCGGGACGGCGGCTCAAATGCCACCTCCGATCGCGGCGGCGTGTCCCCCAACTGGGTCATCAAGGGGGCTGAATTCGGGCGAATAAACTTAGGCTTGACCCCCTCGGGCGCCGAAATGGATGCTATTTGAATCCCGGAGCTTTCTTCAGCGACCTGCGGTGCGTCCATGGTGGCGCCAACGACACCTACGGATCCACTCCGCGCCGATGCGGTCGAAACGGATACGGCGGCCTCAGCTGTGTCGGATGCGACAACAGTGCTCGGACCGGCCTCACGTGCGATCGCGCGCACGTCGGCTGTCGCTTCGCTTGGCGTGATGACTTCTGCTGTTGCTGGCAGCTTGAGGCGACGTGGCTGCGCCAAAACGACCTGTGTCGTGTCCTGTGGTGCCGCACCTTGTGCAACGACATCTACAACGGCCGGGCCGCTGCTGGAGCTCACAACAGTATTGTCCGGGTTCACCCGCACGATATCGAGCGTCACATCCGTGCTGCGGCATGATCCGTCCCATGGCACACAATAGGCCATGGCCACTTCACCGAGGCAGGACTGGCTTTCGGAATACTGGATCGCGCCGCCAACAACCTGCGCCACACCACAACTTGGCGCCTTTACAATAGTCAGGTCATCAGCCGAAACCCGATCGACATTTTGATCGTTCAGCAAGACGTCCAGGGACTGAACCCGACCGGCGCGCAGCGCAAAGGTGTCTGGATTGGATTGGAAAGACCCGCCACTGCCGAGTAGAGAGGAGCCGTTCTCCCCCCGTTGAAGGACGGCGCCGACACCCACAATGACAAGCATCGCGGTGAGAATCGTCATAAACCGGTCGTCTAACTTCACAACTCAGGCCTCCAAACACGCCTTGCTTGGTTCTTTATCACAATTTTACTGTTTACTGACAACGGTTTGCGCGGGTAACTTCACACATTGCGTTGTTTGAACCACACTCTCACTCACTTCCAGACGCACTCTGGTACGATAGTGTGTAGTTCACTACTGCGGCATCAATAAGTCCTTGTCGCCACAATCTCCTTTATAGTTAGGCAGTATGATACGTTAAAAAACAACTAATTATGCGATGAGCAGGTTTCCGCCGTCCTAAAAAATGCAGTTCTTTGAATGGGTTTGCCCAAAAAATGCTCATTTGCAGAGGCCCTGGTCACTATGAATAAACGACACAATCCCGAGAGTCCGGCAAAGATTACCTTAACAGAAGGTGAACGGTCCAGGCTATGGACCCCAGGGCGGAAGATAGTGCCGACATAGGGTCGGCTAAAATTTAGGCGCGGCCGTGACAGTGTTTGAATTTCAAGCCGGACCCGCAGGGGCATGGCTCGTTTCGCCCGGTTTTTGCCCATTCCGCCGGTAGTTCCTCGGTGGCGACACCGGCATCCACCTCCGTTTGAAGCGCTGCTGACCCCGCCGTGGCGGCGGCAGTGGCTTGCGCTGCCTGTGCAGCTTGTTGTGCCTGGAATTGCGCGATGAGCGCGCGCTGCTCCTCTTCGGTGATTAGCTTGATATGCGACAGCTGCGAGGTCACATCGACACGCAACCTGTCAAGAAGGTTCTCGAACAGAGTAAATCCTTCTGTCTTGTATTCGTTCAGCGGGTCCCGCTGCGCATATCCGCGGAACCCGACAACGGACCGCAGATGCTCAAGCGTCATCAGGTGTTCACGCCAGTTCGTGTCGATGGTCTGCAACAGCAACTGCTTTTCGACCTTGCGCATCATCTCGGGTGAATACTGCGCAGCCTTCTTGGCCATCAGTTTATCGGCTTCGGAGATCAGGCGCTCGCGGAAATCCTCGTCGTCTACACCTTCCTCCTCACCCCAGGCCATGATCGGAAGATCCAGGTTGAGGATCCGCAACACCTCGGCATAGAGTGCCTCGGTGCTCCACTGATCCGCATAGGCCTTGGCAGGTATGTGTTTGGCGACCAGGTCCTCAATGACCTGGTCCCTCATGTCCTTGGTCACTTCGGACAGATCGCTGTCCTCCATGATCTCGCGCCGTTGCTCAAAGATGGTTTTGCGCTGATCGTTCATGACATCATCGAACTTCAGCAAATTCTTGCGAATGTCGAAGTTTCGCGCCTCGACTTTCTTTTGCGCCTTTTCGAGTGCCTTGTTGATCCACGGATGAACAATCGCTTCGCCTTCTTCCATCCCCAGACGCTTGAGCATGCTGTCGAGGCGGTCCGACCCGAAGATACGCATCAAATCGTCTTCGAGGCTGACATAGAACAATGTCTTGCCGGGATCCCCCTGACGCCCCGAGCGTCCGCGAAGCTGGTTGTCGATACGGCGGCTTTCGTGCCGCTCGGTTGCCAGCACAAACAGCCCGCCAGCCGCAAGCGCCTTTTCCTTGGCTTCGGCGATCTGCGCTTCTACCCGGGCACGGATTGCAACCGGGTCCGCGTCTTCGCCAGCGGTTGTGATCTGTTTCTGGATCTCGGCTTCCATGTTGCCGCCCAGTTGAATGTCAGTCCCGCGGCCCGCCATATTGGTCGCGATTGTGATCGCACCAGGGACACCGGCCTGTGCGATGATCTCGGCCTCCTGCTCGTGGAAACGCGCGTTAAGCACCTTGTGCGGGACATCAGCCTTTTTCAGCATACCTGAAATGAGTTCCGACTTCTCAATCGAAATCGTGCCCACCAGGGTCGGTTGACCTTTTTCGTACGCCTTTTGCACACGCTCGATGACAGCCTCGTACTTCTCGCGCTGTGAACGGTAGACGCGGTCATCCATATCCTCACGCGCGATGGGCTTGTTGGTGGGGACCTCAACCACACCAAGACCATAGATCGTCTGGAACTCTTCCGCTTCGGTCTGCGCCGTTCCGGTCATGCCGCCCAGCTTCTCATACAGCCGGAAGTAGTTCTGGAATGTGACGCTTGCCATCGTGACATTCTCGGGCTTGATGCTGACGCCTTCCTTAGCTTCAAGCGCCTGATGCAGACCATCGGACAAACGGCGTCCGGTCATCATGCGCCCGGTAAACTCGTCGATCAGCATGACCTCGTCCTGGCGGACGATGTAGTCCTTGTCGCGGGTAAAGAGCTTGTGGGCCCGAAGGCCCTGGGTCACGTGATGCACCAGCGAGGTGCTTTCCGGGTCATAGAGCGATGCTTCGGGGTCGAGCAAACCTGCGGCATGCAGCCGTTGCTCGACATGTTCGTTGCCCGCGTCGGTCAGTGTGGTCTGGCGTGTCTTTTCGTCCAGTTCGAAATGCTCTTCGGTTAGTTCCGGAATGAACTTGTCAATCGACACATAAAGCTCGGTCCGATCCTCGGTCGGGCCGGAAATAATCAATGGCGTGCGTGCTTCGTCGATCAGAATACTGTCGACCTCGTCGACGATCGCGAAATAGTGATCGCGCTGGAACAGATCGGCGACCTCGGTCTTCATGTTATCGCGCAAGTAGTCGAAGCCGAACTCGTTGTTCGTGCCGTAGACCACATCGCAACGGTAGGCGGCGATTTTGGCCTCGTTCTCCATGTTCGGAATAACCGTGCCACAGGAAATGCCCAATGCGGAGTACACCTTCCGCATCCATTCGGCGTCACGGCTGGCCAAGTAGTCGTTTACGGTGACCACATGGACACCCCGCCCTGTCAAGGCGTTCAGATACACCGGCAGCGTGGCCATCAGGGTCTTTCCCTCTCCGGTTTTCATTTCGGAGATATTGCCCTGGTGCAGGAAAATGCCGCCCATCAGCTGCACATCATAAGGCCGCAGGCCGAGCGCGCGGAATGCAGCTTCGCGAGCATTGGCAAAGGCCTCGGGCAGTAGATCGTCCAGGCTTTCGCCACCGCCAAGGCGGTCTTTGAACTCCTGGGTTTTGGCCAAAATCTGCGCGTCGCTGAGGGCCTGAAACTGGCCTTCCAGCGCGTTAATCTTGGTCACCAATGTGCGGACTGACTTGATTTTGCGGTCGTTCGGGGTGCCGAGCACCGCCTTTTTGATAGTCCCGAGGCCGAGCATCGACGTTACGTTCCTGTTTCTTGGGCCGCGACGCTTGCCGGGCCCGTTCCGTATCACTGCATCGCGACTGGCCTTGTTCGTCCAGTGCGTTGAGTCTACATGAACGGGGCAGACCCGCGCGCGCCTTTATTCACGAGGTCGAGGCTCATGTAAGCGGCGCGCGCTGACCTGTCAACTTCACCCCCCAGCCGGGGCCAGACAACCGCCGCGCAAGTGCGCGCCTGAGCAGAGAGACTTCCATGAAATCCACCCTTGCTATCGGCGTGCTCATCGCCGCCGCGATCACATTTGCAGCGGAGCTTCGGGCGCAGGAGGCGGCGAGTGAGCCGACCGAAACTGTGTCCGAGACCGAGGTTACCGCGGACACCGTGGTCGCGCGGATCGGCGACGAGGAATTCACCATGGGTCACGTGTTGGTGGTCCGCCGCGCCTTGCCCGAGCAATATGCCGGGTTACCCGATGACGTGCTTCTGACCGGTATCGTCGATCAGCTGGTCGACCAGTATCTGCTCAGCACTGAACTGGACGAGGCAGACATTCCCACTTCGCTTCGGCTGCGCCTGGAAAATGAGCGCAACGCGATGCTGGCCTCAAGCGTCATCAGCAGTTTCCTTGCGGAAGGCTTCAGCGACGAGGAGGTACAGGCCGCATATGATCAGGCGTTTGGTGATCAGGAACCCGAAACGGAGTATTCGGCCGCTCACATCCTTGTGGAAACCGAGGAGGAGGCGCAGGAGGTGATCGCCGAGTTGGAAGGCGGTGCTGACTTTGCAGAGCTTGCGGCCGATCGTTCCACAGGACCGTCGGGCCCGAACGGCGGTGATCTGGGCTGGTTCGGCTCAGGCGCGATGGTCCCCGAGTTCGACGCGGCCGTGAAGGAACTTGAGGCGGGAAATATCTCGGCACCCATCAAAACCGAATTTGGCTGGCACGTCATAAAGCTCAACGAAACCCGCGAGAAGCCGCTACCTGAGCTGGAGGCCGTCCGGGGTCAACTGATCAACGAGCTGAGCCAGACCGCGGTTGCCGACAAGATAACCGGCCTGCGCGAAGCGGCGGGCGTGGAAATCTTGCTGGACGACATTCCCCCCGACGCACTGCGCAACGACGAACTGCTTCAGGACTGACCGAAAGTGGCCGGACCAATGCCCGTCTCGCCCCTCGCCCCTCGCGAGGGGTTTCCTGATCTTGCGCCGATAGCAGGTGTTCGTTTCGCCAGCGCGGCTGCCGGCGTAAAATACGCGGGGCGGAATGATGTCATGCTTGCCAAGATCGCGGCGAACAGCACCATTGCCGGCGTGTTTACCCGCTCAGCCACCCGGGCAGCCCCGGTGCTCTGGTGTCAGGAATGCCTTGAAAAAAAACCCGAAGCTGCCAGCGGATTTGCGATTCTGGTCAATTCGGGAAACGCCAACGCCTTTACCGGGCGGTCCGGTCGGCAGGATGTGGAAACCATTGCTGGGGCTGTTGCGGATGTCACCGGAGTGCCGCTGCACCATGTGTACATGGCATCGACCGGTGTGATCGGTGAGCCCTTGCCGGCGGGTCGGATAACCGCGGCGCTGACCGGGCTCAACGCCGGTCTGGAGCCTGACGGTGCCGCCGCCGCCGCCAAGGCGATCATGACAACCGACACGTTTCCCAAAGGTTCGGGCGCAGATGTTCGTCTGGCAGGCGACACTGTTCGCATATCCGGTTTTGCCAAAGGGTCTGGCATGATCGAACCGGATATGGGCACCATGCTGGGCTACATCTTCACCGATGCGAACATACCGCAACCGCTCCTTCAGTCCCTGCTTGCCGACACCACCGACCGCAGCTTTAACGCGATCACGGTCGATAGCGATACGTCAACCTCCGACACGGTCATGCTGATCGCGACCGGCCGCTCCGGACCTGAGTTAAGCGAAGACCACCGTGAACTGCCTGCGTTCAGATCCGCGCTTCTTGGGGTCATGCAGTCGCTGGCGCATCAGATCGTGCGAGACGGCGAAGGCGCCAGCAAGTTCGTCAGCGTGACGGTAAATGGTGCGGTCAGTGACGCGTCCGCCAAAACCGTTGCAAAGGCAATTGGAAACTCTCCGCTGGTCAAAACGGCTCTCGCGGGTGAGGACCCAAACTGGGGTCGGATCGTAATGGCGATCGGCAAGGCCGGGGAGCCTGCTGACCGCGACCGCATTGCCATTCGGTTCGGTGACATCGTCGTGGCGCGTGACGGCTGGGTCGCCCCTGACTATACCGAAGCCGCAGGTGCCGCGTACATGACGCGTTCCGAGATTGACGTGACCGTCGACCTGGGGATGGGCGCGGGACAGGCCCGCATTTGGACATGCGACCTGACGCATCAGTACATAACGATCAACGCAGACTACCGGTCATGACCGCTGTCCTTCTTGTTTCAGCAGTCGCGCTCGTTGACGCGGACGGCCGGGTACTTCTTGCGCAGCGTCCCAGTCACAAGTCGATGGGCGGCCTGTGGGAGTTTCCGGGCGGCAAGGTCGAACCGGGAGAAACACCCGAGGTGGCGTTGATCCGGGAGCTTCACGAGGAGTTGGGCATCGACACATGGGAAAGCTGCCTCGCGCCACTTACCTTCGCCTCATACTCCTACGAGACCTTCCATTTGTTGATGCCCCTGTTTGCCTGCCGAAAGTGGTCCGGCACGCCGCAGCCGCGCGAAGGGCAGGCGCTAAAGTGGGTGAAACCGAATCAATTGCGCGACCATCCGATGCCGCCCGCCGATCTGCCGCTGGTCCCGATCCTGCGCGACTGGCTATAGCCCACTGCGTTCGGAGGTTCTAATTCGAGCAGCGCCGGGGAATTGCACTCCTAAACCGCAACACTTCGGCGTGAATGCCATTTTTTACATCATTCAGACATCTGAATGTAACCGCCGCTCGAATAATAGTGACTCAGAATTTCAACGGAAATCAGTTTTTTCAAGGGCTTAAGTGCGGAGTAACCAAAAAATAACAATATTTTGCTATCTTATTTGCTTGTTTATTTGGGAAATCTTGTCGCATTATGACGTATACGCCGTCAGAGCGTGACTAGGGTTGGGAGAATTTACAATGTTACAAACGATCGTCACGTCGAGTTACATATCGGTTCAAGGCGAGTTCGTGAAGATGATGGCCGATGGCCAGATCATGATCCGTGTGGGGCGGGAACGCTATGTTGGAAACCCGATCAGTAGTGTGCCCTACAGCCGCAAGCACCTGACACTGGCGAACTAAACGTCGGTATTGTCGGGTAACAGCGCCCGGACATCGGGTGGGCCTCAGGTTGGTCGGCGTCAGATCCAGCCGGACAGTTCCCGGCCGATGATCGACACCATCATGTCGATATGCGCCGCATCATCGTTCAGGCAGTCGATATAGGTGAATTCTTCGCCTCCTGCCTCTTCGAAACTTTCTTTTATTTCCTCGTTAATCTCTTCCAGTGTTTCGACACAATCGGAACTGAAGGCTGGCGCCATGATGGCGATACGCTTTTTGCCGTCCTGCGCAAGCCGGGCGACCTCTTCCACGGTATAGGGCTGAAGCCATTCCTCAGGGCCGAACTTTGACTGAAACGTCGTGATGATATCGGTGTCGGTCCACCCCAAACGTTCCTTCAGCAACCGCGTGGTTTTCTGGCACTGGCAGTGATACGGATCGCCCTCCATCAGGTAACGTTGCGGCACACCGTGATACGATGTGACAAGGATATCGGGGCGTGTCGCGAGCTTGGCATAGGTCCGCTCGACAGATTGAGCCAGCGCTTCGATGTAGAGAGGATTGTCGTAATAGGCCCCGACCGTTCGTATGGAGGGCTGCCAGTTCATCTGCATCAGCACCCGGAACGCCTGATCGCAAGCGGTGGCAGTCGTCGGCGCCGAGTACTGCGGATACAAGGGGAAGAAGACAATCTTCTCACACCCCTGATCTTTCAGCCGTTGGATGACGTCCTTGGTTGAAGGGTTGCCGTACCGCATGCAGAAATCCACGATCACATCGTCGCCGTACTGGGCCTGTACCGCCTGGGCCACTTTATGCGCCTGGTTCCGTGTCGTGGTCAGCAGGGGGCTTTCATCATCCTTGGTGTTCCAGATCCCGCGATAGGCCTCTCCGGAGGAGAAGGGACGTTTGGTGAGAATAATAAGTTGCAGCAAAGGCTGCCACAGCCAGGGTGAGTAATCGATCACGCGGCGGTCCGACAGAAATTCGTTCAGATAGCGGCGCATCGACCAATAGTCATGATTGTCCGGCGTTCCAAGGTTCGACAGGACCACTCCGATCTTGGCCTTGGCAACCGCTGGATGATCGGCATTCGCATGTGTCAGCCGACCTTCACCCGGATGTATGGGACACATGCGCTGGCGCGTCTCGTCGGCTGGCATCGTAGAATTCATCTGCGCGTCATACATGATAGGCCCCACCGGTCAAATGATCTACGGCAGATAAGCCCCTTGGTTCCGAGGTCAATTGCCTTTGCCCGGGCGAACTGTCGCGTCTCCGCTGCGCAATTCGGTTGTACCCAATGCGTCAGCCAGCCGTGTGGTGGCGGAACCGGGGCGCAGCGGTCGCGGTTGATCTGCGGCCGGTGCCCAGCCGGTCAGATACACGAGATCAAACGTTGCCGAGATCCGGTTGCCGTCCGCGGGAAAGGACCGCGCATACACTTGTGCGGCACGGGAGAAGAGTTCGCGGGACACGACACGGCGATCCCTGCTGTGAAGCGCATTTGTTTCACCCATAGCGCGCAGGTCCCGGATCAGAGCGAACATATCGGCATAGGACACGGTCGTGCGGCTTCGGTCAGCAACCGGCAGCGCGAACCCGGCCCGCTGCAGCAGACCACCCAGATCACGCAATTCGCCCATAGGGGCGACACGGGACGACAGGCCGCCACGCAGTGCCACCTCGGCACTGGCAAGGGAACTGCGCAATTCATGCAGCGTCAGGTCACCGAACAGAATTGCAATCATCAGCCCATCGGGTCTCAGGGCGCGCCGCATCTGGACAAGCTGGCCGACCGGATCGTCCGCCCAGTGAAGCGCCAGTGCGTGCACAAGCAAGTCCAAACTGGCAGGCTGAAGATCGATTGTTTCATTGTCATCGATGGCGCTGAAATCGGCCAAGTCCGCGAGTGCGTTCTGCCAGAACCCTGCCATCGGTCCGACCACAGCGGCCGATGTGAACGACTTGTTAACCTCGATCAGTCTTTCTGAAACCTGTGCAGCCGCCTCTGCCTGAAGGAATGTCACCGGCGCAGCATGGGCGCGCGCCCGATGCAGGGCCAAGGCCCGACGATCGGTTAGTTTCGGCGGGTTGGACATTCGATCCTCCTCTCATACCGCGATCTAGGCGGTAGGCGCGTGAAAGGAAAGCTATGAACGCACTCAACCGGGTCATTGACATGGTCTATCCGCCCGAATGCGCGGGCTGCCGGCTGCCCACGGATGCCGCACATGGGCTTTGTCCTGATTGCTGGTCCGATACCGCATTTATCAGTGGGCCGGTCTGTGACTGTTGCGGGGTCCCGGTACCGACAGCTGCCCCTGGTCAGACCGCAGTGTGCGAAAGCTGCACCTCTCATCCGCCCGGATGGGACAAGGGCCGCGCTGCGGTGCTGTATCAAGGTACCGCAAAAGACATCATTCTACGCTTCAAACACCGCGACCGGCTGGATCTGACCGCGGTTTTGGCCCGCTGGATGGCCCGTGCCGGGCAAGACGTGATGTCGGGCGCGGATATCATTGCGCCTGTCCCGCTGCACTGGGTGCGCTTGGTTAAACGGCGCGCAAACCAGACCGCCGAACTGGCGCGGCGACCACAATTCCGCCAGCAAGCCCGGGTGGTGCCCGACCTTCTGACCCGTCATCGCGCCACCGACAGTTTGCGGGGAAAGACACGCACACAACGGCACGAGCTGCTTGCGGGTTCGATCACGGTCACGCCCCGCCACCGCGCCAGGGTTGCCGGACGCACCATCCTGCTGCTGGACGATGTCATGACAACGGGCGCAACACTTTCAGCTTGCGCAAAGGCGTGCCGGGACGCGGGTGCCGCGCGGATACATGTGCTGGTGATTGCACGCGTTGCGCGAGACGGGTTCGACCCTATATAACGCTCCTGCACCCCACGGAGACACATATGAAACCTGTCGAGCTTTATACCACACCGATCTGCGGCTACTGTGTTGCTGCCAAACGCCTGCTAGAATCCAAGGGCGTCAGTTTTTCAGAGTTCAACGTAATGCTGGACAGTTCAAAACGGACCGAGATGACACAACGTTCGAACGGCGGCCGGACCGTGCCACAGATCTTTATCGGAGATCAGCACATAGGCGGTTTCGACGATATGAACGCGCTTGAGCGCGCCGGCAAGCTGGACGCGCTTTTGGCGGAATAACATGCGGGTCGGCCTGATCCAGCTGTCCTCGACGGATGATCCGGCCGAGAATCTCACCCAGACTTCAGAGTTGATCCGCGCCGCGGCCAAGGACAGTGCGACGTTTGTCGCTACGCCCGAGGTTACAAATTGCGTCTCGCTGTCTCGCGCCCGTCAGGAGCAGGTTCTGGAGCCCGAGCATCGCGACGAAACGCTTGCAGGCTTGCAGCAGCTCGCGGCTGAGCTCGGGATTACGCTTCTGATCGGTTCGCTTGCGCTAAAGACCAGCGAAAAGCGCTTTGCCAATCGCTCCATCCTGTTGGGACCGGACGGTAGTATTCTGGCCCGCTATGACAAGATCCATATGTTCGATGTCGATTTACACAGCACCGAGGTGTACCGCGAGTCCGACGGATACCTCCCCGGAACGCGGGCAGTGCTTGCCCGCACGCCGGATGCTACGCAATTGGGGATGACGATTTGCTATGATCTGCGTTTCCCCCCGCTATACCACAGTCTTGCGCGTGCCGGGGCTCAGATCCTGTCGATCCCGTCCGCCTTCACCCGGCCCACAGGCGAGGCGCATTGGGAGGTTCTGTTGCGCGCCCGGGCGATCGAGACCGGCTGCTATGTTCTGGCCCCTGCCCAGACCGGAACCCATCGTGCCGTGGCTGGCGGCAGGGAACGGCAAACCTGGGGTCATTCGCTTGTAGTCGATCCATGGGGCGCGGTACTCTTGGATATGGGAGAGGGGGTCGGCTGGTCCTGCGTGGATCTGCAGCTCGATGCCGTGGCAGAAGCACGTCGACGGGTGCCCAACCTGGTAAATCACGTGACCTATGAAGAGCCGGTGCCAGATGACTGAACGGCCCACATCGGATCCCCTTGCAATCGGCCTTTTTTCCGAAATTGCGACGGTTGACCAACTGATGCGGGCGCGTCTGTCCAAAGCGCTGCCCAAGGGGATGGAGCTGTCGCACTTCACGTTGTTGAATTACCTTGCAGGTGTAAGGTCGGACCGGACACCGGCCCAGCTTGCACGGGTCTTTCATGTCACCAAGGCCGCCATGACCAACACGCTGGGTAAGCTCCAGCGCGCGGGCTATGTTCATATCCGCCCGGATTGGGACGATGCCCGGCAGAAGTTCGTTGTGATAAGCCCCGCCGGGGCGCGGGCGCGCGAAGCCGCCGTTGCCGCCGTCGCCCCGGTGTTCGATGAGACCATGCAGGATCTGGGATCGGAGAGCGTGCGCGCCGCCCTTCCAGTTTTGCGCAAGCTGCGCGGTCTGCTGCTGTCCGATCTCTAGACCGGAATTCGATCGCAATCTATCGGCAGGTCGCCCTTCAAAGCAACATCATACTGAATTTAATACATATACTGAGCTACTGATGCGAAATGCTATGGCCATTCAGCTTCGGCACCATTACTCAGCTATAGGATCAGATCGGCGCCAGGGCCAAGCGCCAACCGACTATTGATCAGGGCTTTGTGCTTGCCGTGACATAGTTTACCGAAAGATCCCGGTCCGACAGCGACCATGACCATCTGACGGGATTGAACACAAACCCCTTGCGATCGACCGGCGTCATACCTGACGCGCTCAACAGTTCGAACAACTCGTCTGGCGTGATGAACTTTTTCCATTCATGGGTGCCTTTGGGCAACCAGCGCATCACGTGTTCTGCGCCGATGATCGCCATCATATAGCTTTTTGGGTTTCTGTTGATGGTTGAGCAGACCATGAGCCCCCCGGGCCGAAGCAGTTTTTGACAGGCGGTTAGAAAGGTGAGCGGATCGGGCACATGCTCCACCACCTCCATGTTCAGCACGACATCAAAGGTTTCGCCGCCAGCCGCCACCTCCTCCGCGGTCGTGTGCCTGTAGTCGATTTCCAGACCGGATTGTTCGGCGTGGACGCGGGCGACCGGGATATTGCGGGCGGCCGCATCCGCGCCAACAACTGTCGCTCCGAGCCGTGCCATGGGTTCTGAGAGCAACCCTCCACCGCAGCCGATATCGAAGATGCGCAACCCCTCAAACGCCTTCGGCGCCTGCGGGTCCCGACCGAACTCCGCCGCGATCTGCTCGATAATGTAATCCAGCCGCGTGGGGTTGAGCATATGCAAAGGCTTGAATTTTCCGGCCGGATCCCACCACTCTGCCGCCATCGCCTCGAATTTGGCGATTTCACCGGGCTCGACCGTCGTCTCTTGCGTTGCGCTCATTCGACCAACCTGCGATTATGTTCCATTCTACATGTAGATCATGGATTGATGCCGGAAACCCAAGACCGTCAAAGCGCGTCACCTCGGCGCAGCTTGTACCCGCCCAGAGAGCCCTTTCGCCAGCAGGTGATGGAGATGCCTGGTGGTCATCGTGTCTATGTCGAAGAGTGCGGCATAAAGAACGGTGCCCCGGTGGTTGTATTGCATGGCGGCCCGGGGGGCGGCTGTTCGCCTGGGATGCGCCGGTTCTTCGACCCACTGCACTATCGGACAGTGTTGTTCGATCAACGTGGCTGCGGACGCTCAACACCGCACGCCAGCGTCGACAACAACACGACCTGGGATCTGGTCGCCGATATCGAGCGGATCCGCGAGGCGCTGGGCATCAAACGATGGGTGGTCTTCGGAGGTTCGTGGGGCGCAACCCTGGCACTGATCTACGCACAGACCCACCCTGAGCGTGTAGAAGCGCTGGTGCTGCGCGGCGTTTTCACCATGACCCAGGCCGAGCTTGAGTGGTTTTATGGCGGGGGCGCCGGTGCGTTCTGGCCGGATCAGTGGCGGGCATTCAGCCATATGGTCCCGGCGGATGAGCGGTCGGATCTGATCACCGCCTACCACAAGCGGCTTTTCGGCAGTGACGAGGCCGAACAAACACGCTTTGCCCGTGCTTGGGCCGGATGGGAAAGCTCGCTTGCGGTGCTGAATTCGAACGGCAATCGCGGCGCGCCCTCGGGCAGCTATGCCCGGGCGTTTGCGCGCCTTGAGAACCATTACTTCATTCACAATGGATTTCTGGAGGTCGACGGCCAGATCCACCGTGACATGCCCAGGTTGCACGGTATTCCCGGCTACATAGCGCAGGGCCGGTATGACATGGTTTGTCCACCCTCCACCGCCGCAAAGATCCACGCCGCCTGGCCCGGCTCTGAATTGCGCATGGTCACAGAGGCGGGCCATGCACTTTCCGAGCCCGGCATTTCCGAGCAACTGGTGGGGTTCATGGATGGCTTGCGCGACCAGACACTGATCACGCGTCGCAGGGCGCATCGCGGCTGACGCAGGGGCGGCTGTCTGTCCCGGCAAGCCCTATCACCGGGTCAGATGCGCAGTTTTTTAACGGTTCCCAGCACCCGGGATCGCATGTCGCGCACCCACTCAAGGCAGTTCGAGCCAGCGGTATGGTCGGCGCAAACCCGATCTTTGGGACGGATTGTCGGCGCGGTTCATCGTTTCTCTCGGCATGCTTACTCTTTTGTAACCACCTGACGATACCTCTCCGACCAACCTGTCGGAGGAGAACCCCCATTGGTCAAACGTTGGATCGTGATCCTGCTTGCCCTCGCCCCGTACTGGGGCGCGGATCCCGTCTACGCAAGCGCCGAGGTTTCAGCGGTTTGCGATGCGGCAGGCGTGCGGGCTGCCCGCCAAACCGGCGTTCCAGTGAATGTCCTGCGGGCGATCACCCGGACCGAGACCGGGCGCGCAAGGGACGGCAAACTCGCGCCCTGGCCCTGGACCGTGAATATGGAAGGGGCGGGCAAATGGTTCGACACCCGCGCCGAGGCGCTGGCCTATGTCCTGCAGCATCACGACCGGGGCGCGCGCAGCTATGACGTCGGTTGCTTTCAGATCAACTACCGCTGGCACGGCAATGCTTTTCCCTCTATCGAAGCCATGTTTGACCCGGCCACAAACGCACTTTACGCCGCCCAGTTTCTCCAACGCCTCTTTGCCGAGACCGGGTCCTGGCCCAAAGCCGCGGCGGCCTATCACTCTCGCACACCGAAGTTCGCCAATCGCTACAAGGCGCGATTTGAACGGATCATGGCCCGCCTGTCGGGTCAGGACGTACCGCCGCCGCTGGCGCTGTCGGAGCCGGGCGTGATCCCCGATTACACGGCCCAATCTCCGGCTCCCCAGGACTACGGGCAGCTTTCGCCGCAACCGCCTTTGCCGATCGATGTGGCCGGTCCGCTGACGATCAGTCCGCCTGCGGCCAGCCACCTGGGCAGCACGGCGGGTATCGCCGCACTCCCCGCGGGCCGCCCATTGTTAACCGGCGCACGCCGACCGTTGTTCTAGGGCGTGGGTATGGAATTCCTCAGTCCCAATCGCCTGTTCCAACCGACCGTCCTTCTGGCGGTCGCGCTTATGGCCGTCATCGTGATGATGGTCCTGCCCATGCCGCCAATAGTGCTTGATCTGGGACTGGCAGCCTCATTTGGTCTGGCGATCCTGATCTTTACCATAACGCTGTTTATCGAGCGTCCGCTTGATTTCTCGGCCTTTCCGATGATCCTTCTGGCCTCGCTGATGTTGCGTTTGTCGCTGAACGTGAGCTCAACCAAGCTGATCATTGGCGAGGGGCACAGGGGCACTGCTGCGGCCGGCGGGGTGATCGAAGGCTTCGCCATGTTCATTATGGGTGGCTCGCTGTTTCTGGGACTGGTTGTGTTCGGTGTTCTGTTGATCGTCAATTTCATCGTGATCACACGCGGCGCCGGCCGCATGGCCGAGGTCGGTGCGCGCTTTGCGCTGGATGCCATGCCGGGAAAACAGCTTGCCATCGACAGCGATCTGTCGTCGGGGGCAATAACGCATGCCGAGGCACGCGAACGCCGCAAGGTCGAGCAGGAGGAGACCACATTCTTCGGCTCGCTCGATGGGGCCTCCAAATTTGTCAAAGGGGATGCCGTCGCAGGGCTTCTGATCACTGTGCTGAACCTGTTGATGGGTCTTGCGATCGGAATCATCCAGCATGACATGCCAGCGGGCAGGGCGTTTGAGACCTATTCGATCCTGACCGTTGGGGATGGCCTGGTGAACCAGATCCCTGCCGTGATCATTTCCATCGCCACCGCTCTACTTTTGTCCAAGGGCGGCGCCGCGGGTTCGGCCGACCGGGCTCTGATCAAACAACTGGGTGCGTTCCCAACAGCGCTTTACACAGTCGCCAGCCTCATGGCGCTTTTCGCGTTGATCCCGGGCCTTCCCTTGCTGCCGTTTCTGTCCGGGGCCGGCATCCTGGCCGCCGGCGGCTATGCGGCACAGCGGCTGGCCGAGGCGGAACGCGCAAAGGCCGCGACCGCCGAGGCCCCGGCGCCGGGTCCCGCGCCCAAAAAGCTGGGCGACATGCTGGATCTTGATGAGATCCATCTGGAGTTTTCCGCAGACCTGGTCAGCACGGTCATGCAACAGGCAACGGGTCTGGATGCACGTATCGTCAACATGCGGAACCATGTGGCGCAGGAATTCGGGTTCGTCCTGCCCGAGATCCGACTGACCGACAATCCCGGCTTGCCCACCGGCACCTATGCCATCCGGGTTCAGGGGGTGGAGGCGGCCCGCGGCGAGATCGAGCGCGATGGCGTTCTGATGCTGATGGCCGAGGCGGCGCCCGCCTCGCCCGAAGGTCGGGATGTGGCTGAACCGGTCTATGGTGCGCCCGCCCGCTGGATTTCGCCCGCGCAACAAGAAGAGGCGACAGTCGCCGGTTTCTCGGTGGTCAGCCCAACTGAGGTTATCGCCACGCATTTGCTGGAAATACTCAAGCAGAACTTTGCCCGGCTGTTCACACGTCGCACAATGAGGCGCCTGCTGGATGAGTTCATCACGCCGTCTGATCCCGACCGGGCTGCCGCGAACCGCAAGATACTCGAGGAATATGTTCCCGACAAAGTTCCCCTGGATCAGCTGCAGGCGGTTCTGCGTCTGCTACTGGCCGAGCGGGTGTCGGTCCGCAACCTCCCGCTGATCCTGGAATCCATTGGCGAGGTGAACGGCAGCACCCAACATCCCGAAGCGCTGTGCGAGCATGTCCGACACCGGCTCGGCTATCAGATTACAGCTGATCTGCAGGAACAGGATGGCGCGCTGCCATTGATCCAGCTCAGCCCTAACTGGGAAGAACTGTTCACCAAATTTCAGATCGAGGGACCGGCCGGGACAGTAGATGTGGCCCTACCCCCGGGCGAATTCAACCGGTTGGCGGAGGCCGTCGCCAGCAAGGTGGGCGATGCAGGTCGCGCCGGGCGCTACCCTGCGGTCGTGACCTCAACCAGACGGCGCAGGTTTCTACAAACGGTGCTGTCGGCCAAGGGCATCCGTAACCCGGTGCTTTCGTTTGATGAGATCGGTACGGAACGCAAGCCGGCCATGCTGGGTGTGGCCTGAACGGATGTTCGATCTGCTGCAATCGCTGATCGATCTTTCCTCAAGCTACCTGCTTGCAGGTGTCCTGATATTTGTGCGGGTTGGCGCTGTGGTCGGCTTGATGCCCGCGATCGGTGAAACCTTCCTGCCAGCCCGGCTGCGGATCGGCGTGGCTCTAGCCCTGGCCACAATTCTGGTTCCATTGGTCGACCGAAGTGGCCTGCCGTCGGCGTTGGCCCCGATGGGGTTTGTCAGTTTGCTGGCTGCCGAGGCGGTCATCGGCGTCGCAATTGGTCTGGCGACCAGGCTCATGGTCCACGCGCTGCAATTGGCCGGCAGCATTGCCGCCCAATCCACCGCACTCGCACAGATCGCCGGGGCCGGTGTTACCCCGGATCCGATGCCTGCAATGGGCAATGCTCTTTTGATCGCGGGGCTTACGCTGGCGATGATCCTGGGGCTGCATGTAAAGATCATAGTGGCGGTTCTGGCCAGCTATGCCGAACTTGGCTTTGGCTTCTTCCTGACCGGAACCGACATCGCCTCCTGGGGGCTGGACCAAGCGACCGCTGCCTTTGCCCTGGGCTTCAGCCTTGCGGCGCCCTTCTTGCTGGCATCCTTGCTTTACAATGTGTCGCTTGGTGCAATAAACCGCGCGATGCCCCAGCTTATGGTTGCTTTCGTCGGTGCGCCCGCGATTACGGCCGGAACGCTGTTTTTGTTTCTGTTGTCCGCGCCGCTCATCATCGGGACCTGGCATGACCGCCTCGACGATGTTCTGCTTGCGCCGCTGGACTTTCGCAAATGAGCAGCGATGGCGCTGCGGGTGGGGGCGAAAAGACCTTCGATCCCACGCCGAAACGGCTTGAAGATGCCCGACGCCGCGGTGATATCGCCAAGTCCGAAGAGATCACGGGTGCGGCCGTCTACATCGGGTTCTTCGTAGTTGCCGTGGGTGGTGGGGCCATGTTGATGGGGGAGGCTGCCGCGGTACTTAGCGCGTTCCTGTCCCGGTCTGATCTGCTCACAGGCGTGATCCTTGGACCTGGTGGCGGTGAGGTTATGGGGCAAATGCTCGCAGCGTCCATGGCGCCCCTTCTTCCGTTTTTCGCTGTCCCGGCCCTGGGTGCGATCATCGGCCTGCTTGGCCAGCGCGCGATCGTCTTTGCGACCGAGCGGATCCGACCAAAGCCAAGCAAGCTTTCCCCACTGGGGCAGATTAAGCAGAAATTCGGGCCCACCGGACTGGTCGATTTTCTCAAGCGCGTGGTCAAGCTATGCGCGGTGTCGATCACCGCCTATCTGATCCTGCGCGCGGAGCTTGATGTGGTCATCGGCTCTGTTCGGGGATCGCCGGGCGCTGTCACGGAATTGCTTTTCGAACTGATCCTCGCATTGCTGATTGGCGTTACGCTGATGGCCTGTGCGATCGCGGCCGTGGATTATTCCTGGGTGCAGTTTGATCATATCCGAAAGCAGAAGATGAGCCTGCAGGAAGTGCGCGACGAATCCAAGGAGTCCGATGGCGATCCGACGCTCAAGGCCAAACGCCGCCGCCGCGGCGAGGAGATTGCAACAAACAAGATGCTGGCCGAAGTACCGAAGGCCGACGTCGTTCTGGTGAACCCGATCCATATTGCAATTGCACTCAAGTGGGCGCGTACGCCTGGTTCCGCCCCGGCCTGCGTCGCCAAAGGCAAGGGAGAAGTGGCCAACCGGATACGCGAGGTGGCCGAGGAGGCGGGCGTTCCCATTCACCAGGATGTTCCAACCGCGCGCGCGCTTTATGACTTGATCGAATTGGATCAGGAAGTCCCGCCCGAGCACTATCGCGCGGTCGCCGTGGCGATCCGCTTTGCGGAAGACATGCGGAGCCGGATGCGGGCCAGGGGTACGCCGACCGCATGACACCGGCAACCTTGCAAAAACTGCTTCATCTGGCGCGTTTACGCGCAGGTCGCGCACAATGGGACCTGAAGCAGGTGCACGAGGTGCTGAAACGCATAGATATAGAAGCGGCGGCACTCAACGCCCAAGCTTATGCGCCGTTGCCGACGTCTGGGTCGTTTGACGCCACACTGATGGGGATTGCCGCGCGCGGCGATCTTTACCGTCATGCCAACGCGACCCGCCTTAAAGAGGAGCGGCTGGCACAGGAACGCGCGTTGATGTCCGTTGAAACGACGGCCCAGCGGGCGACCGCGCAGGTGACCGTGTTGGGAAAAATGCTGATCTCAGCAGATGCGAAGGCGCGGCAGATCGACGCCCGCCGCGCCGAGACGTCTGTGGTCCCGCCTACATGTCCTGACGCACTATCTCGGTAATCAGCACGTCCTTAAGAACCTTGCCCAGGATGGGTTCCGCAGCCTCGAAAAGTCTGGTTTTGAGGTCTTTCATGGAGCGTGCCGACGTAAAGTCACCATCAAAACCGCCGGAATGGGCATGCACGAACATAATTTGCAGAAACGCATCCCGAATTTTCGGTTCTTTGCCATACACGGATGCGGTCTCACCCTCAGTGACCTCGACGGCGAGGGACGCCACGACCAAAGATGCAACACGCTCTCCGCGCAGGAGCGGAATAATGAACTGCCGGTTTAACTCGGCATATTCGGTGGCAACCTCGGCTTCGGATTCAGCGGTCTCCTTTGCCTCCGCCTCTTTTTCGAGGCAGACGGTATCGTCTGCGGCGCAAACCTCGGGCACGGGTTTGAGCAGATACCCGGCGCCGACACCACCGCTCAAGCCGACCAGGACCAGGACCAGAGGAAGGATCTTACCCATGGATGCGCCCCAAGATCAGAAGGGCAGGATGATATCTGCGACCTGCTGCCCCAGGCGCGGCTGCTGGACATCAGTTATCTGACCGCGACCTCCATACGAGATCCGCGCGCCCGCCACTTTGTCATAGGTGATCTGGTTCTGCCGCGATATGTCCTCGGGCCGGACAATACCGGCAACCTGAAGGTCGCGGAGCTCGAAATTCACACGTACCTCCTGGCTGCCCTGAACGACCAGGTGACCGTTGGGCAATACATCAACAACGGTGGCCGCAACCCGTAGTGTTATTTTCTCGTTCCGCTGAACCTGGCCATTGCCATTCGATGACGAGCTGGAGCTGACGTCGGCCAAGTTCGCGGCACTTGCCCCGCTGGGCAGGACACGGTTCACGATTTCGGGTATCCCGGCAAGTGCGGGTACACCGACAGATTCGCTGCCGCTACGTGCGCGGGAGCTTGAGTTCTGGATCTGCGCCTGATCATCAATCTCGATTATCATGGTGAGAATGTCACCGCGACGGCTAGCTCTCCGATCGCCGAACAGCGATGTGGGCCCTGATCTCCAAAGCGAGGCTTGTTCCTGCTGGCTGCGCGCCTCGACTGGTGGGGGGACAGCCATCGCCGCGCGCGTCGGATCAATCCCGGCCACAACCGGTTGTCTGGGTCCACCCACCGGTGAGAACCCAGGCGCTTTTCCAACCTCGTTCAGGCGGTCACAGGCGCCAAGGCCCGCCGTAAGGACAATTACAAGACCTATTGAGCGTTTCATTGTCCTACCTCCACGATGCCGGGGCTTGTCACGCGTCCGACAACGACGGCCCTTGACCCTAGGTTCATGACGCGGATGCCACGTCCTGCGGCAGCGCGATCCAGCGCGCGGCCATCGGTTTCGATTACAAGCGGACCCGACTTGAACCTCAACGTGACAATTTCATTGCGTTCGACCAGGGCGGGCGGGCCGACATCGCCCAGCTGCACGGGGCGTCCAGCATAGAGCGTGACGCGTGTCTCAAGCCCCACCACGTCCTCGACGCGTCGATGCGCGCCACCGATCTGCGCCTCGATTATCGACACATCCGCGGGCGAAAGTATGGTTCGCGCAGGCAATGTCCGCGCCGCAACAAGCGTTTCTGCGACAGCATGGGGAACGACCATCGGGCTCAGAACCAGAGCGCCGGCAAGGGCTGCGGCAGGAAAGACAGACTGTTCCATCATCGGATCTGTGTCGTTGCGCCGAGCATCTGGTCTGCGGCAGTGATTACTTTGGCGTTCAGCTCATAGCCGCGTTGGGCCGCGATGAGCTCACTGATTTCGCGCACCGCGTCCACGGAAGACCCTTCAAGATATCCTTGTCTGAATGTCCCGCGGCCATCCTGGCCCGGGGGCCCGATGTTCGGCTGACCCGAGGCGGCGGTTTCGAGGTAGAGATTGCCGCCGATGGCCTCCAAGCCCTTTTCATTCACAAAGGTGGACAGGGTGAATGCCCCCAAAAGCTGTGGCTCAACCTGGTCGTCAAATGTGCCATAAACCTCTCCATCGGCGTTAATGGTGACCGAACGGGTCTCCTCGGGGATGGTGATCGCACCTGCCACCTCATATCCATCGGCGGTAACGATCAGACCATCGCCGTTGCGTTTCAAGGCACCGTCGCGGGTGTAGGAGGCCAGTCCGGAAGGCAGTGTCACTTCCAGGTAGCCAGCCCCTTCGATGGCAACATCCAGCTCGTTGCCCGACGCGCGCAGGCTGCCCTGCTCCACCTCCATGGAGACGGCCGCGACACGCACGCCCAGGCCAAGTTGGACCCCGGTGGGCAGGATTGTTCCATCGGCCGCATTGACGGTTCCTGGCTGCACCTGCTGCTGGTAGTGCAGATCGGCGAAATCGGCGCGCCGGGCGTTGTAGGCTGTGGTGCTCATATTCGATAGGTTGTTCGAGATGACCTCGACTCGGGTTTGCTGGGCATCCATGCCGGTTGCGGCAATGTCTAACGCTCTCATGGGAAATCCTTTGCTTAGGCCGGGGCGGCCATCGTGGAAATGACCTGACGGATCCGTTCGTCCTCTCGGTCCATCAACCGTTGGCCGGCTTCGTACGCGCGCTGTACCTGGATCATGCGCGAAATTTCGGCCACGGCATTCACGTTTGCGCTTTCAATGAAGCCCTGCAGGATGGTGCCGTCCTCGACCGGTACCAATGGCGCATCGGTGCGAAACACCACCCCGTCCTCGCGTTGCAGTTGCCAGGCATTGTCGACAGTAACCAAACCAATTTGCGTGATCGGCTGACCGTCTGCGCTAAGCGTTCCGTCCGTCGCAATGGTGACCGAACGGGCGTCCGGCGGTACGAAAATCGGCGCACCGCCCGCGTCCAGAAGGCGATGTCCCATGGGGTTGACCAATTCGCCCCCGGCATCCGGGGAAAACGCCCCTGCTCGGGTCAATCGCTCTCCCTGAGGGGTCTCCACCAGAAAGTGGCCGTCGCCTTCGATGGCCAGATCAAACGTCCCGCCGGTGGCCCGGAGCACGCCTTGTTCAGGCGAGGTCACGCGCGCATATGCGGCCGTCAAGGCAACAGAGCCACCTTCGGCTTCCAGCGCGCTCACCATCTCGGCAAAGACCAGACCCTCGCGCCTGTAACCGGTGGTCGAGAGATTGGCGATGTTGTTTGCAACCGCCTGAAGCTCATCGGCAAGGCCGGTCTGACGGGACAATGTGACATAACCTGCGGTGTCCATGGGTAAGCCTTTGAATACGCTTCCGACTAAGGGTTAGCTTGCGATCCGGGGAATGATCGCCTCGATATAGAAATTGACCAGCAACTGGCCCGAAAACGCCATCGTCAACCAGAACGCTGCCAGGATCGCGGCGAGTTTGGGTACGAAGGTCAGCGTCATTTCCTGAATAGAGGTCAGCGCCTGAAGCAGTCCGATCGCCAGACCGACCACCAATGCCACCACCAGAATTGGCGCGGACACCATAAAGGTGATCCATAGCGCCTGGCGCAGCATATCAAGGAGTTCCGCCTGGCTCATCTTCAGACCGGCATCCGCAGGATTTCTTGATAGGCCTCTACAACCTTGTCCCGCACAGTCACCGCCGCCTGGACGGCAATTTCGGTCGCGGCCAACGCCTCGACCACTGCCTGAGGATCGGCGCGACCGGTTAGGCCCGCTGTGACGGTTTGCTCAGCCTCAGTCAGGGCGCGCATGAAATCGCCCGCCATTTCCGAGAACGCCTGTCCCTGTCCGGCGCCTGTTCCGGTTTCGGCGGGTCGGGTCGCCGGTGCGGCGCTGGCATACAGCTGCGTGGCGATATCGGGAGACAACTCAACCATTCTCTTGTCCTTTCAGCAAGTTAACGACGCAACAGGTCCATGACCGAAGCGGTCATCTTGCGGGCCTGATCAAACATCCTGAGGTTCGCCTCATAACTGCGCTGCGCTTCGCGCGCGTCGGCGATTTCGATCATCAGATTGACATTCGATCCGTCGTACATTCCATCCGCGCCCGCCATCGGATGGGACGGGTCGCGAACCTTCGTTAACTCCGCCTGGTCCAGATACATGCGCCCGGCGCGAACCCCTTCCACACCAGGTGCCGCCGCAATCCGTTCAAACGGAACGAGTTTGCGGCGGTAGCCGGGCGTATCGGTGTTCGCAATATTCTCCGACACGATCCGAAGGCGGGCGGATTGCGCGGCCATTCCGCTGGAGGATGCCGCCATGGTTTTCATAAGATCACTCATCTGCTACGGATCCTTCTACCGGGGGGCGCCCATGCTGATGCGCAGGATATCCAGAGATTTCCGGTATACCCCGAGTGCCAGCTCATGGGATTGCTGGACGTCGGCGGCCCGCATCATCTGATCTTCCACAGATACGGTATTGCCGTTGGGCGCTTCGGCGCCGAATGCGGTGGTTCTCACCATCTCGAACCGGGCTGCAGGCCCAGTTTCGCTCATATGACCGGCGCGGGAGGTTTTCAGCGTGAATGGGTCTGCCGTTCCGTCATGAACTTCGGAAAACGGTGTCAGGTCGCGGGCCTGGTAGCCCGGCGTATCGGCGTTCGCCACATTCTGCGCGATCAGCGCCTGTCGCGCGCTGGCGTGCTGGCCAAGATCGCGGGCCAGCGACAGAATGTTGAGGTCCATTGTCATTTTCAGGGTTCTCCCTTCGCTCTCAAGACCTCCTTAAGGGCGTATGGTGAATAAAGGGTTGTGATATTAAAAAAAGGAGGGTCCGGTGTGACGCAGCTCAACTCAGTGTCAGCCAGTTTGGCCGAACTGCCGGTGCGCAGGCGTTTCGGACAACTGGCGGCGGTACGATCTGGGTCGGTAGATGTCGTCGGTTTGGGGGGAGAGGCGCGCGTCGGTGATCTGATCCACATCGGCGATGGTGAGGCCCCAAGTGGCGAAATCGTTGCCCTTGACCGTACATCAGCCCGCGCAATGACCTTTCAGGACAGCACCGGTCTGGCGCTGCATACGCCTGTCGCACTGCAACCGGCGCCCGCGTTGCGGCCAACGTCCGCCTGGCAAGGACGGATCATAGATGCCTTCGGTCAGCCGCTTGACGGCCGACCGCTTCCCCGGGGCCAGGACAACGCCGACTTGCGCGCTCTGCCACCGCCAGCGACAGGGCGCCGGTCCCTTGGGGACCGTCTGGGCACCGGCATTGCTGCAATTGACACGATGCTGCCCCTTGTGAAAGGCCAACGGATCGGGGTGTTCGCCGGATCCGGTGTCGGGAAGTCCAGCCTTTTGGCCGAACTGGCCCGAAAAACGCCCGCGGACCGGGTCGTTCTGGCGCTGATTGGCGAGCGTGGTCGCGAATTGCGTCACTTTACCGATCAGGTCTTGGGCGAAGCGGGGCTCGCACGCTCGATCGTTGTCGCGGCAACCTCGGACCAGTCACCGCTTATCAAGCGCCGTGCGGGATGGACGGCAATGGCCGTCGCCGAGGCGCTGCGGGACACCGGTGACGATGTGTTGCTGCTGGTCGATTCGCTGACACGCATGGCGGAAGCGCATCGCGAGGTAGCCCTGACGGCCGGCGAACCTGCCTCCCTGCGGGCGTACCCGCCGTCCACCGGTGGCATGATTGCCGCACTGACCGAGCGGGCCGGTCCGGGCGGCGCCGGTCAGGGCGACATCACCGCCGTGTTCAGCGTGCTTGTCGCCGGATCGGATATGGATGAACCGGTGGCGGACATGACACGGGGTGTTTTGGATGGCCATATTGTGCTGGACCGGGAAATTGCCGAGCGCGGACGCTATCCGGCGATTGACGTTCGGCGCAGTGTATCGCGCAGCCTGCCGCAGGCCGCCAGCGCCGATGAAAACACGCTCATTCGGAAGGCCCGGCAAACCCTTGCCACATATGAGGCCGCCTACCCGATGGTGCAGGCCGGACTCTATGTCCCGGGGAGCGATGCCGCAATTGACAGGGCGCTTGAAATTTGGCCGCGTCTGGACGCTTTCTTTTCCCAGATCGGCGAGGCGACACCGGCCACGGCCTTCGCCGCGTTGGAGATGTGTGTAAACCCGGAAAAGGGGGAATGAGGGCGGGTTCAACCCGGTCCGGTTCGTTTGATGGGGAGCTGATGACCAACGGTCACGCTCAGGTCGGGAACTCCGGCGGGAAACGGAGATTGCGTCTGGCAATGGTCTGACGACCGCCGGACCTGGGGCGACTGGGATGCGTTGCACCAGGCATCTCGGGGGGTCGGGAATGGTTCTCCCGCAGGGGTGACGCGCGTTATTGCGCCATGTCCATCGCCGTGCATTGAACGCAAACGCGGGATGAGGTCGGTCCTCTGTGCCCCCGGTGCGTCAGTTTAGGACAACATTCATCACCCGGTTCATCAGAGCAGAAGTCAGCCCAAACGCCCAACAAGCCGAGCCAAAACTTAGACCCGGGGAAGCAGGCAGGTCCCACTCCAGCGAAACACAATCGCATGCGGTGCGCAATCCGCGCTAAAGACGCTATGTGCCCGACAGGATGAGGTTGGTCAGCCCCGTGGACGGCGCACTTGCATTTTGCAACAAGGTCAGCGCCGCGACACCCGGCGTTCCGGGGCCTGGACCCTCGGTGATCTGCTGGCGCACCAGAAACCGGTTGAGCAGCGTGTCGACCGCTTCGGGATCTTGGAATACCGAAAGGGAGCTGTCGCCAAACAGGTCGCGGGTTCTATCCTGCAATACCTCGCGTTGCTGGTCCACATCCAGGCCACCGAAAGCGCTCGGGAGGTTGAACGCCCCCTCGAACACGGTGCGCAATGGTGTGCTGCCGAGGATGCGGAACCATTGGGTATCGTCTGCGGTTGCGGAATTGGCATAGGTTTCGATTTCACGCCGGAGGGTTAACGCAAGCCGCATGTTCTGGTCCACCTCGCCGACGGCAACTTCGAACTGCCGGTCACGATACTGATCAGTGATCCGCTGGCCGAAACCAAACTCTTGAGTGCGGGGGCCAAAGCTGTCACCGAAACCGAAGGCCTGACTGAACTCGGCGTACCGCGGATCAACGAACCGGTTGGCGAGCGCGTCGTCGTTTTCGGTCCCCTCGGCCAGGATCTTTTCGACGAAAGCAATCTTGAACAGATCCTCGTCAAGCCCAAATGCGCCCAGGGCGACTTTGCGCAATGTCCGGTCCTGAACCAATTCCTCGGCACTGGTTATTTCAGAGATCTTCTCGTTGAAATATGTGATCTCCCGTTCCAGCGCCGGGCTACGGTCAAACGCTGCACGCTGGTTGGCTTCGGTCGCTTCGAGGAAGCGCCAGCCCGCCACGCCGGGCAGGGGGAGAACCGGTTGGAACATCAGGCGCGACCCCGGGCAGCATGCTCCATAAGCTGACGTTCCTGTGCCAGCAGACACTTGAGCGCCTTCAGAGCCGGATAATAGCGCGCTTCTTCGACCGCTGCCTCCGCCTGATCCAAGTTGGATCGACTTTCGCTATCCGAAAAAACAAACCTGAGCTGCGCGATGCCTTGCCTTAATTGCGGCAAGGCGTCTTTGGCCTCGGCCTCCCCGGCCAAGACCATCTGAGCGATGTAACAGACCCTGGACACAGGTGTATTCACATCTTCTGGGTGGATTGCATCGCGCAACCGCAGGACCCGTGCATCACGGGTGATGACATTCAGGCGCGCCCGACGGTCGCCGTTCTCCATGACCACGCCATTGATCATAATACGCTCCCGCGGTCCCAATTTCAGGACAAGACCGGTCATTGCACATCCTGTGTGGTGCCACGCAGTCCCTTCATTATCGCGGTGTTGATCCCGATCAGAACCTCGGGGGAGGCTTTTTCCCGAAGGACTTTCGAAGAGTGTTGCCGGGTGAACTCGGCAAGATACACGATTTGGGCGCGCACGGCGTCAGGCAGACCGTTGCCTGGCTCGGCGACATCTGCAGCGAGGATGCCCCAAAGACGCTGGTTCAGCTGAACCGCCTCAGCAAGGCGGGGAAAGGCGGTTGGGTCGGAGATGTCGGTGACGGCGAGGCGGCGTGTTACCTCGGCGAATGCGCGATACTCGCTGTCGCGGCTTGATGGTGTAATCGCGGTGGCGCTCGCATAGGCGGATTGCGCGAATTGGACGTTGCTCATGTCTTTCAGGCCCCTTTGTGCCAACGTGCGCCCGGCGGCAGAGCAGGCTCTGCGACCGGGGTCGATGGATGCGGGCGACGGCAACCACCGTCACCCGCTCAGGTCCCTTACCGGAACAGCGACAACAGCTGCTGCGGCGCCTGGTTGGCGATCGACAGTGACTGGATGCCCAGCTGCTGCTGCACCTGAAGCGCCTGCAGACGAGCCGATGCTTCTTCCATATCGGCGTCGATCAGCGCGCCGATCCCGGACTTGAGGCTATCGGTCAGTTTGCTGACGAATTCGGCCTGGATTTCCAACCGCTTTTCACCAGTACCGAACTCTGCCGCTGCGTTGATCGACGTCTGGATCAGACCTTCGATTGCCGACAGGGCAGCCGCCGCACCATCTTCGGTCGACACGTCGATGTCGCCCAGCAGTTCAAGTCCACCTCCGGCGGTTCCGCCGCCGCTCAGCGTGAAGTCACCTGCAACGGTTGCGATGTTGGCACCGGTATTGTTGGTCAGGTTGAAGTTTGCGCCGTCCGAGGAGAAAGACACACCCGTGATGCCCTGTTCCTTCACTGCAAACTCAGCCCGCGCTGCCAGTCCGGCCGCAACATCCGACGCAGTGTCACCGTCACGTGCGATGTACGTGACCGACCCTGTACCACCAACAGTGGTCATGTCGAACTCATACCCGTCACCGGCCATGACTGCGGCGTTACGGTCTGCGGTCGCGGTTTCACCGACGATGTTGTAGCCTGCAGTTGCACCATCGGCGACAGTCGCCGCGTCTGCCGTCAGTGCCGCAGTCGCCAGTGTCAGACCACCCGCAGTTCCATCCTCGGTGCCCAAGTCCTGCTTGGCAACGTTGATGAATGACGAGGCCACCGAACCGTCAGACGAGCGATCCAGCGAGGACAGGATCGAGATTTCGCCCGAACCGTCCACATCGGCCACGATATCCGCATATGTCGCAGCGGTATCCTTGTTGGAGAGCAGGTTTTGACCGTTGAACTGAGCCGCCGAAACAATACCCTCGATCTGCGCAGTCAGCGATGCCACGTCATCCTGCAGAGTTTCGCGGTCGAAACCGGCTTCCTGCGAGTTGACGATCTTGTCTTTGATCTGATTGAGCAGCGACGTCACGCTTTCAGCCGCGTTCCGACCCACAGCAACAGTCGATTCACCCAGAGCAAGCGAGTCAGAAATAGCGTCGAATCCGTCGACGTCCGACTGCATGACCTGGCTGATGGACCAGATCGCGGCGTTTTCGCGCGCGGAGGAGATCGATTTACCGGTCGAAATCTCGTTCTGGGTCATCGCAAGGTCTTTGTTGATCGACTGCAGGGTCTGCAGTGCAACCATCGCGCTGTTGTTCGTAAGAATGCTAGACATTTTTAGTCCTCACTTGGTACGGCGCATTCGACGCCGAATTTCAGGATGCCACTCGGTTGTGGCAAGAAAGGGTGCCGTTTTGGCCCCTACGGTCGCAGTGGTGTCACCCGCCCGTGCCGACCCCTCAGGTCGCTGCGGACACCTGACTGCAAAGCTTCTAATGAGGCGTTAATAGCGGCGGATCTAAGCGTCTAAAAACACGCAATTTTTAGGTGAAGAAAGCCTTACCGTGACCGTCATGTACGCCGGTCGGTCGTGGATGGCTGCGGCGCGATGTTCTGCGCCTGACCGGTCCCGGAATAGGTCGACAGCCGCGTCCGTGCATTCCGCACCTCGGCATCCAGCCGTCGCGCCGCATCCAGGCCCCTGCGACTGGCTTCGATCAGGGCTTGATTGCGCCGCGCGGCCGAGCGGATCTGCTCCATCCCCTCGCGCGCCTCCTCCGGATCTTCCACCGGCATCCGACCAAGTCGCTCGACCGCACTCGCCAGCGCTTCGGATGTTTTGGTAAAAGCTTTGAAGTCGGCCGAGATCAGCGCTTTTCTTTCCTGACGCAAGAGCGATAGGATACGAGCCATCTGTTTTTGGTGACTGGGTCCGCGGATCATTGCGCTGCGTCTTCCCGGGCCACGAGGGCCTGGAAGATCTGCTCGGACAATCCTATCCCGCCGCTCTTTACAAGCCGGTCGGCATACTCATCCGCCAGAAACCCCGCAAAGGCATCCTCACCCGCACCCCCGCCGCCGGTCTGCGGCGGTTTTGCAACCCCGGAGTGGCGCAGCATTTCCGCCAGAAAACTGGCCTCAAGCGCCTCGGCCGACGCGCGCAGGGCCGATAACCGGGCTGGATCGACCGAATTCTGAACGGCGACGGTGGCAGAGTGAATAGGATCGACGGTCATGGGCCCTCGCATGCGGGTTGGTTTGGCGCCTCAATGCGGGATTGTCGTAAAGATATGGTAACCCGCGATGGGGTATCTGGGCGCATGAACAGCGAAGCAAATGCGATTCGGCCGCTCGCCGAGCCTGCCAAACCACAGCGTGACGCGACATCGGGCGTTCCTCAATCCGCCAGCAAGGCCGAGGGGGGAGGGGATGTCATTCAGGGCGCCACGCGCGCCGAACCCTCGTTCGTTGACGCCGTCCTGGCGACGGAAGAGGATGCTGGCACTACTGGATCTGCGGTGCCGGTCCCGACACCATTGCCGACGGTTGCGCCAACACCACAGGCACTGGCCGTCGATGTCCCCCAAACGGCGGGTGCTCAGGTGCCGGTCCCTGAGGCGCGGCCCGGCGCCCCGGACCCGCGTAGCTTGGCGTCGATCACACAAACCGATCCGCGCGTTCCCAGCGATCCGACCGCATCTGCGCCAACCACCACTCCTGTTGCCGCAGAAAACGCCAGCAGGTCGACCGCTGCGTCCACCGCGGCGCTTGCCCCCACGCCGCCACGCGCGACAGCAGATCAGGTACAAGTCCCGATTTCGCAAGGCGCTGTTCAAGGGGCACCAAGCGCAACGTCGCAAGCGCCCTCCTTACCCATAGCGTCGGCGACACCGGAGGTCGCGAAAGCAGCGGCGCGCCCCATACCGATACCGGTGGCAACCACCGTGCCGGATAATGCGCCCCCACACGTGGGCTCATCCGAAGTCAAACCGCAGAGCTCTGCGCCGACACCCGGCGATGCACGCGTTGCTCCGGTCGCTCCGACCCCTACAGGGTCCAACGCTGTTCCAGCGGCGCCCTTGCCATATGGACCCGCTGAAAGTGCCCAAAAACCTGCGCCACATGGTCAGCAGAACCTGCCGATGATCAAAGGTTGGGAAAACATCGAGACGCTTGCCGCGGGCGTCGAACGTCAGGCCCCGGGTGCCGCCGCGCCAAGGCTCGGGATCGCGACACCGTTGGCGGCCACATCCTTGCCACCCCCCGACACATTGATCGCGCAGATCGCGTCACAGGTCCGACCCGGACAGGGCGCCGAAATTACGATCCGTCTGGATCCTCCGGAACTTGGCGCCCTGCGCATAGGCCTGAGTATTTCCGATGGTCAGGTGTCTGCGCTCGTCAGCGCCGAACGTGGCGATGTCGATGCCATGCTGCGACGCCATGGGGATCAGCTTTCCGATGCGTTGTCTCGCGCTGGCTTTGGCGCGGTTGACCTGGGTTTTGCCTCTCCGCAGGGTGATGGAGAACCGGGTACAGGTGCGCATGGTTCCGGTCATGCGCCGATAGACGTCAGCGCCGAGGGCATGGGCGCTACACCCGGCGCCCATGTTGCCGTGGATCAAATCACACTGTCCAGCGGTGGGCTGGACATGCGCCTCTAGTCCAGGAGCGGATCATGGAAGTTCAAACACAGCAGGCCAACGCAACAAACGTAACGCCAGCCGAAGCACCCGCGGCGGAAACCACCGTCGGCAGCGACCTGACGGCGGATTTCGACACATTCCTGACCCTGCTCACGGCACAACTGCGCAATCAGGACCCGCTAAATCCCGTCGACTCGACCGAGTTTATCGCGCAACTTGCCAGCTTCTCGGCCGTGGAACAGCAAACCCAGACAAACACATTGCTCGAGGAGCTCCTCGCCGCCACGACAGGCAACGGCTCGGATACGCAGGTCTCTAGTTGGTTGGGCCAGCAGGTGAACGCTCCGGGTCCGGTCAGTTTCGACGGTCAAACCACGGCTGAGGTCACACTGACACCGCCCGAGGGCGCGGAGCGCGCAACCCTGACCATTACGAATGACTTTGGCCTTACCATCGGAACACTCGACCTTGATCCCAATGCCACATCCTATAGCTGGAACGGTCTCGATGCCGCCGGAACACTCTCTCCCGCCGGATCCTATACGTTGACGGCAACTTACTTCAGTGGCGACGCTCTGACCGCCGAGGTGATTGCTGGCAGCTATGCTACGGTGACCGAGGTTCGGTTCGCCGATGGCGGAACGCAACTCATCCTCGACACCGGCGCGTCGGTCGACCCTGACGACGTCAGCGGTTTGCGTCTGCCGCAAACGGGTTAGGTGCTGACCACGCCTCTGGCGCCGTTTACGGCATCGGCCCCGGGGCCACATCACCTGGCGGCGTACCTGATAAATGCAGCGCAGATGTGTAGTCTGAATAGCCAAGGATCATGTTGATCGACATCAAATCCCGTCCTTGTTCAAAACGATGATGACTGGCTTTGGTCCGACTGCAACGTCAGCTTATGGAGTTTCGCCGTTCACGTGAAATGCCCGGTGCGGTAACGCACCAAATTCTCCGTTCTCAGGTTAACGTCGGATGATGTCACACAAGGGCGAAACGCATTCGGCGGCATCTGCGCTAAAGCGATCCGAGGTGCCCCGACGCGGAGTCCGACGAAGATATGGAATGAACTAAATGTCTTCTCGCGCCGCAGGGCGATGTTTCGGCAGGAACTGATAGAGTTGGGGAAACCCTCTACCAGACAGCGCCGACTGTAAATCTGGTCACTGTTGCGAGACTTGCGATCGGTCCGATCTCGTTTGATACGGGCGGTTCCGCCAAGGGCGCAAGCGCTAAGGGCACGTGTGAGAATGACGTCACACACGGCGCCCAGTATCACATGCCATGCGTCGCTTAGGCCCGGAGAGCGGCTAAGCACCAGCAAACCGATAATAGACACCGGTCCCCGTTCTCGCCCGGAACCAAAGGCGCGACAATCGCTCAGCGCTTGCCCACAGTCAGCTGGATCCTGCGAAGGTGGAGAAGCGGTCTAGCAACGGCCGTAATCAGGGCCTATGCAGGGGCGCATCCCCCAAGGCCCGCCGCACCGAGGAGTACCCCGTGCCCCGCAGTTTCACCTCGCCCGGAAAACCATGTGGTCAGCTGAACCTCGATCGGGCCAATGGCGGATCTCCTCTCTGCGGTTCACATGACGCCGGGCAAGGTCATCAAACTCGCTGGACCCGCGGCGCTGACCATACTCCCACGCACCCCGGCCAGTCGACACCCATAGCTCTCGTGAGTCGCATATGAACACGCCACTTCCAAACCGTCTTTGGATCTACCAGGCGGAGCGCTTTCCGGTCATCAAGACTTTGCCGTTGCTTGCGATGTTCTCGGCCGCGAGCGTGACACTGTCGGCAGTGCTGGGCGCGCGCACTCTACCGGGTGTGGGTGCATATGTGGTCGCCTTCGTGCTGGTCTTCCTCCTCTTTTTCCAGATGCGCGTCTGTGACGAAGTGAAAGACGCGGAAGATGATCGAAGGTTTCGCCCCGAGCGACCCATACCCCGGGGTCTGATACGCCAGAGCGAAATCGTGGGGCTTGGGGTCGCCACAATCCCCCTCGCTTTGGCCGCAGCGTTTCTTGCTGGGTACGGTCTGGTTTGGTTGCTGCTGCTTGTCTGGGGGTGGCTGGCGCTCATGACAATAGAGTTCGGGGCACCCCGCTGGCTCAAGGCGCGGCCGGTGCTGTATTTGCTCAGCCATATGGCGATAATGCCCCTGATCGACCTTCTTCTGACTGGGGTGGAATGGCTCCGGCACGGTGCACCGCACCCGGGCCTCTGGCTGTTCTTTGCCTTGTCGTTTTCCAACGGATGCGTCCTCGAATTGGGCCGGAAGCTTTGGGCGCCCGGCAATGAACGCGAAGGGGTCGAAACCTACTCGTCGCTTTGGGGGCCCCGCCGCGCGGCCAGTGTCTGGGTAGGCTGTGTGGCGATGTCCTTTTTGCTGCTGACCGGTGTCGGCATTGCGGTGGGTCACCCAATTCCATTTGTGACCCTGGGCGCGCTGGGGTTCAGTATCTGCGTCTGGATCGGCCGGAACTACGCGGAACGGCAATTGCCAGGCGACCAGTCCCGGGTTGACACGGTGGCCGGGCTCTGGGTTTTCCTGTGCTATGCCATTGCGGGGTTTGTTCCGCTGCTGTTTGGGACCACGCCGTGAGTTTTCTGTACCCGCAATCCAGTGCAACCGACGCGCGGGCCGTTGGCGGCAAAGCGGCGGCCCTCGGGTGGCTGGCTGTCCAGGGTTTTAAACCACCACCGTTCCTCGTTATCTCGCCTTCGGCCTTTGAGATGGGCGGGGCAAAACACGGGCTGGCGGAGAGCCTTCGGGACGCCATGCCAGCGCTGGGGCCTGGGCCCTATGCCGTGCGTTCCTCGGGGTTTGGTGAAGATGGCGCTTTGGACAGTCATGCAGGACAATTCGATACGTTTTTGAATGTCCCTGTTGAGAAGGTTGTGACCCGCGCGCATGATGTATGGCGTTCAGGGTTTTCCGAGGGCTTGGCAGCCTATCGAACGCTGAGGGCCGCCGGCGCGGCAGACCCACCCGCGGTCATCGTCCAGCAAATGATCCAACCGGTCGCTGCGGGCGTCGCCTTCTCTGCCGATCCGGTAAGCGGCCGCCGCGACCACGCGGTCGTGACCGCGACGCGTGGTCTGGCCGATACGTTGGTGGCCGGAGTTGAGGATGGTCAAACCTGGACCGTCGAGGGGGACATCCTTAGCGGGCCGGCCACCGACCCGGTTCTGACGGACCAGCAAGTCCGTGCCGTGGCCGACCTGGCCCGACGGGTTCACCAGACCGCTGGCACGCCACAGGATATTGAGTGGGCCATAGATGAAGACGGTCTGCACATCCTGCAGGCCAGGCCAATCACCACTCCGCTAAGGCCATCGAAAACCCCCGACAACAGCCTCGTGATCCTCGATAACTCCAACATCATCGAAAGCTATCCCGGTATCGTCAGTCCGCTGACCTACGGGTTTGCGGTGCATGTCTATGCCCGGGTGTACCGGGCGTTTGTCGGTTTGATGGGCGTCGGTACAGAAACGGTCGCGCAGAATGCACCCGTGTTCGACAACATGTTGAGCCGGTTTGACGGGCGGGTCTACTATAACCTGCTCAACTGGTACCGCGCCCTGTCCCTGTTGCCCGGTTTTTCGCTCAACCGCGCCTACATGGAGACGATGATGGGCGTCTCGGAACCGCTGCCAGCCAGTATCACACAGTCCATCGGCCCGCAGCCTGCCAATGGTCTGCGGAGGGTGACGGAATACACCAAACTGGCTGGCGTCGCCTTGCGGCTCGGGTTTGAGGCAGCCCGGCTTTCCCGCACCCGCCGTCGGTTCTATCTCCGGCTTGAGGGCGCATTGAACAGCGGCTTGGACCTGTCACGGGCTAACCCGACCGACCTGGCGCGCGAGTACCGCCGGATAGAGTGTGAATTGCTGGACCGGTGGGACGCGCCACTGATCAACGATTTTCTCTGTATGATCGCCTTTGGGGCGTCACGTGCCCTGCTGGAGAAATGGCTGGGGCCCGATGGTTTGGCGCTGCACAACGACGTCATGATCGGGCAGGGCGACATTGTCTCGGCCGAACCCGCGCAGCGGATCGCACGGATGGGGCAGATGGTGGCCGCGGCCGGACTGACCGACGCGCTTTTGGCCAATGGGCTTGATGCTCTTGAGGGTTCCCCGGCCATTCAGGCCGAGGTGGACGCATATCTGAGCCGCTTTGGCGACCGGTGCACCGAGGAACTGAAACTGGAGAGCATCCCGCTGACCGAGGATCCACGCCAACTGGTATTCGCCATTGTGTCATATGCCCAGCGCCCACCGTCGACCCATTCCCCCAAGGCACCGCCGGATTGGGCGGCTGTCTTTGCTGGCCGTCCTATGCGCCGAATGTTCGCGCGCTGGATCGTCAACTGGGCCAAAGACCGGGTTCGAGATCGCGAAAACCTGAGGTTCGAGCGCACGCGGGTGTTCGGCCATGCACGAAAGGTGTTTATGGCGCTCGGCCGGGAATTTACGGCCCGCAACATCCTCGACACCCCACGGGATATTCTCTTTCTCACCCCTCATGAAGCGCTTGGCGCTGTCGAGGGATTCGGCTTGTCGCCGGACCTCAAGGCGATTGCGATGATCCGAAAGGCCCAGGACGCGGCGTCGGCACATCGATCCGACCCGCCGGAGCGGATCACGTACAAAGGCCTCGCGCGCTCGGCCGACCCGGCACCTGTGGGCGCTGCAGCTTTGGAGACGGGCAATGAACGCCTCGGGACGGGATGTTCTGCTGGCGTGATCACCGGCAAGGCGCGGGTTGTCCGTGACCCGCGGACCGAACGGCTCGAACCGGGCGAAGTCCTGGTGGCGCGCCATACCGACCCGGGCTGGATTGCCGTGTTCGCCAATGCGGCCGCAATCGTAGTTGAACGCGGCTCACCCCTTTCGCATTCTGCGATTGTCGCGCGCGAGCTTGGGATCCCATGTGTCGTCGGTCTAAAGTCCGCCACTGCCTGGATCGAAACGGGTGACGAGGTTGAGGTGGATGGCGCATCCGGCCGGGTCCGCAGGGTTAGTGCAATTGTCTGAAATCACGCGGAAAGCCAGCTTTGACTACATCCGCTACGCTCAGTTGTGGGAGGACGCAGACGTACTGATCGCGGCCCTCCCGCAACGGGCCGGCACCACTCTGGTGTCGATCTGTTCGGCTGGGGACAACGCATTGGCGATGTTGACACTGGACCCCGCGCGCGTTGTTGCGGTCGATCTATCGCCTGCTCAAATCGCCTGTCTCAGGCTGAGGATCGGGGCGTACACCAGCCTTACACACCCTGAATTTCTCGAACTGTTCGGCTCACGGCCCAGCGGCCGCAGATCCGAGTTGTTGAACCGTGCGCTTGGAGACGCGGACCCGGAGACCCGGGATTTCTGGCGGCCTCTTGCGCCTTTGGTCCAAAAGTTCGGTGCGGGTGGTGTGGGCAAGTTCGAACGCTACTTTCGGATCTTTCGCACCTATCTGTTGCCGCTTGTCCACTCACGCCGGACCTTGGCTGAGGTCTTTGTCCCGCGCCCCGCGGCGGCGCGCGCGTCATTTCTTGAGGACCGCATCAACACATGGCGTTGGAAACTGTTGCTCAGGTTGTTTTTCTCGGCGCCTGTCATGGGTCGGATGGGCCGGGATGCCGCGTTCTTCGACCATGTCGAAGGTAGCGTCGCTGATCATGTGGCTCGCCGGATCCGTCATGCCATGGTCGATTGCGATCCGTCGGAAAACCCTTACTTGTACTGGATCCTGTTTGGAACCCATGACAAGGCCTTGCCGATGAGTTGGCGTGCCGAGCACTACGACACCATCAGGACGCGTTTGGACCGTTTGGACATTCGCCCGGGGTCGCTTGAAAGCTTCATTTGTGCGGGTGAACGTGCCGACGGTTTCAACCTGTCTGACATTTTCGAGTATATGTCGCCGGACGGATTTGCCGAGGTCTATGGCAGTGTTTTGGGGGCTGCGAACACCGGTGCGCGATTGGTGTATTGGAACATGATGGTGCCGCGCCGCGTCCCCGAGGTCCATGCCGCCCGGGTCGAAACCCGGAGCGCTGAAGAGGATGCCCTGAAGGCCCGAGACAAGGCATTTTTCTACTCTGATTTCGTTATCGAGCAGGTCCGCGCGTGAGTATCGCCGCGCAAATTTCCGTAGCCCTTGGCGCAATTGCCGTCATGCTGGGACTCATGGCCGTGGTGCGCCGGATGGCCCGACAACGGGGCTTGAGCGCAGAGGTTCAGCGCAAACTGGTGCATATAGGTACTGGCCTGTTTGCGCTTACGCTGCCGTGGCTGTTCCCGGACCGCTGGCCGGTATTCATGCTCATCGCGCTTACGCTGATCACAATGGCGGTCCTGCGTCTTCCCCGCTTTGCCCGCAGTGGATTGGGCGCAGCGCTGCATGGGATCGAGCGGCGGTCTTATGGTGACGTCCTGTTGGCGCTCGCGGTTGGCTTTGTGTACCTGATGGCAGATGGCCGGGCGATCCTCTACGTGCTCCCGCTTGCGGTGCTTACCCTGTCGGATGCCGCCGCCGCTCTGACCGGCAGCCGCTATGGCAGCCAGTTCTTTCGGGTCGAGGACGGGGTCAAAAGCCTTGAAGGATCGGTTGCGTTCTTCACGGTTACCCTCATCTTGTCGATGAGTTGCCTGCTGTTGCTTTCGGACGTGCCAAGACAGAACATCTTGCCGGTCGCCGTCATGGTCGCGGGTTTTGCGACCCTGATCGAAGCGGATAGCTGGCGCGGGTTCGACAATTTTTTCCTACCCGCAGGATTGCTGCTGTTTCTGGAGCGGCATCTGACCAGCACGCCGCTGGCCTTGTTCGGCATTCTGGTGCTGCTGACCTGTGCAATCATCCTGTCTTTGGGCGCAGCACGGTATCTTGGGCTGACCGCGCATGCGGCACGCGTATACGTGTTGAGCGCGTTTCTTCTGATTTCGGTGACAACGGTTCAGAATGTCATACTGCCGCTCAGCGTGTTTGCCGCGCATGCCATCAGTTGCAGGCATAACCCCTGTTCCGCGCGCTATCCGGAGTTGGATATCGTAGCGGGGCTGGCGGTGATCAGCTTTGCTTGGCTAGCAGCCGGAGCACTTTCTGGTCAGAACAACTTGTCTTTTTACGGGATGAGTGCTGCCGGGTTATCCCTTGGGCTGCTTGCTGTTGCCGCGGCACCGGGCAAGCGCTGGATCGAACTTGGGTTCGCCGCACTTGGCGTGCTGGCCGCTTACTTTGTGCTTATGCGCTGGAACCCAGATGCGACCCACTGGGCGGGAAGCCTGGAGTTCCTTGCCCTTGGATCGGCAGTCATTTTGTCCTTGATCCCGGCAGCCCAGTCGGCAGCATTTCAAAACGCGCGTGCGCTCAAGTTGTCGGTAATTTCAATGCTTGGGCCATGTGCCGTTTTTCTTGCGGCACTGGGGCGCGCAAGGGGATGGTTGGGATAATGCAGGTTTTCAAGGTCGAGGGCGCACGGGCGACGCTGTTTCCTGACGGTCCAAAGTGGAATGGAGCATCCGCAATGACGGTCGGTCGCTTCTCTTGCAATGGGCCGGAGTCGGGGGCGGAAGTGCTCGGCCAGATTGAGGCGCGGGCACGGTCTGATGGTGCCTCAGGATTGATCGGTCCGATGGACGGCGACACCTGGCACAGCTATAGACTTGTCACGCAAGCAGGAACGCGCCCGCCGTTTTTGATGGAACCGCGCAGCAACGCATCGGACAACGAGGCGTTCGCGCGCGCCGGTTTCGTTCCGATCAGCAGCTACTTTTCGGCAATCGTGGACCTGCATGTGCTTGATCAGAGGATGCCCGAGCCGCCGGCCGATTTGACCGTTGAGTGTTGGGACGGCCGCGATGAAGAGGCACTTTTCGCCCAAGTCCACGCCCTTTCGAGCGACGCTTTCTCACGCAATCCGTTCTTTAAGCCCATTGGGTTTGACGCCTTCTTGGATATGTACCGGCCAGTAGTTCCGCTGTTGCGGCCAGAGCTTATTCTTTTCGCGCGTGCTCCGGATGGCGCGCTGCGGGGGTTTCTCTTTGGCGTTCCGAACTATGCCGAGGGACCGCAGCCCGGTGCGGTTATTCTCAAAACCTATGCCAGCCTGCAAAAAGGCGCCGGTCACGCATTGAGCGCCCGGTTTTATCAGGAGGCGAAACGGCTTGGGTACCGGAGCGCTATCCATGCACTCATCCACGACGACAACCTGTCCGCCCTGCGCAGCGCCGGAAACGGGGCGAAGGTGTTCCGGCGCTATGCGCTGATGGGGCGTCGCCTTGGCTGAGACCCTGATCGAGGCGTTCGAAGCCGCGGTGCGGGCTCATGGGCCGCGCACCGCACTGATTGAGGGAGATGGGAACAAGGTAAGTTTCGGGGATCTGAAAGCGCGTGCAGACGGTATTGCCGCGCATTTGGCCTCCCGTGGCGTCCGGCCTGGCGACCGGTTGCTTTTGGCCATGCCGGTCGGCGCCGACCTCTATGCCTCGCTTGCGGCGATCTGGGCGCTCGGCGCCGTTGCGGTTTTGCCGGAACCGGCGATGGGATTGAATGGTGTGCGTCATGCGGTTCGCCAGACCGATGTTCGCGGTCTTTGTGCCACGGGTTTTTACCGTTTGTTGCGGTTGCTAATACCCGGACTTTGGGCTCGGCCGGTTTTTGATCCCGCTCGGGTGGCGGACAGAATGGATATGCCGCTGCCGCAGTCTGTGCCCGATGACATTGCACTGATCTCCTTTACATCTGGGACCACCGGTTTGCCGAAGGCGATCCCGCGCAGCCACCGGTTTCTCATGGCGCAGCATGCCGCGGTCGCACCTATCCTTGCGAGTGATGACCACGAGGTCGATCTGGTCGCCTTTCCGGTTTTTGCTCTGCTGAACCTTGCCGAGGGGCGGACGACCGTACTTCCGAACTGGCGTATGAGCCGTCCGGACCGTGTGACACCCAACGCGCTCCGCGACTGGATCGGCCATACTGGTGTGACCCGCCTTCTTCTTCCGCCCGCGCTTTGCGACACACTCAGCCGGGCAAGCGCAGTACCGGAGGTGCGGACACTCTTTACAGGCGGCGGGCCGGTGTTTCCCGATCTGCTTGCCCGCCTGCGGTCATATGCACCTTCGTTGAAGATCACGGCCGTCTATGGCTCGACCGAGGCCGAGCCGATCGCGGCCGTGAACCTGTCGTCGATTTCGCCCGAGGACGAGGCGTCGATGACCAATGGGCTTGGGCTACTTGCCGGCCTACCGGTGCCAGAGGTGTCCTTGAGGATCAGCGAAGGCGAAATACAAGTGAGCGGCGCGCATGTAAATGCGGGCTATCTGGATCCCGGGGACGACGCGGAAACCAAATTACGCGAAGGCGGCGTAACCTGGCACAGGACCGGTGACGCCGGCGTCCTGGACGACCTTGGCAGGCTTTGGCTATTGGGACGGCACGGCGCAGCTGTTCCGAGCGGCGGTCGAATGCTCTACCCGTTTGCACTTGAAGCCGCCGCAAGATCGTGGCCCGGCGTACGCCAGGCCGCGTTGGTCCGCATCGGTGGGCAGGCTGTTCTTGCCATAGAAGGTGACCGCGCAGAGCATCGGGTCTGGGCCGAAAACGCAGGTGCCCTTGGCGTGGACGACCTGCAGATTCTAAGGCGAATTCCAATGGACCGTCGCCACCGATCAAAAGTCGATACACAAGCACTGGTGCGTAGCCTCAACGGTTAGAGCAGTTCTCACGCGTTCCGGTTCCATCCGGGCGCTTGCCAGATCATGTTCGCAGTTGCTCGGTTCGACGCAGTTGATGGCCCGGCCGGGGGGCTCCGTGGTTGATTTTGTATTCAAGCCGTTTTGATCCCGGATACCACGGAGGTCTCGGGAACCGACTAGAGATATTCATCGATGCTATACCTCCAATTGTTGAGGTGGACCGACTACGCGGGGCACATGGTCCTTGAAAATCTTATCGTTTATCTGGTCGTCTACTGTTCTCAGCCCGTCGATACTGCCCAAAAACAGACGGGCGAGCACGGTCTCGGTCATTGAATGCCAATACGGCAGCCGGGCCCGAAACCGGGCAGGGTATGGCACTCGGGCGCCTTTCGACGTCCCCTCGTCGATTGGATCGGACAGCCTCGGCAGGGCGTTCACCACCGGCAGAACTCAAGTGCCGTATTGCCACTGAAGTGTCGCCGAGAACCAAGCGGCGCGCGTTTGTTTCGAGACCGGTAGTCGAAGTTCGACGCGCTCAACACGGTAAACGCTGGCAATATGTTCCTGTCCAAGCCCCAAGGGGGCTTCTGTATGAACGGTGCCTCGACGTGCTCGGCCGGTATTTCACCGCCCTCATCATCGTCGCAATCTACCGCCCGAAGGGGTAGCCGCGGGGTTGGTTGCCCGAGATCCGTTGGCACGTTGCGACAGGCGCATCGCGGGGGTATCGCACCCTCTAAACCATAGGACCTGGAGTGGTCCGTGCGCCGGTGATGCTGGGCCGATGGCACCGGCGTGGAAGGACAGTCTCTTTTTATGTTCCAGTGATATGTTGATGCCTAATATGCAGCGCGTATAGCAGACATATTCCCATTCCAATGCGGACCAAATTGATTGGATTCTGTCCATTCCCACGCCCAAGCGAGCAATGGCTTCTACCGCGATCCTTGTGCTTTAAGGCTGAACCATTGCACGGCCCAAAGAAGGCATGAAATCGGATGGCGAGGACGCGACCTCGAGACCAAGATGTGTTGGGGCTCTTTTGCCAGATCAAGCCGAGACCGATGGCGGGCGATTATGTGGCATCCGCCTGCCGCAGTGTCGGGAATGTAACGGAATTGAGGTAATCCGGTGGACCAATTTCCCGCGAAGCGTTTCGACACAAGACAACGAGCGGAAAAGGTTTGGGGTATTGGGCGGTCCGAATTGCCAGAGCGCCGGCGTCTACAAAACGAGAACGCACCGCTAGAGAATCTCATCGCAGAGTTCGAACTGAACACGCCGATCCTCAAGCCTTGGCGGCAGTCGAATGCATGCGTTCGCTCAGGGAAAGCCTGAACCATCTAAAGCCTGGATGCCCATTGAGCGTTAGGTGACTTTGAGGCAATCGCCAAGAGGTCCACGGAACAAATGCGCAGTCAGCCTGTGATCTATTCGATCCAGAAGCTCACGAGGTTAGGGAATTGGACTTGCCACCTGATCGATTTAGCATGGAGTTCCCTGCACAATCGGCCTATGCTGTGGTGGGGATTTGCCTCGGTTGCCGCAGATTTGTTTGGCGAAGCGGGATCGCGAAACCGTTTGTCCAGTTGCAGTTACGTCCATGATCACAGAGTTGTTTCACGTTCAAGGCCGAAGGGTAATTCACCCAAGTGTTGCGCGGTAAATATCATTTTTGCCAGCATCTGTGAAACGGCGTCCTGGCTCACTGGATCGGTGCCAATGGTCAAAGTTCAGGTAACCCAATTGCAGCTAATTGTCGAGGACTGGCGCTAGTCCGGACTGTAATCTGGATGCGGCTGCAAGCGCATCTCGGGCCGCATTCAAACTTGTCAGTGCATCTGGTTTATCAGTTTCAAGTTGCGAATCCTGTGCTGCAAATTCACCGGCCTCGATCCGGGCATAGGTGAGCAAACCATCCAGTGACGATTGCAGCGGTTCTTCCGGCAATTCATCCCAGGCCCTGGAAAGCAGCGCTAACTCAGTGGTATCAGTGAGACCCGCACTTCCTCGGCCTCCTAGCGCGTCATATGCTGCGCTAATCTGTCCCCGCTTGAGGTAGACCGACGCGCGGAGTTCAGAGGCCTCATCGGACCGAAGACCATCCAGCGTCTTCATCGCCATGTCGAACTTACCGGAACCGACTTCCGCACGGGCGCGAATGAGCGCCTGAGCTTGGGTTAGCAATTGGTCGGGCGTGTCGGTTAGCCTGAGGGCAAGTCTGTGGAGACCGGCAGAATTTAGCGCGTCCGCATAGGCAAGCCGTAATTCGGCGCTTTTCACATCTTGCCCCAAGTGATCAATGGCGAGCAGAATTGTTTCTATACTTGGTATTCCACTTCGGTCTGTTGGTGGAATTTCCCCCAAAATTCTTAGGACAGCCGCACGGAGAACTTCCCGGTCACCGTCTCCACTGCGCAGGTTACGATCCAACTGGGCCATTGCCGTTGCGGGGTCACCTGCGCGCGCGGTGAGCATGGCTTGCACGATGCTCAATCGCTGCTGCTCAAGAACATTTGCATCACTTTGGTAAAGGGCTGTATCGAGACGCGAAAGCAGCTCTGGGCTTACCGGCGCGTTTGCGTTCAGCACAGCGTTTGCATGTGTTATGAGCGCCCGAGCATCGCGGATCTGGGCCGAGTTCACCAGTGGTTCGGTAAGCCTCAGCGCCTGCTCTGGCATGTTGTCCAGCAAACTCAATTCCGCCCGCACAACTGTCTCATCGGCGGTCGGTTGACCGGGTGTTCTGTCGAGAAGCTGGAAGATTTCTCGCGCAGCGCCCGCGTCTGATCTTGCGAGTGCGCCCTGTGCGACCAGGCGACCCACGACACGGCGCAATTCTGGCGAAAGTTCGAGCAAAGCCTCTTTCGCACCGGACCAAACATAGTCGTCGACCGGTTGATTGACGGTATTCGAGGCGAGTTGCCAGAGCTTGATGCGTCCGGAACATTCACCCGCAGCCAAGACCGGTCCATTCGTACTGGGCGCTTTTCCCCCCAGGATTAAAGCAAGATCAAGCAGCAACTGCTGCTGATCGGTAGGGTCTGAGCGTCGGCCCAGCAAGCTTACGACCTCACGCCCCATACCATGGGCGAGATAAAAACGCGCGAGATCCAGTACACCCGACGGGCGGATCGCTCCGGTGGCATCGGTTACACCGATCCGGGCCATGCCGAGACCACTGGCGAAATCGAGCCCGGCATAAGACCATCTTTGCGTGTCCAACGGTGCGTCAAAAGCGCATTGCGCTACCATCTCGGAGGTCACCTCCTCCCCGTGAGAACCGGGTCCTGGATCCGTAAACCCGCGCCGGATCGAGATATGGCTTTCGGCTGAAAGTACCGGATCAAGGGTATCGCCCTCTGGTGGGGTTGGGACGGCGGTGCGTGGCGCCCGCCGCACGTTCTCGCTCCCGTTGGGAACTTGCACCGGATCAGAGGGTTGGCTGGATGGGGCGAGCTCCGGCGAGCCTTCGGGCACCGAAGGTGCTATGCTCAACAAGCCTTGCTCGACCGCGCGTTCAAGTTGGCGGACAAGTTCACCCCGGGCAGCCTCAACGGGCGACGGTGCGATGGACGCGTCGCTGGTGAGTTGGGCGTCCTCCGCAGTCTGCTGAGGTGGCGCATCAGATACGACCGTCGAAGGATCTACCTCAGTTCGGTCCAGCGCTGACTCCGACGCCGGCGAGGCAAATTGCGCGCCGGACGGTGGCGGTATCAGGGTATTTTCCTCCCCCTCGGGCACCTCCCCGCCTTCTGGAGCAGTGGAACGCGAGAAAAACCGAGGCCGAGTTCGCCCGTACTCCTCACCCCGCCGCACATCGATCGCCAGGAACCTGCTGCCGATGGGCTCTAGCCTCACGGTACATGTGCAGCCAAGGCTCAACGTCACCTCGGTGTCAGATCCGATTACTGACGTGTTAACCGCTCTGATCCGGTCCCGTGGCATGCGATCAAAGATCCCGGAAAAGTCATAGTCTGTTTGAGCGCCCGCCAGTCCGATCCGGGCGGTTTGACCGTCCACGTCAAGACTGGTGTCAACGTTTGCAGAGAGCGAAAGAACCAGCCTAGAGAACTCGGGATGCTCGATTGCGCGCACGGTTGCCGGTTGCTGTGCCTTGGCGGCACTGGCGAGCAGGCACGCCATCCACACGGCAGCGCAAACGGTAAGCACCTTAGGTATTCGATCTAAACGGATTGGCGCTACCGGGAGCAGGATCATGCCGCCGCCTCCTGTTTGCCTGATCTCAAGGCTTCATCCAGTTCGTTGAAGCTTGGTCGGAGGTGATGAGGTGTGTTTTGGCGCCCCACCTCCACGCAGATATTGGGCGGATGCCGGTGGAGGTTCGCGACCATGACCTCTCGGATCAGCATGTAGAAACACTGATCCTCGGCGACCACGCCTGCGACTTTCGTCGCGAATGGTCCGACAATCCCATAGGCCAGGAAAACACCCAGAAACGTACCAACCAGCGCGCCTCCGATGAGTTTACCCAGGACCTCAGGCGGTTGATCAATTGAACCCATTGTCTTGATCACCCCAAGAACCGCCGCGACGATCCCCAGAGCGGGTAATCCGTCCGCCATGCTTTGCAATGCGTGACTGGAGTGCTCGGCATGATGAACATTGCCTTCGATCCGCTTGTTGAGAACTTCCTCGACCTGGTGCGGATCGTCGTAATTCATCCCGGCTGCGCGCATCGTGTCGCAAATCAAGTCGACGGCTTCGTGATCTGCGAGAATTCGGGGAAAGCGCTGGAAAAGCGTTGATTCCTTCGGACCCTCTATGTGGCCCTCCAACTCCATCGGATTCTGACGACTGATACGGATAAGCGTGAACATCAAAACCAGCAGATCTTCGTAATCCTGTGCCTTCCATTTCGGCCCTTTAAAGACCATACCGACGTCGCGGACTGTCTGTTTTATTCCGGACGCGCTGTTGGCAATGACAAAGGCGCCGACCGCGGCGCCGCCAATGATGATCATCTCGTAGACGATACTTCCAAGGATGATGCCGAACTTGCCGCCCGCCGCAAGATACCCGCCGAACACCATGGCAAAGACGATGACGATGCCAAAAACTCCGATCACGGTGAACTCTCCCAGGGTGTTTGCGGTGCGGGGCCATTGAGCCAGACCAGATCGAGGTCAGCCGCGGGCTGTCGTGGAGTATTTATCCGGCCAAACCCTTAAGAAACGCTCAATTGCCCGATGCCGAGTTTTGCACCGGCGTCCCGCCCGCGTTGACATTGCGGGCAGCCATCAGAAGACTTACGGAGTAGGCCTTTTCCGGCGTCATGAGGGCCATGACTTCCGCTGCGGCTGCTGGTGCCATCCGGCTCAGGATACCCGTGGCGAAACTTGCTTCCATGGTTTCAAATATCTCCGCCGCGCGTTTGGGCTTTACGTTTTCGTAGATTGTGGTGAGTTGTGCCAGATCACGCTCGGCAGCGCCGTCGGCCAGCGCGATTGTGGAGGCAAGCGATTCTTCCGCCTCTGCAAGCGCTGCGCGTTTCTCCTGGATCTCGGTCTCTGCGAGTTCCAGAAGTGCAACACGTTCGGCCAGGTCGCGCTCCCGCTGATCCAGGGTTTCGCCACGCACACGCAGGGTCTCTAGCAACTCCTCGGATCCGGGACTGCACCCGTCATACGTGGATACGCCACCGGGGTTGGACGTTATCTGTTCCGCAAGCGCCGGGCCGATGAGGGCCATACGCACCGCGGCCGATGCGACGAAACAACCGATCAGCAGTGCCATCGCACTGGCCCGAAACAGCGACAGGCGTTCCATGAACCGGGCCATCAGCGGCCACCGCCCTCTGCGATACGACGAAGCGCCGTAACGATCTCACCCTTGTCGCGGAGCCGACGTTCGGATGTCGACCGTCTTGCTTCCGAGGATGGGGTGTCACTGTCAGTTTCCGTCGGCTCCGAAGGCGTGGGTTCGGAGCGCAGCTCGTCCTGCGACTCATGCAGGGTCGCCAAAAGGAGTTCCAGCCGACCCGCTGCGATTTCGGCCCGGGCTGTTACGGAAGACAACTCGCGCGAAAGATCCGAGGTCGTGGCCTTGGTATCGGCAAGAGAGGCTTTGGTTTGTTCCACGCGAGCCGAGAGCCCAGCAATCGCCCCGCCCAGCCCCTGGTCCATACTGCGCAGGGCGGTCAGCCGCCGAGACAAAATATAGCAATAGAGCGCCGAGACGCCTGCGGCCGAAATCAGCAGTCCATCTGCAATCAGTTCCATTGTAAACCCTTTAGTTTAAAACGAATTCTGTAACCAAGAGGTCGCGCACCATACCTTCACCGGTCACCACCTGAATGCGCCGCAACATTTGCGCGCGCAGAATCGCCAATGCCGATGGGTCCTCCATCTCGTCTTCGCTGACCGCACGAAGATAGTCGTTGAGGACATCGATGATTCGCGGCTTGAGCGTGGTCACCACTTCCTCCGCCTCGGGCGCAACTTCCAACTGGCCAGTGAACCGAAGCGCCGAGGCCCGTGCCTGCGGGCCCAGAGAGACCAGAATGGGATCAAGCGGGACGAAGGTGTAGGCATGCGCTGCCATTTTCGGTGCCTTGCTCTCACCGCCGGAGACACCGTCCAGTAACCCAAGATAGGTCGCCGCAAACCCGCCACCGCCCGCAACCAGAGCCCCGACCAACGCAACAAGCATGCCGGATTTGCCAGATTTCGTGGGCGCGTCCTGCGCCTCACCATCCACTTCGGAGGTATCGACCATTCTAATCTCCTCTCGCACCAAATTTCCGTCTGCTTAGCGAACTGTAGCTAACCAATTCTTAAGCTCAGCCGATCATTACGGTTGCAATAGCGTCGGGCTCAGAATGAGTTCCGGAGGAATGTGAGGCATCTTGTGAACAACTTTGCCGCGGGCTGGACCGCCCTAGACAACCGCCGCAAGCTGATCGTCATCGGCGCGACCATCGCGGCGATCATATGCATGGCTGCGATCTGGCGCATGTCGGGGCGCGAGGAGATGGCGCTGCTCTATGCCGGGCTTGAACCTGCGACCGCCGGCGAAGTTATTGCGTCCCTTGAGCAAAGTTCTGTTCCGTTCGAGGTTCGGGGAAACGCAATCTATGTTTCGGCGTCACAGCGCGACAGTACCCGCTTGGCGCTGGCGGCGAATGGTCTGCCGGCAACCGGCGGTATGGGATATGAGCTGCTCGACACAATGACCGGGTTCGGCACGACCGCTCAAATGTTCGATGCTGCCTACTGGCGCGCGAAAGAGGGGGAGTTGGCCCGCACCATCGTGGCCAGCCCTGCGATTCGCGCGGCGCGGGTGCATATCGCAAACCCGCCGCGGCAGGCGTTCTCGCGCAATGTACCGATGACCGCCTCGGTGAACCTAACGCCGGGTGTTGGCGGCGTAGAACCAGCGCAAGCGGATGCCATTCGGTTTCTCGTTGCCTCGGCCGTGCCAGGCTTGGCGCCGGATCAGGTCGCCATCATCGACAGCGTGAATGGCGTGGTCCTCCCTGCCGCCGATAGCGGTCCGACGGCGGATCCGGGGCGGTTGGACCAGCGTTCGGCGCAAATGAAGGCCAATATTGAACGCCTTCTGGCCGCGCGTGTCGGTCCGGGCAATGCCTTGGTCGAAGTGAATATCGATGCCGACACTGACCGGCAGGTGATCACCGAGCGGGTGATCGATCCGGCAAGCCGTGTGGCTATCAGTCAGGATCTTGAAGAGAATACCGAGCAGGCCACCGGCACAGGTGGAGGTGCGGTAACTGTGGCCAGCAACCTGCCTGCCGGGGATGCTGCACAGCCGGGGGAAACATCGAACAGCACGCGCTCAGAGACCCGCGAGCGGCAAAACTTCGAAGTCTCCGAGACCCGCCGTGAGCGTGTGATCGAGCCTGGGCAAATCCGCCGCATCACCGTGGCCGTGATTTTGGACGGGTTGGTCTCGACCGGCCCAAACGGTGAGCGCAGTTGGTCGCCCCGCCCCGAAGAGGAGATGCAGGCCCTCAGGGAACTGGTGGAAAGCGCAATCGGATTCGATTCTGCCCGTGGCGACCGGGTGACGCTCCAGACCTTGGAGTTCCCCTCTCCGCCGGTATTGGGAACAGAGGCTTTGGACGAAGGGTTTGCTTTGCCAGGCGGCAACGTGCTGTCGCTGATCCAAACCGCTGTGTTGGGCCTTGTTGCGCTGCTGCTCGGCCTCTTTGTGGTGCGCCCGCTGCTGCTTCGGCCCCCGGTCCTGCCTGCCCCTGAGTTGCTGGCCGAAACCATTGATGTAACGGCTGCATTGGAGGATCCCGTTGAGGCCGGGCCTCAGAGCCTGCCGGATGCAAATCAGAGCAAGATACGCAATCTGCGTGAGCTGGTGTCCGAGCGGCGCGAAGACAGCGCCGACGTCCTGCGGCGGTGGATCGACGCCCCTGAAACAAACGAAGGAGCCACATGATGTCCGCTGCGTTAAACCTGCAGGAGTTTTCGCCGCACCCTTTGGCAGAAGGCCCCGCACCATCAGAAACGATGGCCGCCGAGCTGGAGAAGGCCTATGCGCGTGGTTATGACGCCGGTGTAAAGGCCGGTGCCGAAGCCTCGGCACAGGTCCATGCCGAGGCTCAGGATCGGTTGCGTTCCGAAGTCGTCGAAATCCTGCGCGACCAGCACCAAAGCCGTTTTGCCGCCCAGACCGAGGTGCTCCAAGATGTGATACCCCTGATCGAAACCGTGGTTCGGCAGATCGCACCGCAGTTGATCCCGGACGGTCTGCCCGAGCATGCACGGTCCGTGCTGGCCGACGCCATCGGCCAGCGCCCCGACCTGATGCCGATCTTACGCTGCGCGCCCGATGCCGTCGAAAGCCTGCGCGGCGCCCTGGTGGAGTGGAACGGCCGGTTCGAAATTCAACCTGATCGCAGATTGACACCCAACGAGGTACAGGTCGCCTGGAACGACGGTTTCGATCACATCGACCTGTCTGCCAGTGTTCAAACAATGCTCGAACAGATTGGCAACACCGTTGCACTGATGGCCAAGTCCAACGCCACAGACCCATCGAAAGGCGCCCAAGATGTCGGATGACACGCCAAGTACGCAAACACCGATAGACGGAAGCCTGCCACCGGCAACCATGGCCGAGGTAGAGCCGCCCGATCGCGTCGACGAGCCAAGAAAGACCGCTTTTATGGGTGTCCCGATCGAAGTGATGATATCCGTCGGCAAGGCGCGTCCCCTGGTGTCGGAGCTGGTCAAGCTGCGGCGCGACAGTGTGATTACGCTGAACAGCAAGATTGATGATCCGGTGGAGCTTTATGTCGGAGAGCGCCTTATCGCGCGCGGCGAGCTACAGGAAATGGATGATGGCTCGGGCCGTCTCGGGGTGCGCCTTACAGAAGTGGCCGACCTCTCCAAAGGCGTCTGACGCCGTGCGACCGGTTCGGATCCTGGCACTGGCGCTCGCGGCTTTGGCGGTCAGCTTCGGCCCTGCCGCCGCGCAGGAGGTACTGATCGATTTCGGCGGCGATGGCACACTCTCGCTGCGTACGGTTCAGTTGTTTGTGTTGATCACAATCCTGAGCCTGGCACCTGGGCTGGCGATCATGCTGACCTGCTTTCCGTTCATGGTGACAGTCCTGTCGATTCTGCGTCAGGCGATAGGGGTTCAACAGGCCCCGCCGAACATGATGATCGTGAGCCTTGCGCTGTTCCTGACGTACTTCGTAATGGAACCGGTTTTTCAGGACGCCTGGCAAAACGCTGTGTTACCCGCTATCGAGGGCGATCTGGAAGCCGAAGCCGCCTTCACGCGCGGGATTGCCCCGTTTCGCGAGTTCATGATCGGCCGGACAAATCCCGAAACGCTGCGACTTCTGGTGGAGGCAGCTGACCGGCCCGCGCCACCAGAGGATCTGACCCAGATCGAATTGCCGGTACTGATCCCGGGATTCCTTTTGTCCGAGATTCAGCGCGGATTTGAAGTCGGATTTTTGGTCTTTTTACCTTTTCTGATTATCGATCTGGTCATTGCAGCAATCCTGATGTCGATGGGTATGATGATGGTCCCGCCGGTTGTGGTCTCACTGCCGTTCAAACTAGCGTTCTTTGTGCTTGCAGATGGCTGGTCCCTGCTGGCCGGGGCCATGGTGCGCGGATACGGCACCTGATGGCAATGGACGGCGCAGATACCAGCGACGGGCAGCCCAACCTGCCCGCGCCGCGCCCGTCAGCGGATGACGGGGAAATGGTCAACGCTTGGTCCGCAGTCCGCGACAGCGCGGCCGTCAACACAGATGAAATTGCACCAATCACCAAGGCCGCAATTGTTCTTTCGGCGATTGGGCCCGAGGTAGCCGCAGAATTCCTCAAGAACATGAACGAAGCGGCACTGACCCGCACTGCCGTTGCGATCAGCCGTATCGACCGGATCGCACCCGAAATGCTCGACGCCGTCATAGCGGAGTTTCTTCTTTCGATTGGCACTGAGGAAGAGGTTTCGGGCGGCAGTCAGACCGCCCGTCGGCTGTTGGCCGAGGTACTGGATGACACCACAATCGACCGCATCATGTTCGATGTCGAAGGTGGCGATACGCGCAAAGCCTGGAAAAAGCTCAATGACATCTCGAACAACGCTCTTGCCGGGTTCGTTGGCGCGGAACACCCGCAAACAGCGGCGGTGATCTTGTCGGAACTGCGCGCCGACAAGGCCGCCGCAGTTTTGGAACGCCTGGACCGGGAATTTGCCCAGCAAACTGTCCTGCGCCTGAGCCGTGTTCCAAGCCTTGAGCCGCATGTTGCCGAGGCGGTTGAACGGGTCATCGCCCGTGACTTCCTGTCGGCGTTGCAGCGGACCAAACGCTCGCGCCGCCCGGCTGATCTTATCGCGGGCCTAATGAACAACCTCGGTTCCGACAACCGTGAGAAGTTCCTGACATTCCTGGAGGGGGAAAAGCCGACATTGCATGCCGATGTCCTGAAAACCATGTTTACTTTCAACGACATCCGCCACCGCGTGGAACCGCGCGAGGTTGCGATCATTGTTAAGGAACTGGACGAGCCCGAGTTGCTGATCGCGCTCAAGTGGGGCACCATGCAGGGCAACGGCTCGGTCGAATTCCTGCTCGGCAACCTGTCCAAGCGTCTAACAGAACGTTTGACAGAAGATCTTGAGGCAATGCCTGAGCCCACCCAGCGTGACGGTGAGGCTGCGCATCAGGAAATCGTCCGCAAGATACAGGAAATGGCAAAAGCGGGCAAAATCAGCCTGATCGAAGACGAAGTCGTCGAAGAGTAGGGGTTGCCCGGGAGTTGAGGGGTGCGCACAACACCACCGATGTCGGTGAATAATCCAGCCCGCAACATCTTGTGTTTGTACTCGTGTTGCCGCCGCACCCGATGAGCGTGGCGCTGGTTGGGACTTGTCGTTTGCTCTACAGTCGGGTGCCAGTTTGGCGAGGCGTTTGAGGTCCTGGGTGGTGGCGGAGAGGAGGAGTACTTCGTTCTCGCCCGACAGGCCTTGGAGCCGGACGCGCTTGAGGCCGAGATGTCGTTTCAGGTGTGCGAACAATATCTCGACCCCCTTTCGGTATCGTCCTGGGCGCTTGTAGTTGACGGTTTTGGTGAGGACGCGCAGTTGCTCGCGGAGAGGTTCGTCGGTTGAAACAGCCAGGCTATGGGATGGCGCATCCGCGCAAGTCGTCTTGGTCGGGCACGCGCCGCAGGCTTCTTTGTTGCCCTGATATCGCTTCAGCCGATACGCTGGCTCTAAGCTTCAACTCATAACCCTGCAGGCAGATGAACACGTTGAGTTCGATATTCTGTTAGAACGCCTCGCGCGTGAGCTTGTCATCCGTTTGCCTGGTGCGGTCCAGGACAGGGGTGTATTGGATGACTTCCCGATCTTCGAGCCAGACCAGGAATGGGCTGGTGCCATAGGAACTGTCGGCGGCGAGGCTTACAGGATCGGAGCCACACTCCTTGCTGCGCTCCAGCATCCTCTTCGCTGCAACGAGCTGCTGGCTAAGCTTGGCAGGCGTTGCTTTCACATCCGCAATCACGCCGTTCAGATGATCAACCAGAGAATTGGTCTCGTAGGGGAACCGGCCCAGCGCGTCTTTCAATGACCATGCGGCCTGCGGATCGGTTTCCGTGATGTACTTCGGCCCCTGGGTCTTCTTGCCGCCGCATCAAGGTCATCAAGCTAGGCTTGAACGGGTCGCATGATCCGCTCAGTCTGATCCCAAGCATCCGTGATCTTGCGCCGGCTGTCGCGGTTGGCGTCAGCTTCAACGGCGCTGCCATCAGAGCGCAAAGGCCACCTCGAAGGTACCTGACGTATCCAGCCATCGCGAAACGCAATGGTGCGAAGACCCCTTAGCCGCAGTACACCCGTGTTACCCGTCGGTTCTCATCCAACTGCACATTCAGCCGGTCGGGCTGAACATCCTGTGTCACGGCATCACCTGGATCAATGAACCGCACTTTCGGCGCAGCGGCCGAGACAGCCGCCATATCCGTCAGCTCACGCCCCACCAAACGCTGTTGGCTGCGGGCATCGCAGCTGTCGGGGCCAATGGCGCGACCGCCGCCAAGACCTGTACCCGGACCGCCGCACCCCATCAGCACCAAAACCATCGAAATCATGAAGATACGCATGCCACTCCCCTGCCTTTTTCGTCATCTGATCACGCCGGATTTCGGATCGCAAGCGATCCCAGTCCAGAACCCAGCAGCAGGCCAAGCCCGGCCAACGCCAGCGGATCCGGCCATTGCCCCCAGACCAGCACGCCGAGTGCCGTGGCCGCAACCAGTTGAAAATAGACGAAAGGCGCCAGGGCGGTGGCCGGCGCAAAGCGATAGGCCACCAAGAGCAACAGATTGCCAAGGAATGACGCCATACCGCTGATCAGCAGCAAACCGATGGGCCATTCCTGAGGGCCGGGCCAATTCACTATCACGACCGGACTCAGCAGAAGACTGCCGACAACCAGTTGTGAAAGCAGCAGCAATCCGGTGGGTGCGGCCCCCGCCAGCCATCGGCTCGACGTCAGATAGAAACCGTAAAACACACCGGCAAGAACGGCGAACCCGAGCCCATAGGTCATGCCGAACCCTGGCTTGGAGACCAGCAACACCCCCAGAAACCCCATGACCAGCAGCATGCTTCGAAGCCTGCTCACCCGTTCCCCAAGAAGCAGGACCGACAGTACATAACTGAGGATAGGGCCGACAAAGAACGCACCGAAAACGGTACCAATATCCTCGGTGGTGAGTGCCGTGACGATACAGACCACCCCCAGGGTCAGGAACAGGCCGCGCAGATGGATCCGCCAGTCGCGCAGGGAGCCAAGCTGCCGCATGTTGATGACGAGGAACGGCAGTGCCGCGAGTGCGCCAAGACTAAAACGAGCCCAGCCGATAAACACGCTGGAAAATCCATGCTCTTCTGCCAGCAGCTTGCCAGCCGTATCGCCAATAGGGATAAGCGACATCGCGACCACCATCAAAAGGACGGCCGCAGCCATGTACCTGTCTATGGCTTGTTTGCCCTGTTTTCGATCAGGTTGTCGACCACCCCGGGGTCCGCCAGGGTCGACGTGTCCCCCAGCGCCTCAAAATCATCCTCGGCGATCTTGCGCAGGATGCGACGCATGATCTTGCCGGAACGGGTCTTGGGCAGTCCGGGCGCCCACTGGATAACGTCGGGCTTGGCGATTGGCCCGATCTCGGCCCGCACCCACTTCTCAAGTTCGCCGCGCAGCGCATCCGTCGGGTCGACCCCGTTCATCAGGGTCACATAGGCGTAGATCCCTTGCCCTTTGATGTCGTGCGGAAACCCTACCACCGCGGCCTCGGCCACCTTGGCGTGGGCGACCAGGGCGCTTTCAACCTCGGCCGTTCCCATCCGGTGACCGCTCACATTGATCACATCGTCAACGCGACCCGTGATCCAGTAGTAGCCGTCGGTGTCCCGGCGGCATCCATCACCGGTGAAATAGTAACCCTTGTAGTCGCTGAAGTATGTTTTGACGAAACGGTCGTGATCCCCCCAGACCGTGCGCATCTGACCCGGCCAACTGGCCTTCAGACACAGAACGCCTTCGGCTTCGACCGAAGTGATTTCGTCTCCGGATTGCGGATCCAGGACCACCGGCTCCACACCGAAAAAGGGCGTACAGGCCGATCCGGGTTTGGTTGGGGTCGCACCTGGCAGGGGTGTCAGAAGATGGCCGCCGGTCTCGGTCTGCCACCAGGTGTCAACGATCGGGCAGCGGCCGCCGCCAACCACATCATTGTACCAGTTCCACGCTTCGGGATTGATGGGTTCGCCCACTGTGCCCAATATCCGAAGGCTGCTGAGATCATATCCTTGAACCGGTTCCGCACCATGCGCCATCAAGGCCCGGATCGCCGTGGGCGCGGTGTAGAACTGGTTTACCTTGTGCTTCTGGCAAACGTCCCAGAACCGACCGACATCAGGGTAGGTTGGGACCCCTTCGAACATCAACGTCGTGGCCCCATTGGCCAATGGCCCATAGACGATATAGCTGTGACCCGTGACCCAACCAACGTCTGCGGTGCACCAGAAGATATCGCCGTCGTGATAGTCGAACGTGTACTGATGCGTCATCGCCGCATAAACCAAATACCCGCCCGACGTGTGAACTACCCCTTTGGGCTGCCCGGTCGAACCGCTGGTGTATAGAATAAACAGCGGGTCTTCGGCATTCATTTCGGCCGGTGCACAGTGGTCTGATGCTTCCAGCGCCATCTCGTTGTAGTCAAAGTCCCGGCCGTCAACCCAGGTGGTTTGCCCACCGGTGCGCTTGACGACCAGGCATTTGACCGTGTCCTTGCAGTGCAGCAGAGCCTGATCGGTGTTGGTCTTCAGCGCTGTTGCGCGCCCGCCGCGGGGCGCCTCATCCGCGGTGATCACCAGTTTCGCATCAGCGCCATTGATCCGCGCGCCCAGCGCATCGGGGGAAAACCCGGCAAACACGATCGAATGTATGGCCCCAATCCGGGCACAGGCCAGCATCGCATAAGCCGCTTCGGGAACCATGGGCATGTAGAGAACAACACGATCCCCGCGTCGGACGCCCAGTTCAGCGATAATATTGGCCATTTTACAGACCGCGACATGCAGCTCTTTGTAGGTTATGTGCTTGGCGGGCGTTTCCGGGTCATCGGCCTCCCAAATAATTGCCGTCTGGTCGCCGCGGATGGCCAAATGCCGATCGATGCAGTTGGCCGATACATTAAGAGTACCGTCCTCGTACCAGTTGATCGAAACGTTCTCATGCGCATAGGAAACGTTGCGCACCGTTGTAAAAGGTTTGATCCAGTCAATGCGCTTGCCATGTTCGCCCCAGAAGGCATCCGGATCCGCGATCGACTCGGCATACATCCTGGCATAGGTTTCGGCATCGGCGTGGGCCCCCGCGCTCAACTGGGCGGAGGGTGCATAGGTGGTATCAGTCATGGCGTTTGTCCCTAGATCGGTGGCGTCGGACAGTGGTCTGCCTCAGATTGCCAGATATTCCTCGCGCAGTTCCTCGTTGTCCAGAACCTCCTGCGCGGTGCCGTCAAACACCACCTGGCCCATGTCCAGGATCACCGCGCGATCTGCCAGCTTCAAAGCCGCAATTGCGTTCTGCTCGACGATAATCGTGGTCATGCCCAGGTTCTTGATTTCAATCAAGGTGCGCTCAATCTCCTGGACAATCACCGGGGCCAACCCCTCATAGGGTTCGTCCAGAAGCAGAAGTTTGACATCGCGCGCCAGGGCACGGCCAATGGCCAGCATCTGCTGCTCGCCGCCGGACAGGGTCACTCCTTCCTGCTTTCGCCGTTCGCCCAGCCTGGGGAACAACTCGTAGATCCGGCTGATCGACCAGCCGACCGGCGGAGAAATCTGGGCAAGCTGCAGGTTCTCTTCCACGGTGAGACCCGCGATGACGCGACGATCCTCGGGCACCAGGCTCACGCCATGGGCGGCCGCCTCATGCGACTTCATCGTGTGCAATGGTTGGTGGTTGAGCCAGATTTCACCATGTGTGAGCGCCGGCTCGTCGACGCGCGCGATGGTCCGCAGGGTCGAGGTCTTTCCCGCGCCATTGCGGCCCAGCAGCGCCAGTATCTCGCCCTCGTGCACGTTGAAGTTCACGCCTTGAACGATGTAGCTTTCACCGTAGTATGCCTCTAGCGCATAGGCCGAAAAATACGCCGGTTCCTTTCGGTCCACATGCCCGGTCTTTGCATTTATGTAATCTTCATCAAGCAGCGTCATACCTGCGCCTCCCCGAGATAGGCTTCGCGGACCTTGGGATGGCCCTTGATGTTCTCCGGCTTGTCCTCGGCAATAACCGTACCTTGTGCCAGGACACTGATCGTGTCGGCCAGGCTGAACACCACGTGCATATCATGCTCGATAACAACTTTCGTGATGCCCCGCGCCTCACCAATTTGCTTGAGCAGGTCGATGGTCTTGTTGGTATCGGCCCGCGCCATCCCTGCCGTCGGTTCGTCAAGCAGCAGCAGTTTGGGATCTTGAACCAGACACATCGCCATCTCCAGCCGGCGCTTGTCGCCGCGCGACAGCTCGGCGGCGATCATCATACGCTTGTCGGCCATGTTGACGTCACTCAATACCTCCTCGGCGCTGTCCCGGATCTCGGCCTCGGCGGTTACGCGGCCGAATGGGTTCAGCTTGTATGCCCCGTCACGCTTGGCAAACGCCGGGATCATCACATTCTCCAGCACGGTGAGGTCGGAGAAAATCTCGGGCGTCTGAAACACCCGGCTGACACCGGTCTGATTTATTTGATGCGGCTTTTTGCCCAGCAGGCTCTGACCGTCGAACATGACCGAGCCGGTGTCCGGCTCCAACCGGCCCACAAAGCAGTTGAGCAGGGTCGATTTACCGGCACCGTTCGGACCGATGATCGCATGCACATCGCCTTTGTTGACGTTGAGATTGACGTTGTTCAGCGCTTGCAGACCACCAAAACGCTTGTTGACGTTCTGGACTTCCAGGATACCCATCATGTCCCCCTTACTCGGCTGGCGCGGTTGCGGGAGCTTTGCGGTCGGGCGCGCGGTTCTTGCCACGCATCCAGTCCACAATCCGCTTGGCGCCATCCATCAGTCCACCGGGCAGGAAGATCACGACCGCCATGAACATCAGACCCAAGGTCAAGTGCCAGCCTTTGCCTACAAAGGGGTAGACCAGCGTCACCATAACGTCGCCCAGGGCGTCGGGCATAAAGGCGAACCAAGCTTCCAGAACGTTTTCATTGATCCGGCTCAGGATGTTCTCGAAGTACTTGATAAACCCAGCGCCCAGGATCGGCCCCAGCAACGTTCCGGCCCCGCCCAGTATGGTCATCAGAACAACCTCGCCCGAGGCGGTCCATTGCATCCGTTCGGCCCCGGCCAGCGGATCCATACAGGCCATCAGGGCACCGGCCAGACCGGCGTACATGCCTGAGATGACAAAGGCGGTCAGCGTGTAGGGCCGGGTGTTCACCCCGGTATAGCTGAGCCGGTTCTGATTGGTCTTGACCGCCCGTAGCATCGTACCGAAGGGCGACCGGAAGATGCGCATCGAAACGTAGAACGAAAGCATCAGGATCAGCGCGCACACGTAGTAGCCGTAGCTGAACTGAAGCGTGTAGCCAAACACCTGTGGCGTCCAGAAAATGTCGTTCATCTCGGCCCCGAACAACCGCGGTACGGGGGAGGCGCCGCCACCGCCCGAGTCCAGAATGCGCGGGTCCGACAACAGGATCTGCAGCCCGGTCTCGCCGTTGGTGATCGGGGTCAGAACCGAATACGCCAGATTGTAGCTCATCTGCGCAAAAGCAAGCGTCAGGATCGAGAAGTAGATCCCCGACCGGCGCAGGCTCACGTAGCCGATCACCAGCGCGAACAACCCCGAGATCACCACGCCCAGGATCAGGGCGGGCACGATGTTCATGCTCAGCAGTTTGAACATCCAGACAGCCGAGTACGAGCCGACACCCAAGAACGCCGCATGGCCAAAGCTCAGATAGCCGGTCAGCCCAAACAGGATGTTGAACCCGATCGCAAATATACCAAAGATCGCGAAGCGCTGCATCAGGTCCGGGTAGCCAGCGCCAAACGGCGCCAGGATCAGCGGTGCGAAGATGACCATTGCGGCCACGACGCACAAAAGCAGCCTGTCTTGTGTTTTTGTATCTTGCATGGCTACTCCTCCATAACGCCTTTACGGCCCATCAGACCACGCGGGCGCGTCAACAGGATCACCACGGCCACCAGATAGATGATGATCTGATCGATCCCGGGCAAAATCTCTTTGACTTCGTTCATCGCGGAAAAGCTCTGCAGGATCCCCAGCAGGAACCCTGCCGCAACCGCGCCGGGCAAGCTGCCCATCCCGCCGACGACAACAACGACGAAACACAGCACCAGAAAGTCCATGCCCAAGTGGTAGTCCGGGCTCAGGATCGGCGTGTACATAACGCCGGCAAGCCCGGTAACAACTGCGGCCAGCCCGAACATGGCCGTGAACCGCTTGTCGATGTCGATCCCTAGAATACCGACCGTTTCACGGTCGGCCATTCCGGCGCGAACCACCATGCCAAAGGTCGTGTAGTTCAGAAAAACCATCACCGCACCGATCAACAACATGGCGAACAGGAAATAGATGAACCGCCAGACCGGGTACACCACGGCGTTCGCCTCAAACCCAAGATACACACCGATGTCCAACGCGCCGCGAAAGACGTCCGGTGTCGGCTGCGGGATCGGATTGGCACCGAAGAAGGCTTTGATGATCTCTTGCGCCACAATTGCGAGGCCAAATGTCACCAGTATTTGGTCGGCATGTGGTCGCTTGTAGAAATGTTTGATCAGGCCCCGCTCCATGCCGACCCCAATGATGATCATCACCGGGATTGCCAGCAGGATCGCAAGCGGAACCGAATACTGGATCATCGTGACGCCAAAATCGCCAAACCAAGCCTCGACATACGGCGTCTCGACTTTCAGCGGATTGCCCAGAAAGTCTTTCCGCTCGGGATCTACGGAAACTGTTGAAAGCTTCAGGAGGCGGTTCATTATGACAGCGCAGAATGCCCCGATCATGAACAGCGCCCCATGGGCGAAATTGACCACCCCAAGCGTGCCGAAAATCAGGGTCAGACCCAAAGCGATCATCGCATAGGCGCTGCCCTTGTCCAGACCGTTCAGGATTTGCAGCAGGATGGCATCCATCACCTTGCCTCCATGTGAAAACAGGTACCGGCACCTGTGCCGGTAGGTCCGGCCGCCCAACAAGGCGACCGGTTACATTTTTTACGCCGCGATTAGACGCCCGCGTTGCAGGTGCCCAGATCACCGCCCGCAAAGTCGGGGTGATCCGGGGCATACATGACCTGCTCGGTCGGTGTGACATCGACCACTTCCAGCAAGTCGTACTGCGATGTCGGATTGTCCTTCCCTTTCACGACGAGCACCGGCTTGAAGCACTGGTGGTCCTCGGCGCGATACAGGGTCGGACCATTGCCAAGACCGTCGAACTCAAAGCCCTCTAGCGCCTCAATGATGCCACAGGGATTGAACGTTCCCGCCCGCTGGGCCGCGTCCGCATAGAGCAGCGTCTGGCAATAGCAGGTGTGGGCTGCCTGGCTTGGCGGGAAGCCGTACTTTGTGCCGAAGGACTGGACAAAAGCCTTCGACCCCTCGTCCTGTAGCGACCAGTGCCAGTTGGTGGAGCCGAAGATCCCCTTAACGTTATCACCGGCACCCTGGGCCATCAGACGCGAGTAGAGCGGCACCACAACCACGAAGTCTTTGCCGTTTACCTGCTTGTCGCGCATGCCAAACTGAACCGCCTGGGTCAGCGAGTTGACCATGTCGCGGCCATAGTGGTTCAGGATCAACGTATCCGCGCCCGAGTTCAGAACCGGGGTCAGATACTGCGAGAAGTCGCCCGCGCCCAGCGGTGTGCGCACGGCGGCCGAGGTTTGCCATCCGATGCTCTCGGTATAGGTCTGCATCGACCGTTCCTGACTCCAACCCCAGTTGTAGTCAGCCGTCAGGTGGTAGGCTGTCCGATCGGTTCCGTAGTTGGCCTCAAGAATCGGCCCAAGCGCTGCCCCGGACATTTCGGTGTTGAAGAAGTGGCGGAAGCCGTTGGCTTTCTTGTCCTTGCCCGTGGTGTCATTCGAGTGCGTCAGACCGGCCATGAAGATCACGCCGACCTCCTGACACAGCGCTTGTACGGCGACCGCGACGCCCGAGGACGACCCGCCGGTGATCATCACGGCACCGTCCTTCTGGATCATTGATTGCGCCGAGGCACGGGCCGCGTCCGATTTGGTCTGCGTGTCACCGGTGACGTAGGCGATTTTCTTGCCGTTGATGCCGCCCTGAAGCTCTTTCGAGCTAAAGGTGTTCAGCATCCCACCGTCGCCTTCGCCGTTCAAATGCTCAACAGCAAGTTCATATGCACGCAACTCATCCGCGCCCTCATCCGCATAGGCGCCGGACTGCGGAACGTTGAACCCCAGCGTCACGGTATCGCCGGTGGGCTCGTTCGTGTAGGCGCGCGCCGCGCTGGTGAAAATCGTCGGCATCGCCAGCCCGGCGCCCATAACAGCACCGGACTTGAGAACGCCGCGACGGTTCATTTTGAAACGAGACATGTATATCCTCCCAAGGAAACAATTGCCGCAATCTCATAACGGCAGAGCGAGTAGCCCCTTCATGTTATCGCCGCAATTGGTCAACCGATCAACTAAATCCTTGCAATTGTTGAAGTTTTTTGTAAATTATTTTCTATACCGCATTGCAAAACTGTAAATTATTTTACCTCGCGGTGCAGCAAATACTTGTGGAACAATGGGTTAGACAATGCCACGATCCCTTGCAGGCAGCAGAATTCGCGAGGCTCGGCGGCAGTCCGGACTGACCCAAATCGCTTTGGCCAACACGGTCGGGATCTCGGCCTCCTATCTCAACCTGATCGAGCATAACCGAAGACGCATCGGGGGTGCGTTGCTCAACAGTCTTGCCGAGGCGCTTGGGACCCGGGCGGCGGAACTGTCGGATGGTGGCAACCCGACGGCCGTTCCGGACATCCAAACCGCGCTGTCGGAACAGCCGGGCGCGAGTGCCGATGGCGCCTCGGCAGAAGAATTTGCCGGGCGCTTTCCAGATTGGGCAGAGTTGATCACCTTGCAGCACCGTCGCATCCGCGACCAGCAGGCCGTGATCGCCGCGCTGTCGGACCGGTTGGCGCATGACCCGTTCCTCTCCGAGAATGTGCATGCGATGCTGTCACATATAACGGCAATCCGCTCGACCGCAGGGATCCTGATGACCGTTGACGAGGTTCCGGATGGGCAAAGGCGGAGATTCTACGCCAGCATGGACGCGGAATCTCAGCGACTGACCAGCACCACCAAGCAACTCGCCGACTATCTGGGTGCAGCGGGTGATGCCATGGCCCATGCTGCCACATCCGAGGAAACCCTGGATAATTTCCTGGCCGCACATGATCACCATTTTGCGTCGTTGGACGACCTGTGCGACGGGCCACATACCGTTGCACAGGTCGACACCCTTATCAGCGGCCTAATGGCAGGGGCTAAAATCGACCCGGACGAGGCACCGGTGCATGCACTTGTCGAAAGTACTCTTAGGCAATACGCGGCGGATGCGGCGGCCATGCCCCTGGCCCGGTTCGTGGATGCCGCCAGAGCGGCCGCATTTGACCCCGCCGCACTGGCCGAAACCTTTGCGCAACCGGTCCCGTCCGTGTTTCGCCGTCTGTCGAGTCTTGCGCGGCCCACTCTGGATGTTCCGCAGTTTGGCCTTCTGGTTGTCACCGCTTCGGGCTATCCGCTGTTGCGTCGTCCATTGCCCTCGATGGCCCTTCCGCGCCATGGGAACGCTTGTCCGCTATGGCCCGTGTTTCAGGCCTTTGCCCGGCCAGGTGAGCCAATGCTGCATGAACTGATCCACGATACGGACCAGACCTTTGTGGCGCTCACGTATGCAGCACCGCGACACACACCGAGTTTTGGCGAGCCGGTCGACCTTGCCGCCTCCATGCTGTTTGTCGAGACGGCCGTATCACCGTTCGCAGAACCTGTGGGGCGTGGGCGTCTGGTCGGGACCAGTTGCCGGATCTGCACGCGTTCGGAATGCGGCTCCCGGGCGCAGGCGCAATTGCTGGTGTAGGACCCAGAACCGAACCGGGCGCCGGTGACAGTCGATTATTACCGTGACACAGCCGAGCGACTCCTTATGATTTACTGTCAAAGACGCGCATGAAGCGCGCCACCAGACGGGAGGATATGTGCCGCAGCGCGTTCTGATTGTGGAGGACGAGCCGAACATTGCAGATGCGTTGCGATTTCTGCTCACCCTCGAAGGGTTTGACGTGACCGTTGAGGTTGACGGGGCACGGGCCCTTGAGCGTGTGTCGGCGGTGGGCGCGGATGTCGTGATCCTGGACGTGATGCTGCCCAACCGAAGCGGCTTTGATATCCTGCGTGACCTGGGGTCGCGCGGGCATGGTGCCCCGCCGGTATTGATGCTGACGGCCAAGGGCCAGACCCGGGACCGTGACCTCGCGACCCAGCTGGGCGCCACCGTCTTTATGACAAAGCCGTTCTCGAATGCCGATGTGGTCGCGACCGTCAAACGCCTGGCCGCGCCATGACAGACCAACCACAGGACCTGGCCGAACGGGCCATGATCCGGCGCAAGCGCGAGGATATGGCCCTTGCTGTGCCTACGCTTGGCATCGTTCTTCTGATCACGCCGGTCCTGAACATCTTCACCGGTATCGAGACCCTGTTCGGCGTCCCGGCAATCTACGCCTATGTCTTTCTGATCTGGGCGGGCCTGACCATTCTGACGCGCAGCCTGGCCCGGCGGTTGATGGGAGCGGGCGACAAACGTTCTTAGAATAGGTTAATTTGGCATGGCGGTGTTTCGGGCACACCAAAGGCAGGGGGAACTGACATGCTGTCGTTGAACGCCCTCATCCTGGTTTGCCTGGGCTACACCGGCTGTTTGTTTCTGATTGCGTTTCTGGCCGAGCGCAGGGCTGCACGGGGACACAGCGGATGGCTGTCTTCGCCACTGGTCTATACCCTCTCACTTTCGGTCTATTGTACAGGCTGGACATTCTATGGCGCGGTCGGTTCCGCGGCACGAAACGGTCTGGAGTTCATCACCATATACTTGGGCCCCAGCCTGGTGATGTTCAGCTGGTGGTTCTTGCTGCGCAAACTGGTGCACATCGGGCGGGTCCAGCGCATCACCTCGATCGCAGATCTGATATCGTCGCGCTACGGTAAAAGCGGCACGTTGGCGGTACTGGTCACGCTTTTGTCGGTGGTGGCCTCGACGCCTTACATCGCATTGCAACTTCAGTCCCTTAGTCTAAGCACTGCGATCGTGTCGCCCGATGCACCCCCATCGGTAACCGGGTTTTGGTTCGCGGTGGGTCTGGGAATGTTCGCGATCCTGTTCGGCACGCGCAGCATCGATGCCAACGAACGCCATGTCGGTGTGGTATCGGCCATCGCGGTTGAAGCGGTGGTCAAGCTGATCGCTTTGCTGGCTATTGGGCTTTTCGTGGTTTGGGGTATTACCAACGGCCCGGGCGAAGTGTTTTCGGCGCTTCCGGATGGCGGGCTTTCCGGTGAGGACGTCTTCACACCACGGTGGGTGACACTGATGTTCCTTTCCGCGACAGCTGTGATCTGTCTTCCGCGGATGTTCCAGGTGATGGTCGTGGAGAACGCGAATGAAGCGCATCTGGCGACGGCCGCGTGGGCCTTTCCAACCTATCTTCTGCTGATCTCACTGTTTGTACTGCCGATCGCCATCGCCGGGCAGGCCTTCCTGCCACCTGGTGAAAACCCGGACCTCTATGTCTTGACCTTGCCGCTCAGCCAGGGACAACCGGCGCTTACTTTGCTGGCATTCCTTGGGGGATTTTCGGCCGCAACCTCAATGGTCATCGTCTCGGCAATCGCCCTTTCAACTATGATTTCAAACCATATTATCGTACCGATCTGGTTGTGGCGCAACGCGCAGAACCCTGAAGTCAGTGGCGATATTCGCTCTGTTGTCCTAAGCGGGCGACGCGCATCCATCGGGCTGATCCTGGGCCTGGGGTATCTGTACTTTCTGCTGACGGGCGGATCGGCAGCCCTGGCATCGATTGGATTGATAGCGTTTGCCGGCGCCGCTCAGGTACTGCCCAGCCTTGTCGGTGCAATATACTGGCGCGGCGCGAACCGGGCAGGCGCCCTTTGGGGCATTGGGGCTGGCGCGGTTCTTTGGGCCTATACGCTGTTCCTGCCCAGCTTTGAGGGCAGCTTCCTGCTTTCGTCTTCGGTTATTGAGAACGGTCCGTTTGGCATCGAAGCCCTGCGCCCGCAGGCCCTGTTTGGGCTGGCTCCATATGACCCGCTTGTCCATTCCATCTTTTGGAGCCTGTCAGTCAACGCCATCCTGTTCGTCGCGGTCTCGCTTCTCACGACGCCACGGCTTCTGGAACGTGTTCAGGCGGCACATTTTGTTGACACCTTTCGTCAGGTTCAGGGCAGCGAAATGGTGTTCCGCCGCTCGGCGACGTCCGAGGACCTGTTTACGCTCGCGCAAAGGATACTTGGCGCGACCACAGCCCACGGCCTGTTTGCCGAAGTGGCACGGACACAGGGAAAGGCGTCGGGCCTGCCCGACGCTGATGACGCGCTTATCGCCAGGATCGAGCGCGAGTTGACCGGCTCCATCGGTGCGGCCTCGGCTCATGCGCTGGTCAGTCAGATCAGCCGCGGCGGCCAAGTCTCGGTCGATGAATTGCTGCGCATGGCAGATGAGACCGCACAAATTGTTGAGTACAGCCAACGCCTCGAACGCCAATCCGGGGAACTGGCCCAAACCGCCGAGCAACTGCGTGCCGCGAACGCCCGGCTGCGCGCCCTGGGAGAGCAAAAGGACGCCTTTCTAAGCCAGGTCAGCCATGAGCTGCGGACGCCCATGACCTCAATTCGTTCCTTTGCTGAGATCCTGCGCGAGGAGCCCGACCTTCGCAGTGCGGATGTCCAGCGTTTTGTGGGCATAATCCATGAAGAGAGCCAACGCCTTACACGCCTGCTGGATGAGATACTTGACCTGAGCTTTCTGGAGTCCGGCCGCGCGCAACTGACCCGCACCGAAGTAACGTTGGGGGCGGTGATCGACGCGGCAGTCAAGAGTACCGAAGGCATCCGCCAGACTGCAGGCGTCACTTTGAAAGTGCACCGTAAATCGATGGACCGTCGGATCTCGACGGATTTCGATCGGCTGGCCCAGGTGCTGATCAACCTGATCTCGAATGCGGTCAAATATGGCGCCCAATCCAACCCGCGGATTGATATCCGCGCCCATACCACATCACGCGATCTGATCGTGACGGTCGCTGACAATGGCCCCGGTATTCCACCGGGTGATTGGGACCGTGTGTTCGAGAAATTCTCGCGGCTTAGCGAAACCACCTTGGCGGGCAGTGCCGGGCTTGGTCTGCCGATCAGTCGCGAGATCATGCGAGCACTGGGTGGCGACCTGTTTCTGCGGCCGACACCGCGGGGCGCATTGTTCGCCGTGCAGATACAGCGTGAGGGCGCGCAGCAAACAGCGGCGCAATAGACCTTTCGGCCTTTGATCCCGGCCACCGGACCGGGGCGAACCGTTCAGCCCGACAGGTCGGGGTGCCGGTATGCCTCGGGATACGGCAACGGTTTCAGCGGGCCCAACGGGATCACATTGTTCCACGAGCGACCGAAATACCCTTGTCTGCAATGTGTGAGCGCACTGCTCTCGGCGACCCCGGGTAATGCGTACACCCGACATACCCATTTCCACAGGTGCGGATAGTCCAGGATCCGCGCCGCGTTCAGCTTCATACGGACGTAGTAAACAGGATCATGCCTGTAGAGCGTTGGAAACAGACGCAAGTCGGCCTCGGTGAACCTGTCGCCGATCAGAAACGGACGATTGTCCGAGGAAAGCCGGGTTTCCAGCGACGCCAGCGCATCGAAATAGGCATCGAATGCCGCGGCATAGATTGCTTGATCGGAGGAGAACCCTGCCTTGTAGGCGCCGTTGTTGATTGCGACATAGACCTCTTCGTTGACAGCATCGATGTCGCGCCGCAGGTCATCATCGGGAGGATACAGGTCGGGCCGGTCACGTTCAGGTATCGTGCTGCCAAGATGCGCGGCCTGGCGGTTCAGGATGCGAATAATCTCCGCGCTCTCGTTGTTGACGATCTGCTTCGTTGTCTTGTCGAAAAGAACCGGAACCGACTGCTCGGTCGAGCCTTGGTCCGCATAGATATCCCGGACAAGCCGATGCGCCTTGCCTGTTCCGGTCTCGTTTGTGCATTCCGGCAATGGTGCGCCCGTCAGCGTCGCGACGCGTGTGGGATCGAACGTCCAAAAGTTTGGGCCTGCCGGGTCAGTCTGATCTGTACGGCCGGGGAACGCCACATCCATGGAGATGCTTTTTTGCAGCCCAAGCACCGAACGGGCAAGCGTGACCCGGTGACACCAGGGGCAGTTCAGGGCCACAAACAGGTGATACCGCCCGGGTTCGGCGGGATACTCGGCGCTGCCGATAGAGTGGCGAAATCCGCTCACGCCGCGTACAAACTCGCCCTTTGCACGACGTCCCGTCGCATCGGTCTGATCCTCTTCGACCGAGGTGTTCCGCTTCGGTCCGCTCATACGATGTCTCCCTCTCCGCCCTGCGCGCGCTGTTCCGGGCGCTGGCAGCGGCGCATTGAACGCGTCGATGACTACACTCACCTGAAATATCCATTGGGTAAAGTCGTCAGAGGTGAGGGAAAAAGGGAAAACAATGGTTCTTCTGTTAGCTGCTCCCGGGTACGCCAAAGCTGCTTATAAAGGCGCTGTAAAATCAGCACGATGGCTAGGCAATCCGAAATCCATGCGCTAACGTTGACCCGTCGGCAAGCTGGCTATGCATGCATGGCTTCCTCGACCGCCCGGGGGCTTCCTGTCCGGACTCCCAGACATGCTGGAACTGAAGGCACGGGCGCAGTTCGACACACACACGCGTTGGGAAAACCACACGTCACCACTTATAAAAAATGCAGACAGGAGTCCTTTGGAAATGAACAAGCAATCCCTTACGGCAGCCATACTATTCCTGGCGGTGTCCGGACCCGCTCAGGCTCAGTCCGAACTGCCCGACTCATTTGTTGATACGGTCCGTCAGGTCACGACGCACATCGGCGAGATGTCGGTTTCGCTGGATGCGGTGGAAACCGAAGTCGAGGATAAACTGCGGTTCGAGCCCTATCAGCAGCTTGAGGATATGTTCTTCCGGGACGACGTTGTCTACCTGATGCGCCATGGACCGACCGACTGGTCTAAGCTGGACGAAAAGAACGTGGCCCCGACGGATTGTGCCAATCAACGACTGATGAGCGAAGACGGCAAAGCACGGATGCGCGACTTTGGTGCCCTTTTCGCGTCGAACGGGATCATACCGTCGCAGATCGTGGTCAGCCAATGGTGCCGCAATCAACAGACGCTGGAGCACATGTTCGAGGGGTTCGACAGAGTGGATCCCGAGATTGCCGCGAATATGCCGGTGGAGACTGATGGCGAGGTGAACCTGCTGCTCTCTCTCCAGGGCGCGAAGAACACCACCGCATTGCGCGATCGGGTTGCCGCGTGGGAGGGCAATCCGGACCGCAAGGGGCCGCTTCTGATCATTTCGCACTACACGAATATCGAAGAGCTGACCCAATTCCGCGTATTCGAGGGCGAAGTTCTGGTGCTTGATCCAAAACGGGACAATCAGGTTCTTGGCTATATTCGGCTTCAGTCGGCCGGACCTGATTCCGGCCACTTTGCCGACGCGCTCAATTCGCCACTTCTGGAAGAGAGTGAAGCGCTGGACATGGTTAACCGATACTATGCCGCCCTCGCCAGCCAGAACCCCGACGCGTTGAACGAAATCGTGTCGGAACGTTGGGTCGCCAACGGGATTGTCCCGACACTAGGGGTACAGGATGCCGAGAGCTTCCTTAAGGAAGTGGCCCTGATTACCGAAGGCCTCACAGACAGTCATTTCGAAGTGGACGAAGTTTATGTGGCCGATAGCGTTGTGACCGTGGTCGGAACGATTACGGGGAAACATACCAGTGAGATCTACGGAATTGAAGCAACCGGCAAGGACGTGTCGTTCGGTGGAATTGCTGTGCACCGCGTGGCCGATGGCGTGATTGTCGAGAGCTGGCAGATGGCCGATAGGCTCACGCTTCTCCAGCAGATCACGAATTGAGCTGAAACGCCCGGCAGATACCCATGGGCCGCAACCGGGCCCATGGTGCAATCACCTTAGGACCCACCGTGATAGGTCTGCAGGATCACCTTCCCCGTGAGCAGGTCCAAATGGGCGCCCCCGCCGTTCTTGTACAGCGTGATATCACTGGACGCCTCGCGTCCAACCCGGCTGGCGCACAGATCGTGAAGGTCCCCGAGCACGTCGGCGCGCGCTATCGTACCCTCCTCTAGTGGGATCTTCAGTTCGCCAATATGCGTCAGCGTGGTCTCGAAGCTGTCAACAAATATCCGAGCACGCTGCAACGCGACATTGTCCGCCTCCCGCATCTCGGGGGTGAACGCGCCTATCAGGTCGACGTGGCACCCTTGGGACAGCCATTCGCCGCGTAAGATCGGTTGTTGCGCCATTGTACAGCACGCCACGATATCCGCCGCACGCACCGCTGCCTCAAGATCATCGGCAACGGCAACCCCGAAACTGTCGGCAAGGGCTTCTGCCCGCGGCCGGGTCCGGTTCCAGATCGTAATCGCAAGATCCGGCCAATGGCTTCGATAGGCGCTGATCAACGACGCGGCGACCGACCCTGCGCCGACTATCGTTAAGGTCGCCGCGTCGGGCCGGGCCAAAAGACGCGCTCCCAACAGGCTGTCTGCGGCGGTTTTCCACTTGGTGACAAGGGCGCTATCGATCACGGCGCGAACCTCGCCGTAGGTCTCGTCAAACAGTACCATTGCCCCGTGGACTGTGGGCCGCGCCGCCTGCAGGTTTTCGGGCATAACCGTAACCGACTTCACCGCGATGCCCTGTCCCGGCCACCATGCAGCGCGGCTAAGCAGAACATTTTCCGCGGACTTCAGGAACAAATCCCCAATCTCTGCGCGCGCCACGCCATGCCCTGCGGCCAGCGCATCGGCGACCTCACCCCAGTCTAGCCGGCCCTCGACATCCTCGGCACGGATGTAGGGAACGTTCATGTGCCGGTGGAGACAATCGCCTTTGCCAGCGCATCCAGACCGGCTGCCGGCAGACCCGCGACATTTACGCGGCTGTCGCCAACCATGTAGATGCCTTTCTCATCCCGCAGCCGCATCACCTGTTCCCCCGGCAATCCCAGGCGGCTGAACATGCCCCGGTGGTCGGCCACAAAATCATAGTCATCAGAGTTTGTTTCGCGGCGAAGCGCTTCGGCCAGGCCGGTTCGAAGATCCAGCATCCGCAGCCGCATCTCCTCAAGCTCGGCCTGCCAGTCGGCGCGCAACTCCGGATCGTTGAGAATAATCTCGACCAGTTTGGCACCATGATCCGGCGGGAAGGAAAAATTCAGACGGTTCAGCGAGGCGATTGCGCCCTTTGCCAAAGCATGTGTGTCGGCGTCGGGTGTCAGCACCAGCGCCACACCGACACGGTCGCGATATAGGCCGAAGTTCTTGGAACAGCTTGCCGCCAGCAGCATCTGCGGCACTCGCGATGCCATCACCCGAACGGCCTCAGCATCAGCGTCGAGCCCGTCGCCAAAGCCCTGATAGGCAAAGTCGATAAAGGGGGTTGCCGATTTCTCCAACAGCAGGTCGGTCACCTGAGACCATTGTTCGGCCGATAGGTTCGCCCCTGTTGGGTTGTGACAGCATCCATGCAGGATCACCACGTCATCCGCAGCCACCTGAGCCAAATCCTGCATCATGCCGGTAAAGTCGACACCACGTGTGGCGCTGTCGAAATAACGATATGTGCCCGCTGCCAGCCCCATGTGCCTGACCATTGCGGGATGGTTGGGCCACGTCGGGTCCGAGTACCAGATCCGCGCGCCGGGATGTGCCAGCTTGGCCAGTTCCAACAGTTGGTGGATTGCGCCAGTTCCACCCGGCGCCTGCGCCCCCACGACCCGCTCGGCCGGAACGCTGTCATCCAGCACCAGCAAACGCATCGCCTCCACAAACCCCAGATCGCCCAGCAGCCCGACATAGGACTTGCTGTCCTGTGTCTGTAGCAAACGCGCTTCGGCCGCCTTTACGCTGCGCATCACGGGCGTTTTTCCGTTGTCATCCTTGTAGACACCCACACCAAGGTCCAGCTTGTCGGTGCGCTGATCTTCACGGAAGATCGAGATCATCTCGATGATCTTGTCTGGCGGCTGTGGGGTCAGATTTTTCAGCATCGGTTCAGCCTTTTGCTTCGGGTTGGGCCCTGCGTGCCCGCGTGAGGACACGCGTTGTGATCCGCTGGTCAATAGGTACATAGCCAGCCTTTTGGTAAAGCGCCAGCGCCCGAGGGTGATCAAGGGTACAGGTTTCAACCGTTAGCACCGAAATGCCCGGTCGGTCCCAGCCGGAATGTACGGCGGTTTGCAACAGATATGTCCCCAGACCCGTGCCCACGACCTCGGGCACCAGCCCGAAATACGACAACTCGCAGACTTCGGGGGTCCGTGTGTCCAGCAGGAAAAACCCCGCCGGCCAACCACTGCGGATCAGGGTGTACAGTGTAACCTGAGGATCGTGCAGGAAACTTCTGACGCTGTTTTCGGACTCATTCAGTTTGTCGGTCCACTCATAGGCCCCGCCAACCGCCGAATACAGGCTCAGAAAGTACCAAACGGGCGGTGTATCTGCTGCGATCAGTGCCGTAGGCGGCCCCAACGGCAACGACGGCCTGTCATAGGTCGGTCGCGTGTCCATTCGAAGATAGGTGATGGTCACGTCGACTTCTGTGCCGGGTTGCAGAAGCTCGCTCATCCGTCCGCCGGGCCAGTTGCCACCCTCAAATCGTTGTACATGCCCCACTCGGACCACGAACCATCGTAGAGCGCATGTTGCCGGTGCCCGATCCGATCCAGGGCCAGCAGAAGGATGGCAGCGGTCACGCCGGAGCCGCAGGACGTGATCACAGGACGGTCCAGGTCCACACCTGCGGCCTCGAACACACCGCGCAACGCACCGGGTTCTTTCAGCGTCCCATCCCCGTTCAACAACGTTGCATAGTGCACGTTACGCGACCCTGGAATATGACCGGATCGAAGGCCGGGCCGCACTTCAGGTTCCTCACCCCGAAACCGCTCGGGTGAGCGGGCATCGACGATCTGGTAGTCGCCCAGCTTGGTGCTTGCCGCGACCTGGGTCACATCCTTGACAAACGTCGCGTCGCGACGCGCTGTGAAGTGACGGTCGCGTAGAACTGGCAGATCCTCCTCGACCGGGCGCCCCTCGGCCAGCCATTTGGGCAGGCCGCCGTCCAGCACCGCAACGTCGCTTTTTCCGAAGTGCCTAAACAGCCACCAAACGCGTGCAGCGCTAAACAGTCCGGCGCCATCATAGACCACAATTCTATGGCCGTCCCCGATACCCATCGCCCGCATCCGGCTGATGAATTTTTCGACCGGCGGCGCCATATGCGGAAGTTCGGAACGGCTGTCAGAAATATCGTCAATATCAAAGAACCGCGCGCCAGGAATATGCCGGTCCTCATACTCCGCGACTGCATTTCGCCCCATGGTCGGCAGGTACCAACTCGCATCGATCACCCGCAGATCCGGCGCGCCCAGATGATCCTGCAACCAATCGGTCGAGACCAAAAGTCGGGGGTCACTCTGCGGCATCCATTCGCCTTTCAGTACGGGGTAAATACGGCCCGACGGGAATAGCGGGCTTTGCGGTGGCGTTCAACCCGGCGGCACCGTTCGGGATCCCACACGCCTGGATCAGGTTTGGCCGCTTCGCGCGACTTGTGGCGCTGGCCATGGGGCAGCCGATGCGAATGCGGTCTGCTGGCACTTGGCATTATAGCCTCTCCGGCAAGCCACGGACCCGCGCCCCTATCCCGCGATCCGCAATGGAAGCCGACCAGGCTTTGCGCAGATCCGGTTCCTCGACCTCTTGATCAGTGGCTGAGCACCTGATCGAGGAATGTTCTTGTCCTGTCGCTTTTGGGCGAGTTGAAGAAACTCTCCGGGTCGCCCTCTTCAACGATCTCGCCTGCGTCCATAAACAGGACACGGTCTGCGACTTTGCGCGCAAAACCCATCTCATGCGTCACGCAAATCATCGTCATGCCGTCTTGTGCCAGGGTTACCATCACGTCCAACACTTCCCCGATCATCTCCGGGTCGAGGGCCGAGGTCGGTTCATCAAAAAGCAGTATCTCGGGCTTCATGCAAAGTGCACGCGCGATGGCCACCCGTTGCTGCTGACCGCCCGAAAGCTGTCCGGGAAACTTCTCGGCCTGATCGGCAATCTGCACTTTTGAGAGATATTGCATCGCCGTTTCCTCGGCCGCCTCGCGCGTCACCTTGCGTGCCAGCATCGGGGCCAGGGTGCAGTTGTCGATGATTGAAAGATGCGGGAACAGATTGAAGTGCTGAAAGCACATGCCGACTTCACGGCGCATTTCCTCGATATTCGGTGCATCCGCGCTGATCTCTTCCCCATTGATCAGTATCTGGCCTGACTGATGCTCTTCCAGTTGGTTGATCGTGCGGATCATCGTCGATTTTCCCGACCCCGACGGCCCGCAAACGACAATCTTTTCGCCCTTCGTGACCGTAAGATTGACGTCGCGCAGCGCATGGAAGGTCCCATAGAATTTGTTCACGTCGATCATTTCAACAGCGGCGGTCATCGCAGGTCTCCTTTGGGGTCAGGACTTGATGGCGGCAGTAACGATAATTTCGACTTTCAGGGCTTTTCGGGCCAGGCGTGCCTCACCACAGGCGCGGGCAGTGTTGAAAAACCCTTAGCATGTATAGTTCAGGCCCAGGCGCCCGCCGTCCACATAGATGGTCTCGCCGGTTACATAACTGGCTTTGGGGGAACAGAGAAAGGCAACGACATTGCCGATTTCGCGCGCTGACCCGGGCCGCCCCAAGGGGGTTCGCGACATGGCGACCTTGAACGCTTCGGGATTGGCGTTCACACCCGCCATCATCTCGGTGTCGATGGACCCGGGACCAACCGCGTTAACGCGGATTTTGTCCTTGGCCATCGCCAGCGCAGCCACCTTGGTCAGTTGCATGACACCACCCTTCGAGGCGCAGTAGGCGGGGATCGCGGGGATCGCAACCTGTGCATTTATCGACGACATGTTGACGATAGCGCCCTCAATTCCCTGCGCGACCATGGTACGTGCTGCACGTTGCGTGGCGACAAAGAGACCCCGCAGATTGACCCCCATGACCCTGTCGAAGTCTGCCAGGTCATAACTCAGAAAGTCTCCGGGCATTGCGATACCGGCGTTGTTAACCAGCGCTGAGACGGGCCCGTGTTCGGCCTCAATTGTATCAAACAGCCTTACGATGGCATCCGTATCACCGAAATCGCAGATGTAGCCCGCTCCGCCGAGTTTTGCTGCGGCGGCCAGTACGTCCTCCTTGATATCCGCCAGGATGACTTTGTAGCCATCCTCCGCAAGCGCTTCGGCGCAGGCAAGACCGATCCCTTGGGCGGCACCGGAAATGAGAGCGACTGGTTGATCTGTCATTTTTTCAATCCTGTTGGCTATCGTACCCGTAGTCGGCCCGGGCTTGCTCTTCAGTAATGAGTTCCGCGTCCAGGTCCGCTGCAATCTGGGCGGGTTCCCGGTTTGCAGGGGGACCGTACCCTCCACCGCCCGGTAAACTCAAACACAGCCTTTGGCCGTTCCCGATCAGCTGCCGTCCTTTCGAGCGCAGTTCGGTCCCATCGGCAAGGGCCACACGCCCGGCCGCGCCGGGCAATCCGCCGCTGCGGCCTTGCGCAGGATTGCTTACGCGATCGAACATCGCGTTAAAGTAAAGGTCATAGCCGTCTCTGGGCTCAATCTCGATCGTTTGTCCCAGTCCGCCACGCTGTGCACCAGCACCACCAGAGTCCGGGCGCAGATCCTTCCGCCAGACCGTTATGGGTCCGACATGTTCGGTCGCCTCAACGCTCATGGTCGACACGCCCGAGGGAAAAGCTGTGGCTGACAGCCCGTCAATGGTCGGTCGCGCACCGGTCCCGCCCGAATTGAACATCAGAACCTCGCGGTTGGGCAGATCGGACATCGGCACGCTGGGCCGTGCCGATATCTGGATGTTCCAGAGCGCCGAGGCGCCCTCGGCCGGCACGGTATCGGGCAAGGCCTTGTGCAGGGCGCCCAGCACTACGTCCGGAACCAGATGCCCCATGACATGGCGCACCGAAACGGGTGCCGGGCGCGTGGCGGCCAGAATACAACCCTCGGGCGCGGTGATCCGGAATGGCTCTAGCGAACCGGTGTTGTTGGGAACCTCGGGCGCGATCGCGCATTTCAGCCCGTAACAGGCATAGGCGCGGGTATATACCTCGGGGCAATTGACCCCGAATTTGCTCATGCCCGAGGTTCCTGCAAAATCCGCGTGGAGCGTTTCACCCGTTATGTCCAGCTGCACCGCCATATGCACCGGCGCTTCATAGCCATCAACCTGCATCGTGTGTTCAAAGCACCCATCGGGCACTTTGGCGATTGCGGCATGGGTCGCTGCGCGGCTGGTATCGATGATGAAATTCGAAAGCCCGTCGATATTATCGATGCCGAATTCATCGAGCATAGCCTGCAGCCGACGGTCACCAGCCTGATTGCACGCCGCCAGGGAATAGATATCACCGACGGTTTGATCAGGCGTGCGAACGTTGGCGCGTATTAGGCGCAATAGATCCTTTGACACCGCGTCGCGTTCGGCAAATTTCATGATCGGGATCAGCAGGCCTTCCTCAAAGACCTCGGTGCCGTCCGGGCCAAAACCCCGCCCCCCGATGTCCACAACATGCGCGGTGCAAGCGAAGTAGCCGATGTGGGTCTGATTGCGAAAGACGGGCGAGACGATGGTAATGTCATGCAGATGTCCCGTACCCATCCAGGGATCATTTGTTATCAGAACATCACCTTCAAAGATCTCTTCTACGCCGATCTCCGCCACGAAATGCGTGACACTTTCCGCCATCGCGTTCACATGGCCCGGCGTACCGGTCACGGCCTGGGCGATCATACGCCCCCCGCGATCAAAGAGCCCGGCGGAAAGGTCACCGGCCTCGCGCACGGAGGTGGAGAACGCGGTACGGATGAGCGTCGCCGCCTGCTCCTCGACAACCGCAATCAGGCGGTTCCACATGATCTGATAGTCGATCTGGCTGGGTGGGTTCACGCGGTATCCCCTTTGCGGGTCAAAAGCAGGCTTCCATCCCCCTGACCCGTCACCCTGTAGGCCGATGTCACGATGGTGGTCGTTTCGCGCTCGAAAATGATGGCCGGACCTTCGACGCTGGCTCCGGCGCACATGCTGTCGCGCGCGACTTCCGGAGCGTCGACCATGCGGCGCTGTGCGGCATCAAAAAACTGGCGGACCCGCGTACCCGAAAGACCCGACCCGCCGTCATGGCGCGTCACTTTCTTAGCCTGGGGCAGGACGGTCGCAACGCTTAGCGACCAGTTGGTGATCTCGCAGGCAAGTCCATCAATTGTCCGCCCAAACAACCTGCGATACCCGGCCTCGAACGCGGTGAAGATCCGAGCGGCATCTTCCAGGGCAAAAGTCTTGTACTGCAGTGGGACCGGTATTTCCCATCCCTGGCCTGCATACCGCATAAAGGCGGTCAGCCGGGTTTCGGTCTGGGCCTGGGCTGCACCGGCACGGACAAATGTGCGCGCCTCGGCTTCAAGCTCGGCCAACATCGTATTCACCGCTATCGGGTCAAAAGACGCCAGTCGCATGAACATTCCGCGCGAAGCCTCGTAACTGACGGGAGCCTTGAGAAAGCCGATAGCCGAACCGACACCCGCGCCGGGCGGGATCAGGAGGGTGCGAATGCCCAGCTTTTCGCACAGCCGACAGGCATGCAACGGGGCGCCGCCGCCAAAACCGATCATGGTGAAATGCTCAATGTCGCGGCCGTTCTCCACAGTGTGGACCCGCGCGGCATTGGCCATGTTTTCGTCGACCATTTCCATTACGCCGAATGCCGCGTCCTGCACGCTCAGCCCGGTTCCTTGGGTCAGACGCGCCGCAACCGCCCGTTCCGAAGCGGCAGGCGAGAGCGGGATGGCGCCACCCGCGAAGTCGTCCGGGTCGAGCCGCCCCAGCAGAAGGTTGCTGTCGGTGACCGTCGCTTCGTTGCCACCTCTTTGATAGCAGGCAGGGCCTGGCTCGGAGCCGGCGGATTTCGGTCCGACCTGGATCCGCCCCATTGTATCGATCAGCGCGATCGAGCCACCGCCAGCGCCGATCTCAACCATTTCGACCACCGGAGTCGACACCGTCATTCCAGACCCTTTCTTGAACCGATAGGTTCTGGCCAGCTCAAAAGTGCTGGCGGTTTTGGGTGCCCCCCCTTCGATCAGGCAGATCTTGGCCGTCGTGCCGCCCATGTCGAAGCTCAGCACCTTGTCCAGCCCGTGTGCCCGGGCGAAATCGGCGGCAAAAATCGCACCACCGGCCGGGCCGGACTCCAGCAGTCGCACCGGTTGCTCAGCCGCCGTCTCGACCGAGATGAGGCCACCGCCCGAATGCAACATGAAGACGGGCGCCCCGATGTCCGCCTCGCGCAGACGTCCGACCAGCCTCCCAAGGTAGTCGGCGACCCGCGGCTGCACATAGGCATTTGCGATCACCGTGTTGAACCGGGGCAATTCCCGCATTTGGGGCGAGATCACCGAGGAGAGGGAAATCGACAGATCTGGTGCGACGGACCGCAGCGCTTCTGCCATCTGCTTTTCGTGGGCGTCATTTGCGTAGGCATGCATCAGACCGATAGCGACGGCCTCATAGCCACCGTCCATGACGCGCGTCACCATCGCCGAGACGTCATCGGGATCAAGCGGCAGCAGCACCTCGCCCGATGGGCCCATCCGCTCGTTCAGGGTCAGCCTGTCGCGTCGCGGGACCAGAGGCACCGGCAGCTTCAGGTTCAGGTCATACTGCTCGAACCGATTTTCGGACCGCATCTCAATGACATCGCGAAACCCTTGGGTCGTGATAAAGGCAAGCCTCGCGCCGCGCCGTTCAATAAGCGCATTGGTCACCAATGTGGTGCCGTGGATGACCTGCGAAATGGACGATGCGGATACAGCCGCCTGATCGGCAGCCAGAGCAATACCGTCAAGAATAGCCTGTTCGGGCCGGTTGTAGTTTGTGAGCACCTTGCACGTCGACAGGCCGCCAGGATGGGCCAACGCGACATCGGTAAATGTGCCGCCAATATCGACACCAACGCGAACAGGGCTTTGGATCATCGGGTCAGAGGCTTCTCAGAATTTGGTTTGCCGTAAACGCGGTTTGGTAGAGGCGGGACATGATGGGCGCACCGGTCACGGGCGCGACATCCGTAATGGGGAGTGGCAGGTCAACGGGATCTGCGCCGGTCAGCAAACCGGCTATAGCCTCGCCAAAGAGTGTCCCGGTGGTGATACCGCGGCCATTGTATCCAATGGAGGTATAGAGCCCCTCGTCCAGGTTGTAGATGCGTGGCAAGTGGTCCGGCGTCATCGCGATCTGCCCATGCCAGGCCTCGGCAAACTGTACCGGCCCTAGCCCTGGGAAAAGCCGGGCAAGTTTCTTGCGCGCCCAGCGGTGCGACAGCCCTTCTCCGACAGATCCAACGATGGTTCCCATAGAGCCTATGATCAGCCGATTATGGGCGTCGCGGCGGAGCGAGAACATGATCTTCCCCGTGTCCCACAGTCCCTGCCGTTCAGGCAGGATGCTTTTCACGCGATCTCCCAACGGTTCAGTGGCCAGTTGAAAGTAGTGGATCATGGTAAACACGCGATTCAGCCCAGGCCAAAGCGTGTCGGTATAGGCATTCGTTCCCAACACGACATATTTTGCTCTTACACAGCCCTGATCAGTTTCAACACGCCATCCACCGTTCTCCTTGCGCAGTTTCTGCGCCCGCACGCCGGTGGTTATGGTCGCGCCCGCGCCGCGCGCTGCCCGCGCCAATCCTCGACAGTATCCCATCGGATTGATCGTCCCGGCCCGGGCGTCCAGCAGGCCACCATAAAACACGTCGGTCCCGACCTTCTCGGCGACTTCGTTGCGGTCCAGAAGTTGTACAGGTGCGCCGAGGCGTGTCCATTCCTCGAATCGTGATTTCAGGTCGGCAAATCCGGACGGCGCATGCGCAGCATGGATCGTTCCCGTCTTGGTAACTTCGCATCGGATCTGGTGGCGCTCGATCAGCGAAAAGACTTTCTCCGGACCCTCGCCAAAGCGCGTGACAAAACGCGGTCCATAAACCGCACCCAACTTCTCGCGCACCTTTGCTGGCGGATGCCAGACGCCCGCGTTCACCAAACCGACATTGCGGCCCGATCCCCCAAACCCAATTTGATTGGCCTCAAGAACATGCGCTGAAAGCCCGCGTTCCGCGCAGTGCACGGCGGTCGACAATCCGGTAAACCCGCCGCCAACGATGGCCACATCGACCGAGATGTCCCCGACAGTCGGATTGGTGTAATCCTCTTCGTCTGAAGAGGCGTCCCACAGCGAGATGGCAGCATTTCGTTTCATTGCGGGCAACCCGGTATGAATGCGCTATAGTCGTTCTGACGTCCCGTCGAAATGTTGCATCAACCCTCCTGTTGTGTCAATATATGATAAGTACGTTCTATATAATGGCACAACAACCATGAGCAAACTTAAACTATCCGCATCGGATATGGTCAAATCCGCCCGTGCACGCATCGAGGAAATTGAGACCGGCGATTTGCTCAAGATGGTGGATGACCCGGATGTCGTCATTGTCGACATCCGCGACATCCGCGAGCGTCAGCGTACCGGCGCGATCCCCGGTTCGGTGCATGCGCCGCGCGGTATGATCGAGTTCTGGGTCGACCCTGACAGCCCTTATCACAAAGAGGTTTTCGCGCAGGAGGGCAAGAAATATGTGTTCCACTGTGCCTCGGGCTGGCGATCCGCGCTCACCGTCGCGACGCTGCAGGACATGGGATTTGAGGCATCGCACCTTAAAGAGGGGTTTTCAACCTGGGCCGAGCATGGCGGTCCGGTCGAGCCGGTTGAAAGGAAATAGGCTGTTCAGCTTTTCCGAACTTTGGATGTGATACTGTCCGCCGCATGGGCCACAAGTGACCCCAGCCAGTCCACCCCTTTTTCGGGTATGTTCACATCCGGAAGCGACACACCCAGCGCCGCGATGGCCTCGCCGCTTGGTAATGTGATGGCGGCACCAAGACTGACAATGCGATCCCGAAACTCGCCGCGGTCATAGGCAAAACCGCGGCGCCGGGTTTCCTCAATATCGGCATCGAGTTCCGCGAGATTGGTGAGCGTCAGATCGGTATGGCGTGTAAGCCGGCCACTGACATGGGCCCGAAGCGTGTCGTAGTTCTGCGCCAGGATGGCCTTACCCGTCCCCACGCAGTGGATCGGGGCGGACCCGCCGATCGGGTTCCAGGACCGGATCGGCTTGGGACTGTCCAGCTTGTCGATATATACCACCGCGAGGTTCTCGGGCACGGCCAGATAGACCGTCTCGCCGGTCTCTTTGGAAAGGTACTTCATTTCGGGCGCTGCCAGATCACGCAAGTTCAGATTGTCCAATAGAACACGGCCCACCTGCCATGTCTTGAGCGTAGCGGCATAGGTTTTGTCCGGGTTGTGTTTCACGTAGCCAAGCGTGGTCAGCGACTGCAAAAGCCGGAATGTGTTGGATTTCGTGAGATTTAGGGCCTTCGAAAGTTCAGTCACGCCCATGCTGTTGTTAGAACTTGCCAGTTTTTCGAGAATCGACAGCCCCTTGGCCAGCGTCGAATCAACCTTGGGCTCCTTAAGATCTGCTATGGGATAATCCTCCGAAATTCTTCTGTTTGATGCCCGATATCAGGCCTGCGTCGAAAAGGGCGGCGGCGCGTGAACTGTAATCTCGGGCAGCGGACCGTCAAACAGGCGCAATGACACACGCGCCGAATGCGCCGCGGGGGATTGCGACAACGAGGATGTGCGCAGATCGTGGGTCAGGGCATTGGGATTGCCGTGGCGGTCGCGGGCCTGCGGCGCGTCAAAGTCGGGATCCCACCACGCACCGGTCCATAGAAAAAGACAGCCCCGCATGATCTCATCGGTTACACGCGCTCCGGCAAGGCACCGGCCTCGGCTGTTATAAACCTCAACCACATCGCCGTCGGCGATGCCCTCCGCGACCGCATCATCGGGATGTATCAGGATAGGCTCACGGCCCTGGATTTTGTGCTGCAGGCTGTAGGCACCGTTGTCGAGTTGGCTATGCAGCCGCGACTTCGGCTGACCCGAAAGCAGTGCGTATGCACCCATCCCGGCCGACAAATCCCGTGGCGGAAACCACGCGGCATGGCCAAGACAATCCTCCAGGCGAAACGCGGCCAGTGTCTCGGAGAATATCTCGATCCGGCCACTTGGGGTCGACAGCCGGTGCGTCGCGGGGTCGGCGCGAAAATCCGCCAGAAAAACCTGGTCGGGCGCCGGGTCGGGCAGGGTTATGACATCACCGGCCATAAAGCTGTCCCAGTCGGGCAGCTCCAGCCCTTGATCAGCTGCGGCGTCGCGGGTCTGACCCCAGATGTGCCGCAACCAGTCGTCACATCTGCGCCCCTCGGAATAGGCATCCAGACATCCCAGCCGGTCCGCCAGTTCACAGTAAATCATGTACTCGGTTCGTGCGTCACCCGGCGGCGGGACCAGCTGGGGCATCGGGATCAGCCCATTGTCCGATTTTCCGGCGCCAAAATCATCCCGCTCCTGTGCCGCGGCGACGGGCAGCACAATGTCGGCGTGCCGTGCGGTCGCGGTCCAGTTGATGTCATTCACGACGACCGTCTCGGGGCGCTGGAACGCCGCATGCAGCCGCTGCAAATCCTGATGATGATGGAACGGGTTGCCCCCGGCCCACCAGACCAATCGGGCATGCGGAAGGGTGCGGATCGCACCACGATAAGTGTACGGCGTGCCGGGATTGAGCAACATCTCGGCAATCATCGCGACGGGGATCATCTCGTCGACATTATTTTGACCCTGTGGCAGCGCCCCACACCGGAACGGGCGGTCAACATTACCGACATTGGCGTTCACGCCGTAGCCAACAGTATATCCGCCGCCAGGAAGACCTATCTGTCCCAGCATCGAGGCCAGGGTTATGGCCATCCAGATGGGCTGTTCGCCATAGTCGGCCCGCTGGACCCCGGCGGCGAGCGAAATCATACAGCGATGCGCGGCCATCCGGCGGGCCAGTGTCCGAATGTCATCGGCCGCTATTCCGGTCTGCGCCTCTGCCCATTCCGGCGTTTTGGGCAGACCATCGCTGGCCCCGCTGAGGTAGGCCTCGAAGCGCTCGAAACCCGTTGTGTAACGATCCAGGAAACCGCGATCGAGCAGACTTTCAGACCAAAGAACGTGGGCAAGTCCCAGCATCAACGCGACATCCGACCCCGGATGTGCCGGCATCCATTGCGCGCCAAGGACGTCATCGGCGTCGGAACGCAGGGGGCTGATGTTTACAAATGTGACCCCCGCCTCAACGCAGGCCCGCAGGTTGTCCAGCATCCGGTGCCGCGCGACACCCCCATCGCTGACCTGGGTATTGCGCATGGCCAAACCGCCAAACAGTACGACCATACTGCTGTGTTTCGCAATCACCTGCCAACGCGTCGCCTGGGTGAGGTGGTCGCGGAACGGCCCGACAATATAGGGCATCATCACCAGTGCGGCATTGTAGCTATAGTTACCCTCGGACCGGACAAAACCTCCGATGGTATTGAGGAACCGTTTGAGCTGGCCTTGGGCATGGTGGAAACGCCCGGCGCTCGACCAACCATAGGATCCCGCAAAGATCCCCTGGTTGCCGTGGGTCTCGCGCACGTGGCGCAGCGCCTCCGCCAGCAGATCGAGCGCGCGCTCCCAGCTCACCTCGACAAAACTGTCCCGCCCCCGAGCGACCGCGCCGGGTCGCCCGTCCAACCAACTCTTGCGGATCGCCGGGCGCAGAATACGTGCGCGCCCATGCAAGCTGCCCGCGATGTTTTCGTTTATCGGCGAACTGTCGGGGTCATCCGCGTGTGCCCCCACCGACAGGATGCGTCCGTCTTTCACGGATGCAAGGCCGACACCCCAGTGATTTGCCGTTAGCTTGGTTTCAATCACCACTGCGGCCAATTCCTATGCGTTTTTGTACTGGTATGTTGAACATCAATGCCAAATGTTGACACAAAAGGGAAGCGATGTCAGGGTCAATTCGACACCTCGGATGTTGATCATGCGCGTCTTGGGAATACCCATGGTAGGCCACTGTATCCACTCTGCGTGTCGTCGCAAGTTCGACCGTGGCCGACACGCGCGCCGGTCTCTTGCGGACGCGGGGCCCCCTCCCGCAACACTATCTTACCGGCGGGTACCGATTGCCCGAGGGCACAGGCCGCAAGCCTGCGCGCAAACTTAGACCCAGGAACGGACCGACCGCATGCCGAACAACAAGATCGACCATTTCGCGATTGGCGCGCAGAGTCTGGAAGAAGGCGTCGCCGCGATGAACGACGCCCTTGGCGTGACCGTGCCGCGCGGCGGCAAACATGCGGCTATGAGCACCCACAACTGTGTGATGCAGGCCGGAAAGGAGAGCTTTTTCGAGCTGATCGCCATTGACCCCGAGGCGCCTGATCCCGGCCGAACCCGTTGGTTTACGCTCGATGATCCACGCACAAAAGCCCGGCTCGCTGCCCGCCCCCGGGCGCTGTGCTGGGTGGTTGGCACAGATGATCTTGAC
>JBCCYF010000001.1:0-137185 GCA_039190275.1 Pseudomonadota bacterium | reverse complement strand
GCGGATGATCTCGCCCTTATCCTGACCGCGGAAATGGGTAAGCCCCTGGCGGAAGCCAAAGGCGAAATACTGTATGGGGCGAGCTTTATCGAATGGTTCGCCGAGGAGGCCAAACGCATCTATGGCGAGACCATACCGGGCCACCAGGCCGACAAACGTCTGATCGTCATCAAGCAGCCTGTTGGCGTCGTAGCCTCGATCACACCCTGGAACTTCCCCAATGCGATGATCGCACGAAAACTGGCGCCGGCCCTCGCTGTCGGCTGCGCGTTTATCGCCAAACCGGCCGAGGACACGCCACTCTCCGCCCTGGCTATGGCGTTGTTGGCCGAGCGCGCCGGCCTCCCCAAGGGACTGCTGAGCGTCATAACGGCCAAGGACGGTGTGCAGATCGGTCGGGAGCTATGTGAGAATCCAAAGGTCCGGAAACTGACATTTACCGGCTCGACCGAAGTCGGGCGCGTCCTGCTGCGCCAGGGGGCGGACCAGATAATGAAGATGTCGATGGAACTTGGCGGCAACGCTCCCTTCATCGTGTTCGACGATGCGGACCTGGATGCCGCGGTCGAGGGGGCGATGATCTCGAAGTACCGCAACAACGGTCAGACCTGCGTCTGTGCAAACCGTATTTACGTACAGTCCGGTGTCTACGACGCTTTCGCCGAAAAACTGGCCGCCGCCACCAAGGCTCTTGCTCTGGGCGACGGGTTGGAGGCGGGCGTGACCACCGGGCCGCTGATCAATGAACAGGCCGTCGCGAAAGTTGAGGCGCATATCACTGACGCGGTTGAAAAGGGCGCACAGGTTCTGAGCGGCGGCGGGCGGTCAGCACTGGGGGGGACATACTTTGAACCGACCGTTCTGACCGGGGTCACACGCGATATGATGGTCACCCATGACGAAACCTTTGGCCCCGTCGCGCCGTTGTTCCGGTTCGAGGATGAGGCGGACGTCATCGCGCAGGCCAATGACACGATATTTGGCCTTGCCTCCTACTTCTACGCAAACGACCTCAGCCGCGTTTGGCGCGTGGCCGAAGCGCTGGAATATGGAATGGTCGGTGTGAACACCGGCTTGATCTCGACCGAAGTTGCGCCATTCGGTGGTGTCAAACAATCCGGGTTGGGCCGTGAGGGCTCGCACCACGGGGTCGAGGATTTTCTGGAGATGAAGTACATCTGCCTGTCAGTCTGACCACGCTGCCGGTGCCAAGCTCAGGCCTGGGCCAGTGTGTCGGCGCGCTCGGGCGCAGCCGACTGATCATGTGGCGTCGTCAACAGATGCATTGCCCAGGCTGGCGCCGCTGATACCGCCCAGGACAGGGCCGGCGCGATGGTCAGCAACACCGCAATCGGCAAAAGCCACCAGGTTAAGGCTCCCAAAATGAACAGGGTGGTCATCGCGACACCCAGAACCAGTTCCAGCGCATGAAAGCGCAGGTAGAGCAGCGGCTTGTGGCTCGTCGCCGCCCGCGTCCAGCCGGTATCGAACCCGCAGAGAGTTCTGAATACGGCGACCATATGCTGGACCATCATCATCGGCGCCAGCATGATCGACACCACCAACTCAAGCAGAAACGAGCCCCAGAACCGCCCCCACCCGCCAAACTGGGAAAGGCGCGGCATCTGAATACAGAATGCGATCGCACCCAGGAGTTTCGGGGCCAGAAGCATTCCATACGTCAGCGACACGATCAGAATCCGGCTCACCAATTCCATCTGGGGCCAGGCCGGAAACATCGGGTTTGCCGCGCTGAAGTACTGGATTGCCCCGTCGCCCTGCCCCGACCCGACAAGCACCCATAACACCATCAGCGCAAACCAGCCGGTGGACGCAAGATAGGCGACGGCACCCTGCAACATGTGCATCCGGCTGAGCGGGTGGAACCCCCGCGCAAACAAAATGCGCAAGTGCTGCAGATTACCCTGGCACCATCTGCGGTCGCGCAGGATGTGGCCAATGACCGTCTCGGGCGTGGTCTCGTAGCTCTCGGTTGCGTCGGTCAGAAAACGTATCTGCCATCCGGCGCGCCGGAGCAGGGCCGCCTCGACAAAATCATGGCTCAGAACAACGCCGCCAAAGGGCCGACGCCCGGGAAGGTCCGGCAGGCCCGCCGCGGCCGCAAAGGCGGTCAGGCGGATCAAAGCGTTGTGTCCCCAGTAGTTAGCCGTGTTTCCGGCCCATCGCGAAAGGCCCCGCGCAAGCGTGGTTCCGTAGGCTGTGTTGGCAAATGCCTGCGCACGGGCAAATATCGACCGCGCGCCGATCAAGCGCGGAATTGACTGGACCAGACCCAACCGGGGTTCGGCCGCCATCGTGTCCGCCAGGCTGGTCACACTTTTAGCGGTCATGACACTGTCGGCATCCAACACCAGCATGGCATCATGATGCCCGCCCCAACGGGTCACCCAATCTTCGATATTGCCGACTTTGAAACGGTGGTTCTGGGCACGGTTCCGGTAGTGGATGACGCCACCCGGGAACCCTGCCATCATCAGCGCAACAGCGCGTCGTTCGGTTTCAACCTGCCCCGGATCGCGGGTGTCGGACAGCACATAGTAACAGTACCGATGGCCCGTAGGGTGGCGCGCCAGATCCAGAAGCAAGGCGCGGGCCCGGGCCAGTACAGGCCCAATCGGCTCTCCGTAGATCGGTTGAACAACCGCAATGTCCAATGGCGCGCCATGCAGGGCATGTGCCGTCTTTCGTGGCAGGCAGCCCAGAACCGCCGTTGCAACCGAAAGCGCGATCCAGAACGCCGCGAACAGGGCAAAGCCTATGATCCCGGCCTCGGCCCAGATGATCCCTTCGGCGCGAAACCAGTCATGCAGGACCCAGCCAAGAGCGGCTGGAATCGCAAGTGCGAAACTGAAGACAAAGCCCCGCGCGATCCAGGTTCCAACGTCATCGCGTCGGGTATCGGCGGCGATCGGGCGCGCGCTCAGGCTTTGCGTCGGCATCTCAACCGGTGCTTCGGGTGGCATCAGCGGGTTAGGAGAGATGTGAACATTCATGACGGCGTCCACCGGTACAACCAAACTTCGCTGATGGTCCGCCCATCCACGACCAGCTGAGCGCGCAACTCCTGCGCGCGGTCTTCTCGCGGTTCGAAACCGAAATCGAGCCGCACACCCCCGGTTTCAGGGTTGCGTTGCAGGATCCCGTCGGTAACAGAGCCACGATTGGCCGACGTATGGATTGTAACCGTGCTCAGATCCTCGGGGATTGCGGGATGGTCCGCAAAGTCGATAGCGGCGATACGCGCACCCGAAAAGCTGCGGCCCATATGGGTATTGATCACCTGCGCCCGGTTCTCGCGGATCGGGGCCGCTTCACACCAATGCAAACGATAGGAAAAACGGTGGGCATCCCCTGCCGAAAGCGGTGCGCGCGGCCGCCAATACGCGACGATGTTATCGTAGATCTCCTTATCCGTCGGGATCTCGACCAACGTCACGGCCCCTGCGCCCCAATTCTCACCGGGTTCGACCCACAGGCCCGGACGCAAATGGTACTTTGCCGACAGATCAGCGAACTCCGAGAATGCGCGGGCCCGCTGCATCAGGCCAAAACCCTGCGGTCCATCATCAACGAAGGAAGATACCTGCAATTTCCTGGGGTTGGCGAGCGGCCGCCAGAGCTGCTCACCGCGACCGTTCACGATCAAAAGCCCATCGCTGTCGTGCACCGCTGGGCGGAAATCCTCGTAACCGGCCCGATTGGTCTGGTCATAGAAAAACATCGATGTCCCGGCGGCAATTCCGACGTGCTCCAACGTCTGACGCGGGATGATGGTTGCCTCTACATCCATGACGGTGGACTTGCCGTGCTGGATACGAAATCGGAATGCACCGGTTACGGACGGACCGTCTAGCAGTGCGTGAACCACAACATCCGGCTGCCCAACCTCGGGTTTCTCCACCCAGAACTCCCGAAATTCCGGGAATTCCTCGCCGGCCGGACCTGCGGTGTTCACGGCAAGACCGCGCGCCGATAGGCCATAGATCTGGCCCATACCGATCGCACGGAAATAGCTGGCACCCTGGAACACGGCGTATTCCTGAAACACACCCGCACTCTCAAGTTCGCCATGCAGCCGCAGACCGGAATAGCCCAGGGTTTCGTCGACCGGCAGGTCCGGCAACTTGTCGGTCGTGTCAAAGACCGCCAGATCGAACAGGACCGGCGCGGCCTCCCCGGCCTCGACGGCATGAACGCGGATCGGAGCCGGAAAGTAGAGGCCCGGGGCAAAAAACTCGACCTGAACCGGGCAGCCCGCGTTGCGCCACAGCGCGTTGCGGGTGTCGAACCATATCTTTCGGTACTGGTCATATGTCAGGTCACGCCAAGCCTTGGGGACCGTGACCGGCGGCACGTAAGGCCGGTTCGCCAGATCTCGCGCCTTGGCGACCACATCCGCCGGTGCAAAACCAACGGGTGGCCCGACTTGTACGCCGGGCTCCGTATCGGTCGCCCCGGCAGATGGGGCCAGTCCGGCGGCCGCAGCAAGGGCCAATGCATGCCGTCTGGTCAACTTCATACCGGCTGCCCCCCGGCCGGGTAGGACTGAGTCGGCTGTGGTCTCGGGTGTGGCTCGGGCGGCCTGCGCCATGGCTCGCGCTTGAACCAGCCGACCAGATACGCAGTTGCGATGATAACGGCGAAACCAAATGCGTTGATCGCAAGCACGATCCAGGGGTCCTTGCCGGGCCCATCAGGGTACCGTGCATAAACATCCATCAAAAAGCCAAGGAACCGGGCCAGCACCATCGAGGTTACAAAGACCGCCAGCGATTGTTGGCCGACCTTTCGAAATATGTCGACGATAAAGGTCCAGACCCGCCCTACCGACAGCCGAGCGCCCATCGGTCCGGCCGCGGCCCACGCCAGATAGGCCAGCGACAGAAACTGCACATACCGCAGCACGCCGAAATCCGACTTTGTGAACCAGTGGCGGTGGCCCTGTCGCCATTCGATCACCGTGGCCCGCCAGTCTGAAGCCCAGCCAATTTCAAGTGCCTTAACGGGCTCCAGAGTCCAGATCCGGACCCCGATGTTGCTGAGCGGCAGGTTGATCAGAACGATCGCCAACGCCAGGGCGATCAGCCAGCCCTTTACGGGCGGCGCGGGGATCCATCCACGCATGAATGCGAAGCCGGTGAAAAACACCAGCTGCCAGCCGAACGGATTGAAGAACCAGCTGCGCGTGTTGTTCGGTGGGTCAAACCAATACTGTGCGGGAAAATGCAGGAACCATGTCGCCTCGGCCAGGGGTTTTAGGCTCTCATAACCCGCATCATACCAGCGATCGAACTGCGCGGCGAACCAGATCAGAAACATCGCCCCGAAAACCGCCCAGACCGAAATTCTGCTCAGCGCCATCATCAGCGGTATCATCGCCAGGATCACCAGGTACATCGGAAGAATGTCGAAGTAGTTCGGCACATAGGTCAGGGTCATCAGACCCAGCAGGTTCTCGGTCGGGTTTTTGACGAATGGATAAAGGTTAAGCTGCCCGACATAATCGCGATCCGTGGCGTTGAGCAGGTTGAGGGTAACCACAACGGCAAAGACCGCCAGAAACATCGCCAGATGCGACCAGTACACCTGCCACATGCGGTGTGCGATCCGAACGGTGCCCATTGGCATGCCATGCTGTTCGAATATACGCCCAAAGGCCAGGGCCGACGCCATGCCGGAGCAGAACACAAACATCTCGGTCGCATCGGAAAAGCCCCATCGCGCTGGGATCCACAACGTCCACGGGTTGCCCGGAGTATGTGCCAGCAGAATAATGAACATCGCCACACCCCGAAAGAAGTCGAGGCGCGGGTCCCGAGGTCGCGCTGGGCTCGCGGTATTCATTGGCGTGGGCCGTCCCCTGGTCAGGCGGGCATCCCGCTTTCTACATGCTGCGCCGCCTCATGGCGTGCCGAGGCGATCAATGCCATACGCCGCGACGAATATCCATCCACCGCTCCGCCACGCCGCCGTGTTCGGTCCTGCAACAGTGTATCGGCCGCATCCAGAAAACCGCCGCGCAGGGCGGCCTCAATGGTCAACCGCTCGAATACATCACGCTGGGCGTGGCTGCCCCCGATTTTCTGCATATCCGCCCGAGCCGCCGCCAGGTTCAGGAACGCATCGGCGTAGTGCCCTTCGCCATAGGCCTCAAGACCAGCCGCAGCGGACAGGCCCGGACGTTCGGTTATACGATCACTGTCCGATCTGTACCGTGTGGCGTCATGCGACATGCGTTTCATCATCGTTTTGATGGCCGATTGCCGACCGCCGCCGATCAAAGAAAGCATGTAGTGAAGATCGGCAAAGACCACTGCGCCATCCTCGGTCCGGTTTTCAGACAGGGTGGCAAGCTCGTCCCAGCGGTCGCCGACATTCACGCCTTCGACCTCAAGCCGTGACAGCAGCGACGCTGCGTTCGAAATGTCCCTGTAGTCGTCGGTCTTATCGCCGCGAATCTCATCATCATAAAGGGACAGCACCTCATCGATCTGGCCCAGATCCAGATGCATGAGCGCGATGTGCCACCAAACATGATAGCGGAAGTTATTGCAGTGCTCCCAGGCTTTGGTCTGGCCAGACAACCAATACAGACCATCGGCCGCGCGCGCTGTCATGTCGTAGACATGTGCGACCGCGTGCAGGCCCCAGGCATCATCCGGTGCCAGAAGCAACCCCTCGCGACCGGCCTTCTCACCGGCCGCGTAGTCGCCGGTTTCCTCAAGCGCAAACGCATAACAGCCTTTGAGGTAGCCGAGTGCGGGGTGATCACCCCAAACCGGTAGAATAAGTTCGATAGACCTGCGCATCTGGTCGGGTTGGCCCAGAACAAAGCGGATCGCCTGGACCAGCTTCATCGCAAGTGCGTCCCGCGGGTCGGTAAGCAATAACGTCTCGAACCGAGACGCGGCAGCCGAGGGGCGTCCCGCCAACCAATCGCGCAGCGCCTCAATGTACACCTGTTCGCGCGGGTTGGGTGAGATCTTGGCAGCCGCCGCATCCGCCGCTGCCAGCGCTTCCCGCGCCGTGGTCACCAGTTCCCGACGACCCAGAAGCATACAAAAAATGCCTTTGACTGCATGGCCTTGGGCAAAGTCCGGCGCGGCGGCAAAGGTCTCGGCCAGATGATCCGGCGTTGCCGCGGCATGCGCAAGAAAGGCCCGCATGGTCGCGTTCCAGGGCTCACAGGCGTCGGGCGGCAGTGTCGTTTCGCAGCCGCTCAGATCAGTCGTGGCGCCCATTCACATCTTCCTTTCCGCATCGCAAACCTGCCGCATTCCGGCAACATACGCTTGGTAATGCATTTCCGATGTGTAAACTGGGAGCAACTCACATGCATGTCAGATCACGTATGTGTTATTCGAAAATCCTAAACGTTTCGGGTTTCTGAGAAATATGACAGCAGGTTTCAACAAATTGCCCATTGCAGCGGCAACGGGTGGTCTGATCTTCGTCGCCTGGTCGGCATTTACTGAGGGTTCGGGATTTGAGGGCGCCGGAGCAAAGCTGTTTTTGGCCACCCTGATCGGTGGCTTTGCGGGTTTCTCCCTCTATCACGCCTCGTTCGGGTTCACAGCCGGCTGGCGGAGGATTATCAGCGAAAGCCGCAGCACAGGCCTGAGAGCCCAGTTTTTATTGATCGCGCTCAGTGCGTTATGCTCGTATCCCCTGATTGAGTATTGGGGGGCAAACGCCTGGGTGCACCCGATGTCGGTCGCCATGGTCGTGGGCGCATTCCTGTTTGGAATGGGGATGCAGTTTGGCGGCGGATGTGGCTCTGGCACGCTGTTTGTCGTGGGCGGCGGGTCTACCCGGATGGTCATAACCCTCACCTTCTTTATCATCGGATCGATGCTCGGCGTCGTCCATCTGCAGTACTGGCGCAGCCTGCCGGACTTCGGCAGATACTCGCTGATCAACGCGTTCGGGTCGTTCTATGCCTTCGTGATCCTTCTGGTCATTTTGGCGTTTTTGGCGTTTCTGGCCGCCTGGTGGGAAAAGCGCGTCCACGGATCGCTCGAGCAGCCGCGCCGCACCGGCTCGTTTTTGCTTGGCCCATGGTCGCCGTGGACAGGCGCTATGGCGCTGGCAATCGTGAGTGTCGCCACGTTGGTGGTTCTGAACCGCCCCTGGGGCATCACCCAGGCCTTCGGGCTTTGGGGCGCCAAGATCTCGTATTTTGCCGGTGTTCCCACGGACAGTTGGCTGTTGGCACCCTGGCCGGATCGGGCATTTGAGCGGTCCGTATTTCTGAACGCGACGTCGGTAATGGATTTTGGGATCATCCTCGGTGCGATGATCGCGGCCGGGCTGGCGGGCAAATGGGCACCTGTCTGGAGCCTGAGCCGACGCGAGGTCGCAACCGCAGTCATCGGCGGTCTGTTGATGGGATACGGCGCCCGTCTGTCATATGGATGCAACATCGGCGCTTACTTGGGGGGACTGGTCTCTGGATCCATGCACGCTTGGGTATGGGCCTTAGCGGCCTTCGGCGGTAGCTCGCTGGTCGTATGGTTCCGGATGCCGCGGCTGCCCAACGCGCCTCAGAACGTCCCGTCATAGGCGCGGCGGCCGATGTTTGCCGCGATCACCGTAAAGCTGTCCCGTGTCAGCGCCTCCTGTGCCGCCCGGGTCAGGGCGGCGGCATCCTCGACCCAAACACCATGACCGCCCAGCGCAAGGGCGACGGCTGGGAAATCTGAAACACCGAAATCTACACCCAGATTGGGGCGCTGCGTGCCGCGTTGCTTCATTTCGATCAGTGCCAGGCTTGCGTCGACAAGAACGACAATGATGACCGGCAGCCCCTGGTCGCGGATCGTTGCAAGTTCGCCCAGGCCCATCTCAAGCCCCGCGTCGCCGACAAATGCAACGACGGGTACGCCGGGCGCGCCCAGTTTGAACCCTGCTGCAAGCGGCACAGAGCACGCCATGGTGCACAGCGCAGTTGACTGCAGCATGGTGCGGGGGGCGCTACACTGCCAGATCTGGCTTAGCAATATGCGGTGCGCGCCGCTGTCCGCAGTGATCACCGTCTCCCTTGGCAGACAATCGCGCAGTGTATGAAAGACCTGCCCCGGACCCCAGTCCACAGCTGCAAACTGCGCCTGCAGGGCCTGTTTCGCCGTTGTCGGGGCGCGATCCGGCCAGGTAGCCGCCGGATCCTCCAAACCGCCAAGCGCCGACAGACTTTCGGCCACAGTGCCGGACAGGCGCATATCCACCCGATGCATTCCATGGGTCCGGGGCACCGCCGCCACCTCGATCACAGGTTGGTCCGGCCCCCAAGGATCGCGCCAACCCACCCGCATCTCGATCGGGTCATATCCCAGCAGCAGTATACAGTCGGATTGTGCAATCAGCGGCATCAGAATGGCATCGGCCTTGGGCGACAGGCCGGCTCCGCCCAGCGAAAGCGGATGCGCCTCGTCCATCAGGCCCTTGCCCTTGTAGCTTGTGATCAGCGGGACCTCATTTTCCAGGCAGAATGCCTCGATCACGCCCCCTGCATGTTCATTCACAGCATCCACACCCGCGATCGCGATCGGTCGCTTTGCCTGCGCCAGAGTTTGCCGCGCAGCCTCCAGCACGCGGTCCTGCGACGGAAGACTGCCGCTCGTCCGTTCGACCTGCCGATGCCGCTCGTCAAACTGAGCCGAGGCGACTGAGATCGGCACATCCACATGAACCGGCCCCGGTTGCCCCTCGGTCGCGATTTGGATCGCCTTGGTAATCGTCGCACCTACGGCGCCGGGGGCGGCGCGGAAACTGGCCTTGGTGATCGGACGCAGCACAGCCTGATGATCAAATATCTGGTGGGTATAGGTCTCGGCTTCGGCCGCATCAACGCAGCCGGTCAGAAACAACAATGGCACCCGGTCCTGATGTGCGTTCGCCACCGTGTTGATGGCGTTTGCAACACCTGGGCCCAATGTAGCGACCAAAACCCCCACGGCGCCGGTGGCATGCCACAACCCCTCGGCCATGAACCCTGCAGCATTCTCGTGTTTGGTCAGAACAAACTCGATCCCCGCGCCGCTGAGCCCTTCCATAAGCGCCAGCACCTCGCCCCCCGGTATGCCAAAGGCATGCGTCGCCCCGGCGGCTGCCAGCGCATCGCCGATGATCCGTCCGCCGGTTCGCTGTGTCATGTGGGACCTCCAATCGCGCCCGCCGCGGCCCAAGCCGAAAGCTGTTCTTCCTTCGCACCCAAAAGGTCGACAAGCACATCGCGTGTGTGCTCCCCAACCTGAGGCGGTGCGCCCTGATACGTCACGGGTGTATCGCTCATCCGGATCGGGTTACCGATGACATCCACTTCGCCCGATACCGGGTGCGGAAGGGTCACGCGCATGCCCCGCGCCTGGGCCTGCGGCTGGGCAAAGGCCTCGGCCACCGTATTGATCGGGCCGCAGGGGACTGCTTTGTCTTCAAGCGCCGCAATCCAGTCGGCGGCGGTCCGGGTTGCAGTGATTTCTCCCAACAGTGGGATCAAAACATCGCGGTTGCGCACGCGGTCCGCGTTGCTCAGAAAGCGGGGATCCTTGGCCAAATCCGGGTGACCGGCCACGGCGCAAAATCGCGCGAACTGCCCATCGTTCCCGATCGCCAGAATAAACACCCGATCCGAGGCCGGAAATGTCCCATATGGTACGATTGTCGGATGCTCGTTACCGCGTTGCGGCGGCACGTTCCCATCGACAAGATAGGCCTGCCCCTGATTGATAAGCCAGGCCATCTGACAGTCCAACAGGCTGAGGTCGATGTGCTGTCCGCGGCCGCTGCTATGGCGGGCATGCAGGGCGCTGAGGATCGCCGTATTGGCATACATACCGCACATCACGTCGGCGATGCCCACGCCCACTTTCATCGGGTCCCGCCCGGGCTCGCCGGTCAAAGACATGATACCGCCCATACCCTGGATCAGAAAATCGTACCCGGCCCGATGGCTGAGGGGACCGGTCTGTCCAAAGCCCGTGATCGAGCAATAGATCAGCCGAGGGTTTGTCCGGTGCAAACTGTCATAGTCGAGCTTGTGTTTCTTCAGGCCGCCAACCTTGAAGTTCTCGATCAGGACATCGCTTTCCGCCGCGAGCGATCGAATAATCTGCTGTCCCTGGGGATGACCAAGGTCAACTGCAACGGATTTCTTGCCGCGGTTGGCTGACAGATAGTATGCGCTTTCCCGCGTCTCTGACCCGTTCGCGTCGCGTAGAAACGGCGGGCCCCAGCCGCGGGTGTCGTCCCCTGCCCCGGGGCGCTCGATCTTTATGACCTCGGCGCCCAGATCCGACAGCAGTTGGGTCGCCGTTGGACCGGCAAGAATACGGCTCAGATCCAGGACCCGCAGGCCCGCCAGTGGTGCACTCATCCGCGGCCCCTCATACGAACAACGCGCACCCGATAACACCCCAAACAGCGGACCGCCAGAACCCTGGTCATCACAGCCGTATCAGCGGTGTTACAGTGCATATGCCCGTGCCACACCGCAAAAGTCGCTTTCGGACCGTCCGTACTGGATCCATCTGTACGGACCGTGCGCGCTAACACCGGGTCTGCGACGGGCGGTAAGATCCGATCAGCAAGTGCTATCGACAAAAGCCGGAGACAACCGTCCTTGGTCTACTCACCGCGCACTTCGGAAATGGTCGTCTCGCCCAGCCGGTGGATCAGGCTCTGCTCAATTTCCTTCATCACGCCCGAAACGCGGCGGTGCAGCGCATATTCTATTGTACAGGTTGAGGCATGGTCTATGTCACCTGTCGCAATCAAACTTTCGTCCAGCGCAAGGTACACGTCGGCCAGGGTAATGCTCCCCGGGTCACGCGCCAGAAGCCACCCTCCGGCATGACCTTTCTCCGAAGTCAGCAGGCCTGCCTCCCGCAAGCGTCCCAGCACCCGCCGAACCACAACCGGGTTGGTGCCCGCATGTTCAGCAATGTCCGATGACGTGCGCACACGGGTCGGATCCCCAGCCATGTGGCTGAGGGTGTGAAGTGCAAGAGACAGTCGGCTGTTACGCTTCATTTGCGGTCATTCTCCTGACGGGGGTAATACGTAACAATTGCTGTTGCATTCGTCTAGTAACTGCGTAAGTTGCGTGAAGCTTGTGGCACATTATGGAGACCACTCATGCCAGATAACCGCCTTCCCGTCACCGTCCTTTCCGGTTTCCTCGGAGCAGGTAAAACGACCCTTCTGAACCGGGTCCTGAACAACCGCGAAGGGCGTCGGGTGGCGGTCATCGTAAACGATATGTCCGAAGTGAACATTGATGCAGACCTTGTCCGTGCCGATACGGAACTCAGCCGGACGGACGAAACTCTTGTTGAAATGTCAAACGGTTGCATCTGCTGTACCCTCCGAGACGATCTACTGGAGGAGGTCCGACGCCTCGCGGCAGAACGGCGCTTTGATTACCTGTTGATCGAGTCGACCGGTATTTCCGAACCATTGCCGGTCGCCGCGACGTTTGACTTTCGCGATGAACACGGCAGCAGCCTGTCTGATGTGGCACGACTCGACACTATGGTCACAGTCGTAGATGCTGCAAACCTGCTGAACGATTATACCTCTCGTGATTTCCTGAGTGATCGTGGCGAGACATTGGGCGAGGAAGACGACCGGACTTTGGTCCATTTGCTGACCGACCAGATTGAGTTTGCCGATGTTGTTATCCTCAACAAAGTGGATGACGCCGGGCCAAACAAGGTCGATGCCGCTCGCAAAATCATAAGAAGCCTCAACGGCGATGCTGAGATCATCGAAACAAATCATTCCTCGGTCGCTGCGGAAAAAATTCTCGACACTGGCCTCTTCGACTTTGAAGTGGCCCATGAACATCCGATGTGGGCGAAGGAGCTGTATGGCTTTGCCGACCACGTGCCCGAGACCGAGGAGTACGGCGTCTCGTCATATGTCTATCGGGCGCGTCTTCCGTTTGTGCCCGAGCGTGTCCTGGAGGTCCTGAACGGCGGCTTGCCGGGGGTCATCCGGGCCAAGGGCCACTTCTGGATATCAACCCGCCCGGATTGGGTCGCGGAATTTTCGCTTGCCGGTGTCTTGTCCAGCATCAAACCGCTTGGCATTTGGTGGGCATCGGTTCCGGAAGAAAGGCGGCCGACGCACGACAGCGCGCGCGCGTATATGCAGGCCCATTGGCAGGAGCCATGGGGCGACCGGCGCCAGGAAATCGTGTTCATCGGGGCCGCCATAGACTGGCCGAGCCTGAAGGCGCGATTGGACGCATGTCTTGTCCCCGCTGTCGCGACTACCGGTCCTGACAGCCTTCCCGACTATCCGGACCCGTTCCCGGTTTGGCGTCGAACAGAGGATGCGGCATGAATTTCGTCAGAAGGACAAAGAGTGATGCCGTTGTCGGCACGGGCGTTGTCGTCGCGGATGATCCGGCGTCGCTTGGCGCCTTTCTGAAACCCGATTGTGCTGCGGCTGTTTTGCGTCGGCAAACTCCACCGGATGTCCAAAACTGGCTGGATGCCCTTGATCAGGGTTTTCTGCCGCGCGGTCGGATAATTATTCCGCCGAATGCGGTGGCGAATACGGTCGACAGCCTTTGCGAGGTTTCGGGTTTACCCGAAGGGCCGGAACGGGCCTGGCTGCGGGATGATATCATCTCGCTGGCCGACATGTTCGCTGACCTCATGTCGGCACGGTTTTTGCGACTGCGGCTGGATGTCGTGACGACCAATGCCTGCCGTAAATTCCATACCGATGCGATCACGGCCCGTCTGGTCTGCACATACCGCGGGACCGGAACGCAGTTCGGGAATTCGACCGATGGCAACGATCCAGATCAGGTGTTCACCGTTCAGACTGGCGCGCCCATCCTGTTACGTGGGACGCTTTGGCCCGAACAGCCATTGTCAGGTCTGGTCCACCGCTCGCCCCCGATCGAGGGCACCGGCGAGACACGGCTCGTCCTGGTGTTGGACCCGGTGGTTGATCCGGAAGAAGACACATGAGCCGCAATCTCGGCCAATGCGGTCTGCCTCGCAAGCGGCGCTCGGGCGACCCGATGGCCGCATTTGATGACCTGCCCTCTGCGCTGCGGCATTGGCTGTCAGAAGCGGCGCTCCCGTGGTCCCCTGCATCTGTTCGGCGCATCTGGGCGAAGTCGCTTGATCAGGGGCTGACGCCGGAAGAAACACTGGCCACATTGACCCAGGCCGAGGTTCGAACACTCGCACGGGACAGTCAATCCACCGGTTTCAGACTCAATTCACAGCCCTGAGGGGACTGTTGCATTGTTCGGTTCCGTTGGCAAAGCTCGGCACTTTGAGGTCGAGCATGCCGCGTAGGTCGCCGTTCAAGCATCATCGTTTTCCGCGTGGCATCATCCTGTGCGCCGTGCGCTGGTACCTTCGCTATCCGCTGTCCTACCAGGATGTCGTCGACCTCCTGGCCGAACGCGACGTCACAGTAGATCGATCAACGGTATATCGCTGGGTGCAAAAGTTCGGCCCAGAACTCACGAAGCGAACCGAGAAACACCTGCGCCGGGCGAGCGTCGATTGGCATATCGATGAGACCTACATTCGTGTCGGCGGCAAGTGACGCTACCTCGGGCGCGCCATCGACTCCAACGGCCAGATGGTCGATTTCCGCCTGACCGCGCGGCGGGATGCAAGGGCGGCTAGGGCCTTCCTGAATAAAGCGATCGAGCGTGTGCGCCTGCACCGGCCAGTCACCATCTGCACCGACAAGGCGCACAGCTACAGGCGTGTGATCCGCGAGATCAACCACCGATATGATCCGCATTTCGACAGCATCCGGCACATCGACCGCAAGTGGCGCAACGATCTGATCGAGAGCGACCACGCGGCGATGAAACGGCTGTTCGGATATCGTCAAAGCTTCCGGTCTTTGAGAATGGCCAAGGCGACCCTGAGTGGCATCGAGACAATCCGGACCATCAAACGCGGACACCTTCATCACAAGAAACCAGGCGTGCGGGGCGAGATCGAGTTCATCGCTCAGCTGTTCGGAGCCGCATGACCACACCTGAGATATCGGGCACCTGTCGGCCGCCGCAACTTAATGCAACAGTCCCGAAACTTCCGACGGGGCTGCGCCTGTTGAGGCAAATTGCTTCTGCCGGGGGCTGCGCCTGTAAGGCGCGGAAAAGCTCTGCCAGAGCTTTTCTGTTTCGCGCCTTACCCCACAAATGCCTTTTCAAGAACAAACTCACCCGGTTTCGAGTTCGCCCCTTCGGTCAGCCCGGCGGCCTCGGCCAGTGCCTTCACGTCAGTGTTCAACCCCAGCGACCCGCAAATCATCACACGATCGGTCGCGGCATCCCACCCTGGCACGCCGAAGTGCGCAAACAACCGGCCCGAGGAAATCCATTCCGTTACACGGCCCATGTGCGGGCTGTCGTCCTGCGTGGTTGTGGGCAGGTAGCGCACCTTGCGCTCTGCGACGTCCCCGATCAGCGGATCCTTCGCCAGCCCCTGGATCAGGGTTCGGCCGTAGGCAAGCTCTGCCACCTTGCCACAGGTATGCGTGACGATCACCTGATCGAACTTCTCATACACCTCAGGGTCGCGCAGCAACGAGGCAAAGGGGGCGATCCCGGTTCCCGTCGCAATCATGTAAAGCCGCTGACCCGGAAGAAGCGCGTCCACCACAAGGGTCCCCACCGGTTTGGGTCGCAGGATAACCTGATCCCCAACGCTTATCTTTTGCAGGCGGCTTGTAAGCGGGCCATCGGGAACCTTGATGGAGTAAAACTCCAGGGTGTCATCCCAACTGGGCGATGCGATGGAATAGGCGCGCAATAGCGGTTTGCCGGTCTCGCCCGGAAGTCCGATCATCACGAACTCACCTGACCGAAAGCGCAAGGATGCCGGTCGGGTCAGCCGGAAGGAGAACGCTCTGTCGGTCCAGTGCCGAACCTCGGTCACTGTTTGGGCGTCGGGCAAAACGGGTGCTGCGGCGGGTGCCGCGGTCTGAATGTTCATGGGGGATTCCTTTTGGGTTATTCGGCGGCAAACAGGCGCGAGCGGTAGCCCTCACGGTGCGAAACACGCTGCCATTGCGCTTCGGGGTTGCGCGCGGCCTGCGCGTCCGAGATGACGATTTCATCAACCCCGACCGCCAAAGCCGCGCGGAACTGATCCACCAGGATGTGCCCCTCGGCCCTTATTGTTCCGGTGTAGCCCAGCTGTCGCAGCTGCCGCGCCAGACTGAACCCGCGTCCATCGGCGCTTTTTTCGAAGGGCAGAATAACCATCCGCACCTTTTCGAACCACGGCAACAGGTTTTCGGGCTGTGCAAAGATGTCAAACCGCACCGCCAGTGGTTCTTCAATGGGCAGATCCTGACCGGTCCAGAGCGCGTCAAATGTGAGTGTGATACCGTTCGTGGGCCAGCTGTCGGCGATAAATCCGGTTCTGTCGATCACTTGGGTCATGATTTGATCCTTTCCGCACGCCCGGCGGTGCTAAAGTGAATGCCGCATTCGGTCTTCGACTGTCCGCGCCAGCGTCCCGCGCGCGTATCTTCACCCGGATTGACCTGACTGGTGCAGGGGACACAGCCGATGGAGGGAAAGCCCTGATCAACCAGCGGGTGCCGCGGCAAGGCGTGGCGTTCAAAGTAAGCGCTGATATCGGCCGGCCGCCAGTCGGCGAGTGGGTTGATTTTGACACGCCCCGCATGGTCTGCCTCGAACACCGGCATGGCAGCGCGCGTTCCCGCTTGGAACCGCTTTCGACCCGAAACATGGGCTGTGAACCCGGACAACGCGCGCTCCAGCGGCGCGACCTTTCGCACCGCACAGCACCGATCCGGATCCGAGAGATGCAGCGCCGCGTATGGGTCCGTCTCGCGCGCCTCGGCGACGCTCAGCCCGATCCGTCGGACATCGGTCAAGCCCAGATGAAAGGCCAGCTCCTGCTGGTACTCCAGTGTTTGCGGAAACAACATCAGCGTGTCGATCATCAGCACCGGCACGTGCGGATTGATTTGGGCCGCCAGATGTAAAAGCACCGCTGACTCCGCTCCAAAGGACGAGACCAGCGCAACGCCCCCCGCAAAGAACCGAAGTCCCGCGTGCAGGATATCCTCGGCCGGCGCACCAGTGTAGCGCGCGTTGAGTGCATCAACCGCTAGATCGGGCGTAAACCCTATGCCGGGTTCAAGCCGCATCGGCCTGCGCCTCGGCCGGATAGAGCGCGGCCTTGAACGGCTCCATCCCAACTCTGCGATAGGCGACGAGAAAGCTCTCCTCCGGGCTCTCACGCAGGTCCAGATAGGTGCTGATCAGCCGCTCGACAGCCGGAACGATCTCGTCATAGGCAAATCCCGGACCAGTGCGCGAGCCGATGGTCGCCGTTTCGGTCCCGTCCCCGCCAAGTGTGATCTGGTAACTCTCGACCCCGGCGCGATCCAGCCCCAGGATGCCGATGTGTCCAACGTGATGATGGCCGCAGGCGTTAATACATCCCGAAATCTTGATCTTGAGCGCACCGATGTCCCGCTGTGCATCCAGATCCGCGAAGGACTCTGAGATCTGCTGCGCAATCGGGATCGACCGCGCCGTCGCCAGGGCGCAGTAATCCATACCCGGGCAGGCGATGATATCGCTGACCAGCCCGATGTTTGCTGTGGCCAGGCCGGCCGCGCGGAGCGCAGCATAAACGTCCGGGACGTCGGCTCGATGCACATGCGGCAAAATCACGTTCTGCTCGTGGCTGATGCGCAATTCATCGTGGGAGTATCGCTCTGCCAGATCGGCCAGGACCCGCATTTGAGCCGAAGTGGCGTCGCCGGGCGTCCCGCCAATCGGCTTGATGGATACGCTCACGATTGCATAATGCGGTTGCCGGTGGGCCGACACATTTGTGTCAATGAACGACCGAAGCCCCGCGTCTAAAGCCGGTGCATCCGCAACCGGTCGGGTATCCCACATGGGCGGCGCAAATGCCGCTTCTATGCGGGAAACCAAAGACATGTCGACCTGCGGCAACAGGCGGTGCTGACGTGCAAAAACGTCCTCGATCCGGGACCGCAGCTCTTCAAGTCCGGTTTCGTGGACAAGGATCTTGATGCGCGCCTTGTACTTGTTGTCCCGCCGACCGCTGAGGTTATAGACCTGCAGTATCGCCTCCAGATAGGCCAGCAGATCGTCCTTGGGCAGAAAGTCCCGCACCACCTTGCCGATCATGGGGGTGCGCCCAAGGCCGCCACCGATGACCACTTCGTACCCCGGCGCCCCGTGTTCGTCGCGCACCATCCGCAACCCGATATCATGCGCCTTGGTCACTGCGCGGTCATTGGGGCTGCCCGTTACCGCAACCTTGAACTTGCGGGGCAGATAGGCAAATTCCGGGTGATCTGTGGACCACTGGCGGATCAGTTCTGCGGTCGGGCGCGGATCCTCAATTTCATCGGCCGCTGCCCCGGCAAAGTGATCGGCCGTCACATTTCGAATACAGTTGCCCGACGTCTGGATGGCATGCATGCCGACATCCGCCAGTGCGTCCAGCATATCCGGAACATCGCGCAGTTTGGGCCAGTTGAACTGAATGTTCTGCCGCGTCGTAAAGTGGCCATACCCCTTGTCCCAGGTATCGGCGATATACGCCAGCTGACGCATCTGCCGCCCGTTCAATGTACCGTAGGGTACAGCAACACGCAGCATATAGGCGTGCAACTGCAGGTATAGGCCATTCATCAGGCGGAGCGGCTTGAACTCATCCTCGGTCAGGGAACCGTCGATCCGGCGCTCAACCTGACCGCGGAATTCCTGAACGCGATTGCGAACGAAATCGGCATCGAAGTTGGAATAACTATACATCGGCGACCTCCGCCTGTTTGCCATGAAAGTAGTTCGAGGGGCCCCGGGTCCTGAATGCCTCGCGGAAGTGCGTCGGCACCGGGCGACCATCCCGAAGTGCCGCATCGGCCAGATAGACCCCGACGATCGCATTCGGAAATGCCGAAGCCCTCGCCAGCAGGTCCTCAGCCTCGGCCTCGGTTGTCACCAGAACTGCCTCGTCATGCGATCTGCTCCAGGTTCCTTCAGCGGTGAAATATACGACATCGCCCTCGAATAGGTCGTTGCCGGTTGCGATTTTGGGACGAAACTGGCGGGCCATCAGAGCGCCTCCGCAAGCACTTGGGGATGCAGGTCAGCCTCTTGAACAACCCTGGTCGCGGCACGGGGCGAAAGGCCCAGGAAGAGCATGACCGGGCCATTCGGCGCGGCGTCAGCCAGCGCCTGCGGCAGGTTGATCAGCTTGGTCGCAATCACGCGCTGATCCGCACGCGACGCGTTCTCCACGGCCGTGACAGGCGTATCCTCGGCGCAGCCGTGCATCATCAACCTCCCGCGCAGGAAGGTCGAGGCCTTGACGCCCATATAGATCGCCGCAACCGCGCCCGGTTTCGCCAGATCTCGCCACTCCTGCTCGGCGAAGCCCTTCACATCGTGCCCGGTCAGCAGGCGGAACCCCGAGTTGCGGCCGCGCCGGGTCAGGCTGGCCCCGATACTTGCCGCCGCTGCCGTGGCCGATGTTATGCCCGGGACAATATCAAAGCGGATGCCAGCTGCCTCGAGGGCATCCATCTCTTCGTCAAGCCGGCCAAAGATGCCCGGGTCACCGGATTTGAGCCGGACCACATGCGAGGTTTTGCCATGCTCAACCAGAAGTGCGTTGATATCCTCCTGCTTCCAGGATGGGCCATAGGGCGTCTTTCCAACCTCGATCACAGTCGCCTCGCGCCGGGCGAGTTCAAGGATCGGCTGTGGAACAAGCCGGTCATGGATCACCACATCTGCCTCATGCAGCAGCCGGCGGGCCTTGAGCGTTAGAAGTTCCGGGTCGCCCGGTCCGGTACCAACCAGCCAGACGCGGCCATCGTCGGGCCGCTCGGCCAGGGTTTCGGACAACAGCTCGTCAAGGGCGAAACGCGCGCTGCTTTCCCCCCGCTTCAGCGCCTCGGGTCCACGTTCAAAGTAAAACCGTGACCAGAAGGTCCGACGCTTGCGCCCCATCGGCAGCACCTCGGCCTTTGGCCGAAAAACCTGCCCAATTCTGGCAAGAATCCCCAGGTCCGCGGGCAAACGCTCCTCCAGGTCGGATTTGATCTTGCGTGCCAGAACCGGCGCGGCACCCTCCGTCCCGATCGCCACCGTTACGGGGTCCCGGTCCACAATTGCAGGGGTGATGAACTGGCTGTCCTCAAGATTGTCGACGATGTTGGTCAGCGCGCCCGCTGCGCGGCCGATCTCAACCGCCGCAGCATCCAATGCCTCATCCTCATTCGCACCGTACACCAGAGCCGCACAAATAGCGTCACCCGCCGCCAACGAACGCTCGACCAGGGTGATGCGCCTGTCGGCCGCCCAGTCCCGTACCCGGGCAACAGGATCGGTGCCAAAGACAACGATCTGCGCCTCCGTCTTTAACAGCAAACGCAGTTTCGCCACGGCACATTCGCCCGCTCCGGACACGACCACGCGCCGACCGCGCAGGTTCAGAAAGATTGGAAAATGCCGCATCGGAGAATTCCTTTCGTGCTTCGTGCAAAATATAGTCCAAAATTCCTAACAAGCGCGAGTACTGCTTGCAAATAGGGATAATGTTCTTCAGTGTGTTGAGATCAGGAACTTCGGTCCTCAACCCAGAGGGAAGCAGGAATGTTCAACGCGCTAGATCAGCTCGACCGGAAAATCCTCGCCGCACTGCAACAGGACGCTTCACGTCCACTTGATCAGCTGGCACGGGATGTGGGCGCTTCGAAAACACCGGTTTGGAATCGCATCCGCAAGCTTAAGAACGCCGGGGTGATCCGGGGAGAGGTGGCGTTGCTTGACCCCGACGCTTTGGGGCTGGAGGCCTGCTTTTTCGTTTTGATCAAAACGTCAGAACATGACGCGGCCTGGCTGGAACGGTTCATGCATGCCCTACAGGAACGCCCGGAAGTAATGGAGGCCCACAGGCTTGCCGGTGATATCGACTATATTCTCAAAGTACGTGTTACCAGCCCCAAGGCCTATGACGACTTCTACCGCTCGCTTATATCGGAGGTGAGCATATTCAACGTCACCTCCACTCTTTCAATGGAGGAAATCAAGCAGACCACGGCCCTACCCGTCCCACCGAACCCGGAAAGCTGACGGCGGGTCCGAATTCTCCGCGCGGGTCGTTGCACGGCCCCGTCGGGCAGGCTAGTCACATGCCATGAGCCACGCGCCGCCTGCCCTCAGCCGCCTCATGCTGTTCGCCCTCGCGGCGCTGATCGGTGTCGTGGTGTGGACGGTCAAACCATGGCAGCGCGCAGCATCCGCCGTGCGACCGGACACGGGGACGCTGGCCGAAACCCTAGCGCCCGAAGATATCGAGCGTGTGCTGGGCGTCTTGCTGTTGCGGGTGTACGCCGCCTTTGGGCAGATCGATGAGGGGGCAATCTATGACGGTCTTGCCACTGCTGTGGCCAGCGATCTGCTGACCGAACTCTATCTGCAGCGCCGCGCCGTACAGGCACAGGGCCCCGAAATCCCCGAAGATTCCGAAGCGGGCGTCGCCGAGATCACTGACCTGCGCCTTGATGACTGGCTGCTGCTGGATCGGACGGACAGCGGGTATAACTTGACCGCGACATGGACGGTGGTTGGCATCATCGGGCATTCGGATCACCGACACGAACGCATCAACAAATACGAAGCGCGGCTGACGATCGGACCTGCGGATGGCGCGTGGCGCCTCACGGATTTCGATCTGGACCAGGTGGCACGCAAGGAGGCACCACTGTTCTTCGAGGCCTTCGAATGACCGGGAATGTTATCCAAATCCAGGACCTGAAATTTTCCCATCCCGGGGGAGGATTTCGGCTGAGCATCGCGGACATGTCCGTGCAATGGGGAGAGCGGGTGGCCGTGGTCGGCCCCTCGGGAACCGGCAAGACCACGCTTTTGAACCTTGTCGCGGGGATCCTGCAACCAGCGTCAGGCCGTATCGAGGTGGCGAAGACAACCCTCAGCTCACTGGGTGATGGCGCGCGGCGCACATTTCGTTCAGCCAACATCGGGTTTGTCTTTCAGAACTTCGCGTTGATCGACTATCTGACGGCGCGTCACAACATCCTTTACCCATATCGGATCAGCGATGTACTGCGCCTTACACCCGAGGTCCGAGCCCGTGCCGAGGCGCTCGGTGCAGCGGTCGGCCTGTCGGACAAGCTGGACCGAAAACCCGCCGCGCTCAGCCAGGGAGAACAGCAGCGTATCGCCATTTGCCGGGCCCTGATCACTCAACCCCAGATCCTGTTGGCCGACGAAGCGACCGGGAACCTTGACCCGGAGAACAAGGAACTGATCCTGGACCTGTTGTTCGAACAGGCCCGCGCAAGCAACGCGAGCCTTCTTGCGGTGACCCATGATCATGCGCTCTTGCCCCGGTTTGACCGCGTGATCGATTTTGCCGGTTTCCGACAGGTCCCGGCATGAGCGGCGCCGCGTTTCTGGCACTCGCCTACTTGCGCCACAACCTGGGGCGAACACTCGTGCTCGTACTGACGCTTGCACTGATCCTGTTTGTGCCCCTTGCCACGCGGCTGGTGCTTGACGCGGCCGAACAAACATTGACCGCCCGCGCGGATGCGACGCCGCTGATGGTCGGCGCCCGCGGCTCCGCACTCGATCTGATGATGAACGGGCTCTACTTCACGCAGGATAGACCCGAACCGGTGACAATGGCCGCGGCCGAGCGGGTGTGGGACAGCGGCCTCGCCATCGCCATCCCTGTCTATGTTCGGTTCACGGCCGGGCGGCAACCGGTGGTCGGCACGACCCTGGACTACTTTGATTTTCGGGGGTTGGAGATTGCCCAGGGCCGCCCACTCGCGACACTGGGCGAGGCGGTGCTCGGCGCCCGGGCGGCCGATGCGCTGGGTTTGGGTATCGGTGACGTGCTGATCTCGGACCCCGAGAACCTGTTTGACCTGGCTGGCAGCTACCCGCTTGAGATGCAGATCGTCGGCGTGCTCTCGCCCGCACAGACAGCCGATGACCAGGCGGTGTTTGTCGATCTGAACACCGCCTGGGTTATCGAAGGGTTGGGGCACGGCCACGACGATGTTATCGAGCAGGACATGGCAGTGTCGGTCGCGGATGGCAACATTACCGCGAATGCCGCCCTCACCCAGTTCACGCGCATCACTCCGGAAAACATCGAGAGCTTTCATTTCCACGGTGCGCCCGAGGACTATCCGGTCTCATCGGTGATCGCCGTGCCTTGGGACAACCGTAGCGCTGCCATTCTAAGGGGGCGGTACCTGGGCCCCGAGGAACCGACGCGTATTGTTGTCCCTGACCAGGTGGTCGCAGGCCTGTTGAGCACCTTGTTTCGGATAGGCCGGATCCTGGATGCAGTGTTTGTGGTTGTTGGCGCGGCCGCGCTGGTTGCGGTGGCGCTGGCAGTTTACCTGAGCCTGAAACTTCGGGCTGACGAGGTTGCAACGGCCACTCGCCTCGGCTGCCACCGATTTGTCGTAGCACGTATCCTGACAGCCGAGATTATTCTGGTTGCGCTTGCCGCTGTCGCGGTTGCGGGACTCGCAATTGTCACTACTTTGAATTCCATGGAGGATATCGCAGTATGGCTTATCACAGCATAGTATTGGGCGGCGCAGCGCGCTCTGTTTTGGCTTTTGGATTTCTGCTCGCGCCCCTGTCGGCCGAGGCGCATTTTGGTATGGTTCTGCCGGACACGGCGATGGTCGGCAAAGATGCAGACCGCTCGGTCGATGTGACGTTCGCCTTTCTGCACCCATTCGGTCAGTTTGGCATGGAACTCGTTCCGCCCGCATCGGTGACTGTTCACAGCGGGGAAAGCACAACGGATCTGACCGAAGAGCTGGTTCCTGCGACGGTCTTTGATAAACCCGCATTTACAGCCAGCGTGCCCCTTACGCGTCCCGGCACATATACCATCGCCATGGAACCCGAACCCTATTGGGAGCCAGCCGAAGATGTCTTCATCATCCATTACACCAAAGCCGCCATCGCCGCATTCGGGGATGATACCGGATGGGATGCCGAATTGGGCCTGCCGACCGAAATCATACCGCTGACGCGCCCGTTTGGGCTGTGGGAGGGGAATGTTTTTCAGGGCATCGTAAAATCCGACGGTGCGCCCGTGCCCTTTGCCGAAATCGAAGTTGAGTTCTGGAATGATGCCGGAGTGTCCTTGCCGGATGAGCTTATGGAAACGCAGTCGATCAAGGCTGACGCCAATGGCGTTTTCACCTATGCGCCGCCAGGGCCAGGATGGTGGGCTTTTGCCGCATTGAGCACCGCCGACTACACCATGGAGCAGGACGGGGTCGACAAGAACGTTGAACTTGGCGCCGTATTCTGGGTCAATGTGGAGCCGTGGCCGTGAAACGGATAGCCGTCTGCCTTGCTTTGCTGTCTGCAGTGCCCGCGCTGGCGCATCAGTTGGTTGTCTATGCCTATGCGGATGCAGGGGAGGTTGTGGTGGAAGCGCGCTTTTCCAACGGAAACCCGGCGAAACAGGGTGAAATCCGTTTGCTGAACGCAGAGGCACTGGTTCTTGTAAAAGCCCCTTTGGAGGATGACGGCGAAACCCGTCTGGCCGTACCCGACGGCGCTGACGGCGGGCTCACCGTCGAGGTTGAAACCGATGCGGGCCACTCCGACTACTGGATCCTGACCCCCTCCGATCTGGGGCTGGAGGCCGGGGGATGAGGCTGATTCTGTCGCTCCTGTTTGTGATACCATTGCTGGCGGGCGGGGTCGCGGCCGAACCCGCGCGGATCACCGCAGTGACCGGGCCGCTCGCGGCGATCGCGGGCGATATCGCCGGTGACGTGGCGCAGGTCGACTACCCGGTTCCGCCGGAAACGGACCCTGCGCTTTGGCGTCCGGCGGTCGCCGATGTCACCCGGATCCAGGAGAGCGACCTGATTCTATTGAATGGCGCCGGCCTTTCAGCATGGACCGCCAAAACCTCGCTTCCGCGTTCCCGAACTGTGGATACCAGTCGGCAATTCAAGGACGCGCTGATCGAAACCGAAATGGCCGTCACCCATTCGCATGGCACTGAGGGCGAGCATTCTCACACAGGAACCGCCCCTCAGGTCTGGATGGATTTCTCCTTGGCCGCCCTTCAGGCTGAGGCGATTGCCACGGCGCTGAAGCGCGCATTTCCGCAGGAACAGGCGGGGCTCTCGCAGCGCGCGGAAACTGTACAAGATCGGCTTGCGGTATTTCATACCCGCGCCACCACGCTTGGCACCATCTTGCAAGGTAAGACGGTTCTGGTGGCACATCCGGGCCTTGAGTATTTCTTGCGTGCCTATGGAATAACGCCGCAGCAGCTGGGATGGACGCCCGGAACAGCGCCCGATCCTCTGGAACTGGACGACTTGGTCACCGAGTTCAATCCAGTGTTGATCTTTTGGCAAACTGAACCCACCGCCGCTGCGCGGGAGGCAATGCAGACACGGGGAATTGTGTCCGTTGTCCTGGACCCCGCCGCAGACGATCCAGACGCCTATTGGTCGATTATGGACAGCAACCTGAACGCCCTGGAAGCAGCCGTCGCAAATATGTAGTCAAGACCGGTGTCGAGCCACGGGTTTACAACTGGCCGACCTGCCCTTGCGATTTGACCTCGATTTCCGCGCGCGCGCCATCGCCGAACCTGAATTGATGGGCTCGACCCTAGATCACCTTGGACCGGGCGGTGTTTTCGCCGTCACTCGACCCGATAGGTCAGGGCCGCCCAAAGTGTGACCCAATGGGCGCCGTTGCTTTGTTTCAGTTTCTCGTTCGCCTCCGCAATATGAACCGCATTCACCATGTATTCTCCGGGAGTACGCGGGACACGAACGGTCCCGTCCGCAGCGGTGCTCAGCTTGATCTTTTCGACCCCGGCTCCGGTCTTTTGAAACACATACACCGGTATATCTGCGCCGACCGCCGATTTGTTCAATCGCACCTCGACCACCATGTCACCCGCATCGGTGTAGGGGTTGGTGCGGGCCAGCAGCTCATAGGGCATGCCGACCGCACGATCAGAACCGGCGCCATCGCCCACAGCGACCAGAGATTTGACAAAACGGAAATAGGCTTCGCGGATTCCCTCCTCCGGTAATTTCAGGCGCGCATGCTCCTCCAGCGCCCACTCAAGCCGCTTACCTTTCAGGAACCGCTCAAACTTGACCATGTTGGGGTAGGTCAGGGTCGACACGGGCGATGCGTGGAACAAAACGTTCAGGCCAGGCCCGGCGGCCTGGACCTGAAACGCCGGTCTTGCCCCCCGCTCACCGGTCACCGGACGCGCCTCCGATCCAGCCATGACACCCGACTGTCGGTAGGCCGGAGTACTAAAACCATACTCTATCCCGGTGAAGTCCTCGCCGTTAAACGTGCGCGCCTGGATGGTCGACCCGGGGGCAACGGTATAGTCCAACGGCTCGATCCAGAACTCATGGGCGTGACCGACCGGTGCGGAAAGCAAGAGCAGAGCAGCAGAAATCAGACGAAACATGAGCCGGTTCCTCAGCAGTCAAACGTTGTGCAAATAGTCTCAGACGCGGCGGGCAAGTACAACAGCGGGCATTGAAGCGGGTATCACTTCGCCGCTAGGATACGCCGGCACAAGACACGAGGGTATGGTGGACTTTTCAGGAAAAACGGTAATCGTCACCGGTGCAAGCCGCGGGATTGGTGCGGCGACAGCCCGTGCGTTCGGGCGCGCCGGGGCAAATGTCGTCCTGTCAGCGCGGAGATTGGAAGCGATCCAGACCATCGCGGCCGAAATCCGGGCCGATGGTGGATCGGCAAGCGCCCAAAGCTGCGACGTCACCCAATGGACGCAGGTCGAGGATGTGGTGCAGCGCGCGATCGATGCGTTTGGCAGGCTTGACATCATGGTCAACAATGCCGGTGTGATCGAGCCGATTGGAACTTTGGCACACTCGGACCCCGGCGCTTGGATGCACGCGGCATCGATCAATTACTTCGGGACATATCATGGCCTGAGGGCTGCCCTTCCGCCCATGCAGACGCAGGGCCACGGCGTGATTGTCAATATTTCCTCCGGTGCGGCGACAAGCCCGCTGGAGGGGTGGAGCCACTATTGCTCGGCCAAGGCCGCGGCGGCGATGTTGACCAGCTGTGCCGACCGGGAGGCACCCGCCGGTGTGCGTGTGGTGGGACTTAGCCCAGGAACGGTGGCCACCGATATGCAGGTTCAGATCAAGGCGTCCGGTATCAATCCGGTTAGTCAACTGGACCCCTCGGTTCACATCCCCGCAGAATGGGCGGCACGGGCGATCATCTGGCTCTGCACCGAAGACGCCGCCAGCCACGCGGGAACGGACGTCTCGCTCCGTGATCCCGAGATCCGAGCGAAAGTCGGACTAGCCGGTTGACGGCGTGGGGGTACAAAGGCCCCAGGCTTGACGTATCTTCCTTAGATAGCCTCGGCGAAACAGGCGATCCGGTCAGCCAGTTCCTGGGATCCTATATCGCGCCGGAAAAAGCCCAAGAACCCTTCTTCGGAATGCATCAGGTAGCTGAGCGTTGAATGGTCGACAAGATAGTCTTCCCCGCTGCCACCGCTGGCCCGCGCGCCATAGGCACGATAGGCTTTCTTAGCGACCTCGACCTGTTCGTCTGATCCGGTAAGGCCCACCATACGCGGGTGCATTGCATCGGCGTAGTTGGCCATCACGTCCACCGTATCCCGCTGCGGGTCGACCGTGATCATGACGGGTGTGAGGTTGATCCCACCCTCTTCAAGTATTTCGGTCGCCTCGGCATTACGCGAGACATCGAAGGGGCAGATATCCGGACAGAAAGTGTAACCGAAGTAGATCAACGTCATCCCGTCAATCACGTCGGTTTCAGTCACAGCCTGGTCTAACCGTGCATCAACCAGCTCAAACGGCCCACCAATGAGGTCTTCGCCGCCAGCCACCTGGCCGCCATCACACTGGGCGAAACGATTATCGCCTCCACCTCCCAGCACGAAGTAGGCTGCCCCACCCAGCAGGACTGCCGAAACAGTAGCCGTCGCGGCCAGCAATGTTATGCGGTTCATAATGTCCTCCGATTTCTGGCTTCAGTTATGGATAGCAAAGCTCCCCGGGGCAATTAACCTTTTTGTCACCCTGAGCGAGGATTTGCCGATCCTCTGCCTGGCCGCTATGTGATGTGTATGGGCCTGTTTGACCAGATCTTTCAAGATCAACACCTGCGCACAAATTGGGTTCGCCTTAGAACCCTGATATATCTGCGATGGTTGGCGGTTTTAGGGCAGACGACAGCCATTATTTTGGCGACTCAATACCTGGATATTCAGCTCAGATTAGACTTGTGCATATTGCTGATCGGCCTTTCGGCCTCGTTCAATGTGGCCGCGACTCTGATCCATCCGGAAAACAAGCGACTTACACAGCGCGACGCGACGCTTACCCTGTTGTTTGACATCACGCAGCTGTCGGCACTGCTGTATCTGACCGGGGGGCTGACCAATCCGTTCGCCGCGCTGATTCTGGCGCAAACGATTATCGCCGCGACCGTCTTGACCGCCGGCGCGACCATCCTTCTGGGTTCCGTAAGCCTGATTTTGATCGGCACCTTGAGCATCTATTATATTCCATTGCGTACCAATGCCGGTACGATGCTTGAGATGCCACAGATCCTGATCACGGGGTCCTGGGCGGCACTGTCGATTTCCATTATTTTTCTAGGGGTTTATGCCCGCCGGGTCTCAACCGAGACCTTTCTTATGTCAGAAGCCCTTACAGCCACGCAGCTGGCACTTGAGCGGGAGCAGAAACTAACCGCGCTTGGCGGCGTTGTCGCAGCTGCAGCACATGAGCTGGGCACACCCCTAGCCACCATCATGCTGGCCTCGACCGAACTGGCCGATGAGCTTGAGGATCGCCCGGAACTTCGCGACGATCTTACCCTCATCCGCGAACAGACCGCCCGGTGCCGGGACATTCTCGCGCAGATGGGACGCAGCGGTAAAGATGATGTCCACATGCGATATGCGCCCTTCTCGACTGTGATCACCGAAGCCGCCCAACCCCACCGTGATCGTGGGAAAACCGTCATTCTAAGGGTGCGCGGGGTGGAGACCAAGATCGGCCCACCGGATCAACCCTTGATCTCGCGCCGGTCCGAGGTGATCCACGGTGTTCGCAATCTGATCCAGAATGCCGTCGATTTTGCCGTGAGCACGGTTTGGGTCGACCTTGACTGGACGGATGAACGACTACAGCTCAGGGTCGGCGATGACGGCAGGGGATATCCGTCCGAACTGTTGGGTCGTATCGGGGATCCGTTCCTGCGCAGGCGCGCTGCCGCGATGGGATTTGACAGTGATCGTCCAAACTATGTCGGAATGGGATTGGGACTTTTTATCTCAAAAACGCTTCTTGAACGGACAGGTGCGCGACTGACCTTTGCCAATGGGCTGCGCGGACGCGGCGTGCGCGCTGCGGCTGCGCCCAGCGGCGCAATAGTGGAAGTTGTCTGGGCCCGCAGCGATATTGAAGTGCCCCCGACAGTAACGCGCGGTGCTTTGGGTGAAAATGTCCTCCAGCTCCCATAGCAACCGGCCGCACCAGCGCGCTCAGGCTTAACCGATTGTTAAACATAATTCGCCACCTTCCCAGCCGAACCCAGCGCAGAAAGGTGACTCGTGTCGTTTCTAGTTCGGCTTTTTCGGCGTGCAGTTGGTCTGTCGGAGGAAGTTGCGCCACATGACACCCTCGGATCTGCAGCCAGTTTCACCATTGCCTTCGATCTTGATACCGTTTCCACCGCCTATGGGGATCCGACTGCGCTTGACCTACCGCCGGGCGTGATCCTGACCCTTGCGGGCCAGCCCTGGACCGAAGTGCCTGGTCTGCTCGGCGACGTTGAGGAACGGCTTGAGCCAAAACTCTCGCGGCTACTGCGGGATGGTAGGGCCTTTCAGACGTACGCCAGGTCAGCAGCCGGGCAATTGCTGCGCTTTAACGGCTCGGTGTCTGGGCTGAACACACAGCTTAAGATCAGCATAGCCTCGGCGGGTGAGGAAAGCCTGAACGCGGAGCTTGATCGTATCGCGGATCTGGAGGCGGAACGCGACCTGCTGACCGCGCAACGGGACACGTCTCCTGTCGCGGTGTTCGAGATGGATGCCACCGGTTCCCTCAGCCCGATGAACCCGGCCGCACGCAGCATGGTGTCGACGACGGCAGCAAGTAACGCGGTGTCCTGGTTGTTTCCATCCGCGACGGACGGGCCGCAGCAGTTGCGCAGTGCCGATGGAACTGCCTTGGGCTGGGTCCGGCTGACGCAGTCCAGCACGCCGGACAACCGAAAGTTTGTCCATATCGAGGACATCGACCAACAGATTCGGGTCGAGCGGGCCCTTGAGAGTTTCATGTCGACCCTGACCGAAACTTTTGCCCATCTCGACAGCGCGCTGGCCATTTTTGACCGAAACCGCCAGCTGACGCTGTTCAATCCCGCCCTTACCTCCCTGTTTGATCTCAACCCGGCCAATCTTGCCGCGCGCCCCAGTTTCCGCGAGTTCCTCGAAGCGCTGCGCAGCCGCCGCATGCTGCCGGAACAATCCGACTTCACGGCATGGCGGCGCAGCCTGACGGAGGCTGTCGAGCGCACGGGGGACACGCCCTATCAGGACGACTGGACATTGCCCTCGGGCCAGATCCTGAGGGTCACAGTCCGCCCGCATCCGCGCGGGGCGCTGGCGTTTGTTTTCAAAGACATCTCCGGTCATGTAATGTTGGAGCGGCGCTACCGAGCCGAAATAGAGCTTGGGCAGGCAACGCTTGACAGGCTTCACGAGGCAGTCGCCGTCTTTGGCAGCTCAGGTCAGATCCTGTTTACCAACAGCGCGCTTGAGCGTGCGCTGGGGTTCAACGCGTTTGACAGCCTGATGTCGGCCGGGATCGAGGACCTTGTGCGCGCGGCGGATCAAAAGTGCAATCCCGGGGAGGGCTGGCAGGGGTTGATCGACTATGTCCTCAAAACCGACAGACAGGACCGCTGGAACGCCCTGGTTGAGCCGGTGTCCGGCGGCAGGTGGCTGCTGCGGGCCAGCGCGTTGCCGGACGGGTCAACCATGTTGGTGATATCCGCATCGCTGGCCGAGTCGCACGAGCCCGAACAAATCCCGCTGCATCTGACACCTCCAACGGATGTCCTTCCGGCAATTGCACATTCCGTTCAATCCGCCCGTAGCGTGACGTCATAGACCTAACCCTGCGGCAGGAAAGGACGAGGCAAGTTCCAACCCCAAAAGTGCGGCGGAGGTTCGGAAAAAACTGTTCTGGTATGAAGAGTATCCAACCAGATTGCGCGGCCCCGCGCGATCCAAAGATATAGCGGCGCTTCAGCGTGAGTTCACAGGACAGTCTAGGCTTCCGCATGTGCTCCGGTTTTGTCCTGACCCCAGGATCTCGATTGTCGCCTTCAGCCGGTGACACATCAGGGGGCACCTCGCATGTTGAAACCTGTGACGTCCGGCGCCGTTGAGAGAGTAATTGACGGTTGACAGTAAGGCACACTGACAGAGTCTCCGACAGACATGTCAGTCCATACATCGTAGTGGGAACCGGCTAGATGGCTTACCCCAACGGCGACGGGACTGATCCCGTTGGGACTGTGAGACAGCGTTCCTCTTGCGTCCTGCTCCGGGGCCCGCCACAAATCGACAATGCAGTGCAACACCGGTCGGGGCAGGCGTGCTGAAGACGACAACGACAAGAAGCCCAGAACAGACAGCCGCCGTGGCGCAGCGTATCGCCGCGACACTTGGCACGGGCGACACATTACTGATGTCCGGACCGGTCGGTGCCGGAAAGTCCCTGTTCTGCCGGGCTCTCATCGAAACGCTGCAGCGCCAAGCCGACGAGCCACCGGAGGACATCCCGTCACCCAGCTACACTCTGATCCAGACCTACCGTGCGGGTCCGCTGGAGATCTGGCATGCGGACCTTTACCGCCTTGGCGACGCCTCGGAACTGGTGGAACTCGGCCTTGACGAGGCCTTCGCCTCCGTGCTTGCCCTGATCGAGTGGCCCGACCGCCTTGGCGAGATGACACCGCAGCGCAGCCTGACCTTGGATCTGCAGCCGGACCCTGATTTTGACCAGGGACGCCGTATCACGCTCTCGCCAAAAGGTGCCGGATGGACCGGGGTGATCAAGGCAGCGGTCGCATGACCGATCGGATGGCGCTTTGCCGCAGGTTCATTGCCGGGACAGCATGGTCCGGGGCCACGGTTGTTCCAATGGCCCCCGACGCCTCAACCCGCCGCTATCTGCGCCTCAGCCATCCCACAATGGGTCCTGCCGTCCTGATGGATGCGGATCCTTCGACCGGTCACAGCGTTGCGCCTTTCCTGACGATGACACAGCGACTGCGGTCACAACACCTCTCGGCGCCCGAGATCCACGCTCAGGACAGCAGACTGGGCCTGATCCTGATGGAGGACTTCGGCGATGATCTGTTTGCGCGCCATTTGGAACATGCACCAGCAGACGAAGAGTTGTTGTACGGACAGGCGATAGATCTGCTGGCTGAACTTCAGGCCCGCTCGGCAGGGGCGCAGGGTCTGATTGAGTATGACTTGGCCATCTTCCAGCGCGAGGCGTTGCAGGTCCTCGACTGGTACGCTCCTGCCACCCGCCGCGCTCCGTCCGAAGCGGCGCGGGCCGAATTTCTTGCATTGATCGCAGAGCTTTGCGGCGCGCTTGAACCGCCCAGTGTCATTGTCCTGCTTGATTACCATGCAGAGAATCTGATCTGGCTTCCCGAACGCAACGGTGCCGCGAGGTGCGGCCTGCTGGACTATCAGGATGCACGTTTCGGACACCCGGCCTATGATCTTGTCTCGCTACTTGGGGACGCGCGGCGCGACAACTCAATGAACCTGCGCGCAGGTATGCTGGCCCGGTTTTCGGCCGCCACCGGCCACGGCGGGCCCGCGTTTGAGCGCGCATACGCAACACTGGGCGCGCAGCGGAACCTCAAGATCCTTGGGATCTTTGCACGACTCTGGGTTCAGCGGGGCAACACCCGATATGTCGACCTGATGCCGCGCGTCTGGAACAATCTGCTCCAGGACCTTGCGCATCCAGAACTCGCCACCCTTAGGGAGTGGGTGACGCATCATCTCGAAGCGCCCGGTCCGCTACCGGGGGCGATGACATGATCACCGCCTACCCGGCCATGGTATTCGCCGCCGGGCGCGGCACCCGGATGGGCACATTAACCCAAGATCTGCCCAAGCCGATGATCCGCGTCGCCGGGCGCCCGCTGATCGACCATGCACTCACCCCTCTGATTGAAGCCGGGGTGCGCAGGATTGTCGTGAACACGCATTATCTTCCTGATCCGCTTGAGGCTCATCTAGCGCAGGAGAGACGTGTTCAGATAACATTATCGCGCGAGACTGAACTTCTGGACACCGGCGGTGGACTTCGGCACGCATTGCCCTTGCTGGGACATTCGCCGGTCTGGACGATCAATTCGGATATCGCCTGGGCTGGCCCCAACCCGCTGCAGATCCTGGATACGCCGCCCCCGCAGGGCGGTGCCGAACTCCTGCTGGTGGCAAAGGATCGGGCAATCGGTGACCCGGGCCCGGGCGACTTCTTTCGCGGCAAGGATGGCCATCTGAAACGGCGCGGCGACGCCGCCGAGGCACCATTCGTGTACACCGGTCTGCAGCTTATCGATACCGCACCACTCGTGCATTTTTCTCAGACGGTCTTTTCGCTGAATGCGGTGTGGGATCTGATGTTGTCGCAAGGTGTGTTGCGGGGAAAGGTATATCCGGGACAGTGGTGCAATGTCGGGCAACCTCAAAGCCTGCCGCTGGCCGACGCGATGGTCGGTAATGTCTGAACTGCTGTTTCCACCTCTTGCCGATGGGACCGCCCGGGTCTTCGCGCTACCACCGGGTGCAGACTTCGCCGCAGGTCTGATCTTGGGCCTTCGGCAACGGGCGGTGGGCCGTGCCCCGACACTGCTGGCGCGCACCCGGATTTTCGTGAACACCGAGCGTGCCCGCCGCCGTCTGACCGATTTGCTCGAAGACGGGGCGATCGCACTCCAACCAACGATCAGGCCCTTGCAGGCAGTGACGGAGCTGGTGCCCGACCTCCCCCCGGCAGATCCGCCGGTCCGACGCACCCTAAGACTTTCACAACTGGTTCGACAAGCTTTACGGGCCGACCCGAGTATCGCCGCCGACAGTGCCCCCTATCCGCTGGCCGAAAGCCTTGCCGCCCTCAGTGGAGAGATGCAGATCGAGGCGGTTAGCCCACAGCGGTTCCGGACACTCGATCCCGAGAACGCCGCCGGGCACTGGACACGAAGCCTTGAATTTCTGTCGCTTATTGGCGAGGTGATGGACGACCCAAAGGAACCCGCCACCGACGCCGAGTCCCGTCTGCGCCATGCAGTTGAAACGCTGATCCGCACTTGGGCCGAGCACCCGCCGGCGCATCCGGTTATTGTCGCCGGTTCTACTGGATCACGGGGTGCGACCGCACTATTGATGGCCGCTGTCGCAAGGCTGCCGCAGGGCGCCGTCATCTTGCCGGGACTGGACGGTGATCTACCGGCTTCGGTTTGGGGCGCGCTGGCAGAAACCGGGCTGGATGCCCCGGTCGACCATCCGCAATGGGGGCTGGCTCGGATCTGCCGAACCCTGGGCGTGACACCGTCCGAAGTACCGGCTTGGGCACCTGATCAAACGCCCCACCCATCCCGCAATCGGCTGGTTTCGCTGGCGTTGCGCCCCGCGCCGGTTACCGACCAATGGCGCACCGATGGGCCAGCGCTGGCGTCGGAGCTGGCCAGCGCGACACAGAACTTAGCTTTGATTGAGGCCAAAGACCCCGTGCGCGAGGCCCAAACGCTGGCGTTGATCTTGCGGCACACGGTTGAAACCGGCCAGACTGCCGCGCTGATCACTCCAGATCGGCAATTGGCGCGGCGCGTGACGAACGCGCTGCATCGCTGGGGTCTGGCACCGGATGACAGCGCGGGACGGCCGTTGGATCTGACACCGCCGGGGGCCCTTTTGCGCCTGACAGCCGAGGCGCTTTGCAATGATGTGGATCCAACGCGTCTCCTCGCTGTGCTCAAACACCCGCTCACCGCAAGCACATCCGGGCAAGGGCGCGGCACGCATCTTGGACAGACCGCCGCCCTTGAGGCCTGTCTGCGCCGGGACAGCACGCCCCAGGTTTCGGAGCACTGGCTCGAGCGGCAATCCAGCGCGCCCTGGGAACCGGAGTGGGCGTCCTGGTTGTCCGCGTTTCTGCGAACCTGCGCCACCGGTCGCGAAGCCGGGTCCTTGGCAGATCAGCTTGCGTGCCACCGCGGGGTACTGGAACGCCTTGCCGCCGGGCCGGGCGCACCTCCAGGCAGTGCCGGGGCACTGTGGCAGGCCGAAGCGGGCCAGGCCGCCGCACAAGCCTTCGAAGAGCTGGAGGCAAACGCGGATGCAGGCGGTGACATTCCCCGATCCGAGTATCCCCTGTTGCTGCGCTCGGTTCTGTCCACGCGCGATGTGCCTGATGCGCCCTTCGCGGCGCACCCTCGGATATCGATATGGGGAACGCTTGAGGCGCGCACTCAGACGGCCGATCTTGTGCTGCTCGCCGGTTTGAACGAAGGCATCTGGCCAAGGCTCCCGCCGCCGGACCCCTGGCTGAGCCGTGGCATGCGCGATGCGCTGGGCTTGCCCCTGCCAGAGCAGCGCATCGGGCTTTCAGCGCATGACTTTCAGCAGGCCGTTTGCGCGCCCCGGGTCGTCCTTTCACGCGCCCTACGTCAGGGCGAGGCGCCAACCGTGCCCACACGCTGGCTGTTGCGCCTGACCAATCTGCTTGAGGGGCTGCCCGAGGAGGGACCAAAGGCGCTCGGCCGCATGCGCGCAGCAGGGGCCGGTTGGACCGCACTTGCCGCAACGTTGGAGCGTCCGGACAGCGCACTGCCCCGCGCCAAACGCCCAGCCCCTGTTGTTCCGCCCGACGCGTTTCCAAGAACACTGCCCGTGACCCAGATCGATCGGCTGATCCGCGATCCCTATGCGGTTTATGCCGCACGTGTCCTGCGGCTGCGCCCTTTGCAGGCGCTCATACCCGAAGCAGACGCGCTGATGCGCGGGACACTGACCCACCGGGTTATGGAGAGATTTATCCGGGCAACACCCGGCGACCTCCCGGACGATGCGGCGGCGGTGCTGGAGCGAGTGATCCGCATCACCCTGACCGAGGATGTGCCGTGGCCCGCATTGCAACAGCTTTGGGCTCAGCGTCTTCTGGCGCTGAAGGACTTCATCATTCGCAGTGAGGCTGAACGGCGCGCCCTGGCCGACCCCCACGGTATCGAGGTTGCCGGTGAGGTTGCCCTGACCGGCACACCACGTCCCTTCTTACTGTCCGCCCGCGCGGACCGCCTGGACCGGCGCGGACCTCAAGCCGCCATCTACGACTACAAGGGAACGCTCCCCTCGCTTTCGGAAGCCCGAAAATTTCACAAACAGCTTCCTCTTGAGGCCGGTATCGCCCTGCGCGGCGGTTTTGGCGATCCGCCGGTGGGTGACATTGTAGCCCTGCATCTGATCGGGCTGGGCGGGACCGGCGGCACGCGGGACCTTACAGCCGACCGCGGGTCTCTGGACACGGACTGGGCGTCGCTGACGGCGTTGATCTCGGCCTACCAGTCGGGGGGCGCGGCGATGGTTGCACGTTTGCGGCCCAAGTTTGCCTATGCCGATGGCGACTACGATCATCTGGCGCGGCGTGGTGAGTGGCAGGACAGCGATCCGGCAGAGCTCCAGGTGCTGGAATGACGCGCCGCGACAGCGCCACCGAGGCACAAATCCGTGCCGGGCGCCCGGATCGTTCGTCCTGGGTGTCCGCGAACGCAGGCTCGGGTAAGACACGGGTTCTGACAGACCGTGTCGCGCGCTTGCTTTTGCACGGTGTCGATCCGCAACGCATCCTCTGTCTGACCTATACCAAAGCCGCGGCGGGCGAGATGCAGAACCGACTGTTTCAACGGCTCGGCCAGTGGTCGATGCTGCCCGACACAGCGCTGCGTACCGCGCTGGGAACACTGGATGAGGCGCGGCTTGGCATATCGGACCGGGATCTGGCGCGCGCGCGCACCCTGTTTGCGCGCGCGCTTGAGGCGCCGGGCGGTCTTAAGATCCAGACCATCCATGCGTTTTGCGAGACGCAGCTGCGCCGCTTTCCGCTCGAGGCCGGTGTGGTCCCGGGTTTTCAGGTGCTTGAGGAACGCGGCGCTGCCCGGTTGCGCATGCGGGTGCTCGACGAACTGGCGGGCAAGGCCAACGGCGGTTTTGACCGGATCGCCCCATATCTGTCCCGCAAGGACCTGGCACTGGCCGAGACCTTGGCGGAAATCATCCGGCACCGCGACCGGCTGGTGCTCGCCCCTTCCAGCGACACCGTGATCCGGGCATTTGGACTGAATGCGCCGGTCCCGGATTTGACAACCGCGCTGTCACCACACGAACTGGATGCGCTGATTGCCGGGATATCAACGCATGGCGGTACCACCGAAAAGAAAGCGCTCGCCGCCATACGCGCCCTGCGCACAGGCGCCAACGACAGCCTTGAGCAACTCAGCAGGTTTTTCGTGAATGCCGAAGGTGGTCCAAAAACACAGCACCTGGGCACAAAGGCGTTGACGGCCATTGTGCCGAACGCACCCGAGCACATGCAGACGTTGGCGCAGGCCGTGAGCGACACGCTGGATCATCAGCGGACCGTAGCTGCATTGGAACAAACCCAAGCACTGCTGGAATTCGCCCAAGGCTTTGTGCCCGCATACGACGCAGCCAAACAATCCCTTGGGGTGCTGGAATTCGATGACATGATCCGTGCAACGGACAGTTTGCTCAGCCAAAGCGATGCGGCCGATTGGGTCCGCTACCGCCTGGACGGCGGCATCCACCACCTGCTGGTTGATGAGGCGCAAGACACCAGCCCGGCACAATGGCGGGTGATAGATGCCCTCACACAAGAGTTCTTCGCGGGTGCGGGGACCACGGATCGCGCACGCACCGTCTTTGTCGTCGGGGATAGCAAGCAATCGATCTATTCCTTTCAGGGGGCCGACCCCGCCGCCTTTGGGGCTCAGGAGCAACGCTATTCCGATGCACTCACAGATGCCGACGATGCGTTGGAGCGATGCGATCTGCTGCATTCATTCCGTTCGGCCGCGCCCATTCTCGAGGTGGTGGACCAGACCTTTGCTGCACTCCCAGGTATCGCGACCGCGGATCATCTGGCCTTCAAATCCGAACTCCCCGGTCGGGTGGAACTTTGGCCGTGGCAGGAAAAGGATCCAGACGCGCCGGACAGTCCCTGGGATGATCCGGTCGACTACGACCGATCGGGGAGTGCGACGAGCCTTCTGGCGGGCAAGCTCGCAGACTGGATCGCCGATAAACTGGAACGACACGTCGAACTCCCCGGTAGCGGGCGCGCGGTTGCAGCGGGCGATTTTCTAATCCTGGTCCGCAGTCGCGGTACGATGTTTCGCGCGATCCTTTCGGCGCTTGCCGCCGCCAAAGTACCGGTGGCCGGTGCCGACCGCCTTAGGGTCAATGACCAGCTGATCGTAAAGGACCTGCTGGGACTGCTTTGCGCAATCAACACCGAGTCCGACGACCTGAACTTTGCGGCAGCGCTGCGGTCCCCGCTGTTTCAGTTGAGCGAGCAGGACCTCTTTTCCCTTGCGCATGGCCGTGACGGGACGCTGATCCGCAGCCTTGAAACCAGGGCAGAGGATTTCCCGATGGCGTGGGAGATCGTCGACGACCTGCGCAGGACCGCTGACTACCTGCGCCCCTTTGAGCTGTTGAACAGGATCCTGATCCGGCACGGCGCCGCCGGTCGCGTGGCTGCGCGCCTGGGGCCCGAAGCGATGGAGGCGGTCGACGCCCTGCTGGACCTGGCACTTGAGTACGAGCGGTCCGAGCCGCCAAGCCTTACCGGTTTTCTGGCATGGATGAGCCAGGGAAACCCCGAGGTGAAGCGCCAGCTAGACGCGGGAACGGGGGAAGTACGTGTGATGACCGTCCATGGCGCGAAGGGTCTTGAAGCGCCCGTTGTCATCCTTCCCGATACCGGCAACCCCAGCGACGCCAATAACGATGCCCTTATCCCGCTGGGGGCGGATCTGGCGACCCTGAAGGTCACAAACGAACAGGGACGGCCGCGTGTGCTACGCGAGGCGAGCGCACAACGAAAGGCCCTCGACGCGGAGGAGCGGTGGCGCCTGCTGTATGTGGCGATGACACGTGCCGAGCAATGGCTGGTTGTCGCCGGAGCAGGCGACACACCACGTGAAGGCAGCTGGTATGCGGCGGTGCAACAGGCGTTGGAGAGCTGCGGCGCAGCGGATGCGACCACGGGCAATCTTGTGCAACAGCACCGGTGGTCGCCCGGGACACTCGCGAAAGTCCCCACAGGCGCAGTGCATGTCCCATCGCCGCCGCCATGGGTCACGTCCGCGCCGCCCGCACCGGTAAACCCCGAGGCACCAATCCTTCCGTCCCGGGATGGTGCGGATTTTCTGCCCGGTACAGCAGACGAAGTAAGTACCGCCGCGCCGCGCAGCCCCGCCGGTGCAGAAACCGCCCGCCGCGAAGGGCTGGCCCTGCACCGGCTTCTGGAGCGTTTGCCCGGACTGTCGCCCGGGGAGTGGGACGCGGCCGCTCGAGGCCTGCTGTCGGCGCTAGAAGACACAGTGCCCGAGCATACGTGGACAGATTTGATCTCGGCCGCAAGGCGCCTGATCACGACCCCCGCTCTGTCCTGGATGTTTGCCGCGGGGGCCCTGACCGAAGTACCGGTGGCGGGGCGGGTCGCGGGCCTGGGCGGGCGTCTTATGAGGGGGCAAATCGACCGCCTGGTGATCACCGACCATGACGTCTGGATCATCGACTATAAGTCCAATGCCCATCCGCCCAGGCAGTTGCCCGCCGCGATCGCAGGTCAGCTTGCGCTCTATGCGGTCGCCATGGCCGAAGTCTATCCTGAGCACCGCATTCGGGCAGGCGTGCTCTGGACAACAACCGGCGGCTTTAGCGAACTGCACCACGATGCCGTGAGTGTGGTGTTGCAATCCGGCACTACCCATTGACCCGTGGGGGGCGCCTCCCTAGTTTTCAGAACAGTGAGAGGATTGCAGTGTTCAGGAGGCCAAAGATGGCTACAGTAAAGGTAACCGACGGAACCTTTGACGACGAGGTTGTGAAATCGGATATTCCGGTGGTTGTGGACTTTTGGGCTGAATGGTGCGGACCCTGCAAGCAGATCGGACCCGCACTTGAGGAATTGAGCGAAGAGTTCGACGGCAAGGTCAAGATCGCAAAGGTGAATGTTGATGAAAACCCGGGCTCACCCAGCCAATTGGGTGTGCGCGGTATCCCGGCGCTGTTCCTGTTTAAAGACGGGAAGGTGGTCAGCAACAAGACCGGTGCAGCCCCCAAGGCCGCGCTGCAAGGCTGGATCGAAGACGCGATCTGATCCAAGGATGGCATTGGTGGTTGGGCGGTTCCGCCCATCCAATCCTGTCGTCCAACATATCAGTGGGTTCTAGCCGTTCTCGCGCAGAACCACCCCCGCCAGATACAGCGATCCACAAATCAGTACCCGTGCGTGCGGATCTTCAGCCATGATCTGCGCGATCCCCTCGGCAACACTGGACGCGGCTGAGGCGGCAGCAAACCCCGCCGCCACGGCTGCCTGTGCCGTATCATCTGCGGACAAAGTCGCCGTTTCTCCGGGAATGGACACGGTCCGAACACCCTTAGCGACAGAGACAAGCGGACGCAGGTATCCCTGCACATCCTTCGTCTTGAGCATGCCGCAGATCAAATACAAGGGGCGGCGCGGCAGACGGGTCAGTGCTTCGGACAGCGCTTCGCCGGCCGCGGGGTTGTGACCCCCATCCAGATACAGCTCGGCCTTTTCGGCAAGCTCGACAAGCGGACCTGTCCTCAACCTTTGCAGGCGGGCGGGCCAGTTGGCATCGGTCACCGCACGTTCCGCGTCCCCGACCCCAAGCTGCTTTAACGTTGCCAGAGCCGTTCCTGCGTTCACCACCTGATGTGCGCCGATCAACTTAGGCAGCGGGAGGTCCAGCAACCCGCTTTGATCCTGAAACGCCATGCGGCCGTGTTCCTCCCAAACCTGCCAAGCACGGTTGCCCCAGCTTGCCTCGATCCCCTTGCGGTCGACGACGGCATCGATGACCGCTTCCGCTTCGGCGTGTTGCGGCGCAATCACCGCGGGAACGCCGGATTTCAGGATGCCCGCCTTTTCCCCGGCGATCTGCGTCAGGCTGTCCCCCAGAAACTGCTGATGGTCATAGGATACCGGTGTGATCACCGACACCGCGGGCGCCACCACATTCGTCGCGTCGAGCCGCCCGCCCAGACCGACCTCCAACAGGGTGTAGTCCGCTTTGGACTGCGCGAAGGCGACAAAGGCGGCGGCCGTCGTGATCTCAAAATAGGTGATCGGACGCCCCTGATTTGCATCCTCGCATACCGCCAAGATCTCGGTTAGCGCCTGCTCATCAATGGTTGAACCGGATACGGTGATCCGCTCGTGAAACCGCGCCAAATGGGGGGAGGTGTAGGCATGCGTGACATAACCCGCCCCTTCCAGCCCGGCACGGATCATTGCCTGCGTTGACCCTTTGCCATTTGTACCGGCAATATGAATGGCGGGCGGTATCTTGCGTTCGGGATGGCCAAGGGCCCCCAGGAGGCGGTGCATCCGGCCAAGTGACAGGTCTATCACCTTGGGGTGCAGCCCCATCATGCGATGCAATAGAAGGTCGCTGGATGGTCCGGTCACGCGGCCGGGTCCTGCGGTGGTTGTGAGGGCGCCGGTTCGGCGAGGGTGTCTTCGGGAATGCTCGGAGCCGGAAGATCGCCCCGGACCATCGGCGGCTGCTTCATCAGAATGTGCAGGATCGTTCCCAATTCGACCCGCATATCCTTGCGATCGACGACCCGATCCAGCATGCCGTGGTCCAGCAGGTATTCCGCCCGCTGAAATCCCTCGGGCAACGTCTCGCGAATGGTTTGCTCAATCACGCGGGGACCGGCAAAACAGATCAGTGCGTTCGGCTCGGCGATCTGTACATCGCCCAGCATCGCATAGCTGGCGGTCACACCTCCTGTGGTGGCATTGGTCAGCACGACGATATAGGGAAGCCGCGCCTCCTTTAGCATTTGCACGGCCACCGTCGAACGGGGCATCTGCATCAGCGACAGGATCCCCTCCTGCATGCGCGCACCACCCGCTGCCGAAAACAGGACCATCGGACATCCCAGTTCCACAGCGCGTTCTGCCGCAGCGACAATCGCATTGCCGACGAACATACCCATCGAGCCCGACATGAACTTATAGTCTTGCACCGCTATGATGGTCTTCAGCCGCCCGACCGCGCCCTCACCGACCAGCATCGCATCATGACCCTCACTGTCGCGCCGCGCATCTCGCAAACGGTCTGTGTACCGCTTCTGATCCCGAAAATTCAGCGGATCTGTCAGCGGTTCCGGTACGGGTACATCCGTGTACAGACCTCCATCGAACAGATTGGCCATCCGCTGACGCGGGCTGATGTACATATGATGGTTGCAGTTCGGACAGACATTCAACGCGTCACTGAGTTCGCGATGAAACAGCATCTGCCCGCATTCATCGCATTTGGTCCACAGGTTTTCAGGCACTTCCCGGCGCGAGAAGAGCGAGTTTATCTTTGGGCGAACATAGTTCGAAATCCAGTTCATGGTGCGCCTGCCTCAGTGCTTCGGCGCTTACTTAACCACCTCGCCGCAGTGTTGCAATCACCGGGCGCGCAGGCGCAGGTAGAGCAGCCACAGGCCATAGCCGACCAGAATGACGGCGATGTTCATCAAGATGAATGGCCGGACCGACGCCGCATCACTCAGATCAAGCGGATGGGTAAAGAGGCTGACAACCCCGAAGGGGCCTGGCACCGCGACCAGAAGCAAACCCAGTGCGTTGTTGCCCAGATGGATGCCGACCGCAGCCGCGATCCCGCCGGTGCGCGCCGTAACGTCAGCCGCGATCAGTCCGACCAGTGTCGGTGCCAGAAGAACCAGCCAGGCATTGGATCCAAAGGCGGCTGCGTTGCCAATGTGGGCTGCACCGAAAAGAACCGACGGAACTCCCATCCAGATCAGCGGATTGGCAAAACGGGCGGCAAGATGAGACTGAAGGTACCCACGAAACAGCAACTCCTCGGCGAAAACCTGGATAAGGGTCACGGCCAGGACCGGACCCACCCAAAACAGCCAGACCGGCCAACTGACATTCGGAACATATGCCTGCACTGGTAGCGACAGCAGCACCGCGACGATACCGATCCCGATGACAGCGGCAAATCCAATCAGCATGTCGCGCCATTCAAACCGATACCGGAATGACAGCAATGCCCGGGGGTTGATCCCGTGCAAAAGGCGAACCGAACCCCAGACAAATAGAATACTGCCAAGAAATGACGTCAGTGCAGCGACCAATGCCAGTGGCGAGCCCAGCGCACTCAGCTTTGCGAGTTCCGCATCAAAGGGCTGCTCCGTGGCCATAGACACGAAAAACGCAAATAGAGGAAAGACAGCGACTGTCGCGACCACCTGACCCGCGACCGCGCTGGCCACGACCAGCACCATCCGCCAGACACTGGCCCGCGGTGCGAACACAGCGCAGCCGGCAACATACTCTTCAAACAGCTTTCTCATCCGCATTGCCTCGGGAAAATGCACATTTTATTGAAACGGTTGAACAAACAACTCGGACAAAACTATGAATGCGAGTAAGGTGACCTAAGGTAAAGCAATTCTAACACCAGATCATTTTGGCATGGCACTAGGAACGAAACGCTCTGATCCGGCACTCGAGTCCTTCTTTTCCGCGTCTGTAGGCGCGGCCTGGGCCGAACAGTTGTGGCACGCTGCAGTAGAATATTTTCTGGCCTCGGGCTTCAAACAGGTCTCTTACCACCACCTTCCTCCGCTGGGATCCGCCGATGAGGGTCGGGTGCGTGTTGCAGCTCACGGTTTTCCCGAGGAATGGGTCAAGTGCTATATCGCCGAAAAGCTTTACCGCGACGACCCGATCGTGGCGGCCGCCGGCGCGACCGAAACGCCATTCAGGTGGAGCAACATCCGCACTCTTCGCACGCTGTCCGACAAGGAAGAAGCCTTCATGGCGCGTGCCGACTTTCAGACGCTGGGGGACGGCCTGGCCATCCCGGTTTTCGGACCCAATAGCCGGAATGGGTACTTCGGGCTCGGGTTCGGTCGCAGCACTGTCGATGCCCCGGACATGTTCAAGTATCAGGCCGTATGCCAGACAGCGCACCTACGGTACTGCCGCCTGCAGCGCGAACAACTGCCCGAGCCACCTTCACTGTCCGAGCGTGAAGCGGAATTGCTGCGGTGGGTGGTTCGCGGCAAAAGCAATGGCGTAATCGCTGATATTATGGACATCTCGCCACATACGGTCGATGCGTACCTGCGGCGCGTGTTCCTGAAACTGGGGACTTCAAATCGAATTTCCGCGGCAGTTCAAGCACTTGGAAACGGGCTTGTGCGCGGGTATTGATCCCATCCGCAGGTCTTAGGGTGACCCAGCGTAAGCCACGCGATCAAGTGCAGTGGGGTACGCAGTTGGATAATTAATAAACCCAATGTACTTATTGCCCCAAGCTCACCAGGGTAAATCATTCCTCCCGCCCTGACAGCTTACCACTCTAGAATAAACTGGCCACCGAGGCGGTCTCCAGTTGCAGGCAAACACAATGCCAGCCGCACCCCCCAGCGGCTGGCCCCCCAAGTTGTGTTGCCCGCACTGCTGCTGCGACCCCGGGGCTGTCAGAGTGGACAATTGTTGGTCCTGGCTGCACCAGTTTACCGGGCCGACACCGACTGCAGGCTAGCACCACGGTTGGTGCGCCCATGCAGGCGCGGGTCCTCGTCCCCCAAGGAGGACCCGCGCACCTACAAACCCTCCGTGCTTAGACTTTACAGGTATTTGCCCCATGCATTCGGCATCCCGACCGATGCATACTGGCAGCGTCTCGCCATGCAAATGCATGGCGCGCACCACCCCAATACATGGACGGCAATTGTTTTGCACAGCGCCCCCGCCGCTTGCCGTATTTCTTCCGTAAGGTAAGTCACGTGTTTGCGGGTCCCAGCCTTCGCGGTTTGCGGCTGAGACGCGGCGTTGGGTATAGGAACGCCGGGGCTGTTCGGACAAGAAAAACACCGCATGCCCCGCCCACTCAGACACCGTATGATCCGATAAGGGCACATGCCTCTGTGGACGCCGCCGGGCGCTGTTTTTGCCCGGCTTCCCCAATGCGTCTTGCATCAGGCCGTCCCTATCTTCCGGGTCTTCGGGTTGGGCACACCCGTTCGCATGTGTGTTTTGTGTCGCACAAGCGGACGTCTCTATATGGGTTCGATCCTTTTTGGGCGGTCCCATGTAGAAGCGGGTCCCTGGTTCCCCAAGCGGGGACCCGCAACCGCCGTCAGCTTGTACTCGGCGTCGGGCTCGCCTATGGCTGATCCCAGCAAAACAGCCAACGGGAGGCCACAATGGACGCGCGCCGCTTTGACAAATCAATCCTGCCAAGCCGCCATGTGACCGAAGGGCCCGAGCGCGCGCCACATCGGTCCTATTACTACGCGATGGGCCTATCCGAAGCCGAAATCCATCAGCCATTTATCGGTGTGGCCACATGCTGGAACGAGGCCGCACCCTGCAACATTGCCCTGAGCCGGCAGGCACAGGCGGTCAAACTCGGCGTAAAAGCGGCGAACGGAACCCCGCGTGAGTTTACCACGATCACCGTTACCGACGGGATCGCCATGGGACACGAGGGCATGCGGTCCTCGCTGGTCAGCCGCGAGGCAATCGCAGACACCGTTGAACTCACCATGCGCGGGCATTGCTATGACGCACTGGTGGGTCTTGCCGGATGCGACAAAAGCCTTCCCGGCATGATGATGGCCATGGTTCGGCTGAACGTGCCGTCCGTGTTCATTTACGGCGGTTCAATTCTGCCCGGACGACTGGACGGCAAAGATGTGACCGTACAGGACGTGTTTGAAGCGGTCGGGCAGCATCAGGCCGGTAATATGAGCACATGTGAACTTGAAAAACTCGAAGCCGTAGCCTGCCCCTCGGCCGGGGCCTGTGGCGGACAGTTTACAGCCAATACAATGGCCTGCGTATCCGAGGCCATCGGACTGGCGCTGCCAAATTCCGCCGGGGCGCCGGCACCCTATGAGAGCCGGGATCAGTATTCCGAGGCCTCGGGACAGGCGATCATGAACCTGCTGGAGAAGAACATCCGCGCTCGTGACATCGTCACACGCAAAAGCCTTGAGAACGCGGCGCGGGTGGTAGCTTGCACCGGTGGATCAACCAATGCGGGGCTTCACCTGCCCGCGATTGCCCATGAGGCTGGCATCGACTTCTTCCTGGAAGATGTTTGCGAGATCTTTCGCGATACCCCTTATTTCGTCGACCTGAAACCAGGTGGCGCGTATGTGGCCAAGGACCTGTACGAGGCTGGCGGTGTGCCTGTGGTGATGAAGGAGCTGCGAAAGGCCGGCCTTGTCCACGAGGATTGCATGACCGCCACGGGGGAAACGATTGGGACTGAAATCGACAAGGTCACGCGCGAAGCGGACGGTCGTGTCATCTATCCGGTCGAGACCCCGATCAGCACAACCGGCGGCGTTGTCGGGTTAAAAGGTAACCTTGCGCCCGAAGGCGCAATTGTAAAGATCGCGGGCATGACCGGAAACGAACTGGTGTTCAGTGGTCCGGCACGGGTATTCGAATGCGAAGAAGATGCTTTCGCGGCAGTGCAGGCGCGCAACTACAAAGAAGGCGAGGTCATCGTGATCCGCAACGAGGGTCCGTCGGGCGGCCCGGGCATGCGCGAGATGCTGTCGACAACCGCAGCCCTCAGCGGGCAGGGAATGGGCAAAAAGCTGGCGCTGATCACGGACGGGCGGTTCTCGGGCGCCACACGGGGCTTCTGCGTCGGACATGTGGGACCGGAAGCCGCGCATGGCGGACCCATCGCGCTGCTGCGCAATGGTGACGTGATCACGTTGAACGCCCTGACAGGCGAGATTTCCGTGGCGCTGAGCGACGAAGAGCTTGCCGCACGAAAGGCCGATTGGACCGGGCAACGCGAGACAATCTACGCCTCGGGCGCGCTTTGGAAATACGCGCAACTTGTCGGTAAAACCTATCGTGGCGCAGTGACCCACCCGGGCGGCGCGGCCGAGCTTCACACGTATGCAGATATATAGTTCTAAAGTTGTGAAGCCGAATTAACGCTATTTCAACTTTCCGATTGCAGCGGGCTCAGAATCACCAATAGATGGCTCTTGTCGAATACGTTATTTGCATTTGGTAATAGGGGCGTTGCATGGCCGATATTCTGTTCTCAGAAGATTTCGATGACGAAACCGAAGGCGCGATTGTTTCGACAATCGGTCCGTTTGATATCTCGGATGGCAGCGGAAGTGTGACAACCGGGACGGACGGCAGTTCGGAAGGTGACTTTTTCATTGTCACAGATGGTTCGGGGGAGGTCGGCGTTGACTATGTCTACGGTGGCGCGGATGGCCTTTTTCTTGCATCAAACGACCTGGACAGCATCAGCGGGGTTCCGGCGAGCGAAGACCGTATTCTGTCGACTGATGGCATCGACATCTCAGGCTACGAAAACCTGTCCTTCAGCATCGACCTTGCGCAGGCGTCCATGGACCGCTGGGATTCGGACACATCCTTCGACGTTCGTGTAAGCATCGATGGTGGAGCTTTTGAGACGATACTGGCGGTAGAAGGCACAGGGCTCAACACAGCGCCTCAAATCGATACGGACCTCGATACAGTTGGCGACGGCGCAGAGATCACGACCACGTTTCAAACCTTCACCCAGGCGATCAGCGGCACCGGGTCTACGCTTGCGCTGCAGATCAGGCACTTCAACTCTGACCAGACATTTGAGGACATCGCCCTCGACAATATCCTTATCGAAGGCGACCTGATCTGCCTGGCCAGCGGCACGCGGGTTTTGACGGCAAACGGCGAACGCTGCATCGAAGACCTAGAGATCGGTGATCTGGTGATAACCCGAGACAACGGAGCACAGGAGGTACGCTGGATCGGGTCGCGGACCCTGGCACCAGATCACCTGAGGACCTTCTCAAAACACCAGCCGGTGCGGATCAGGGCCGGCGCGCTTGGGCGCAACCTGCCAGAGCGCGACCTTCTGGTGTCGCCGAACCACCGAATGCTAATTTCGGACTGGAAGGCCGAGGCGCTTTACGGGCTACCGAGCGCATTGGTCGCGGCAAAGGACCTGATCAACGATCACTCGGTCTATAGAGATACCTCCATCAGCGAAGTGGAGTATGTTCATGTGCTGTTCGACAGGCATGAGATCATCTTCGCAGAGGGTGCCGAGACCGAGAGTTTTCATCCCCATGCCGATGGGCTGGCCGCGGTCGACGCCGACGCGCGATCCGAACTTTTGGAACTGTTTCCAGAACTGGAGCACAACAGTTCCGGCCTTCCGCTGGCGGCGCCAGTTCTGTCGAGCTGCGATTTGGTGGGGACAGCCGGCGCCCTGACCGCATTCCGGTCCTGATCCAACACCAGGACCTGCATGCCGGTCAGCCGATCTGCCTACACGTGATTCGGATCAGATCGGCCCTGTTTTTGGCCCAATACCCCAATATTCGGCGGCAACATGCTCAATTACCCGGCACATCCTGAAAAGTGCAGTTTCTTCAACGCTCATTGGCGCGATTGACCGCCGCTGGAACCGTTGCCGATACGCATCTATGAGCGGAAAACTACAGATTTGCGGGATTCTGAATTTTGATTTGTTCATCGATTCCCGATCCATCTAATGTCCAAGCAACAGTCGTGAGAGCGACCGAAGCTTAGGACAGGAATTCAAATGCCGAATACAATCTTCGAAGAAGACTTCGAAAATGAGACTGTAGCTGGTAAAACAAATTCACTTGGTGATTTTGAAATTACGGATGGTCGCGGCGTAACCGTAACTACTGGTCGCGATGGACCGAATAAGGTTTCGGACTTCTTTACTATATCCAACAGTAATGATGCCCTGTCCGGGGACTATGATTACAAAGGCTCCGATGGAAAGTTTCTGGCTTCTAATGACCTTGATAGTGTCGATGGAGTAAATGCCGACGGAACACGAACTCTAGAAGCAACAGGTATTGATATAAGCGGGCACAAGAACCTTGAATTCAGTGTAGACCTTGCCCAAACGGAATGGAGATTCTCGCCTCAGACGAAAATCACCGACAGTTGGGAAGCTAATACCAGTTTTACTGTTGAAGTGAGTATCGATGGTGGCCCCTATGAACAGATCTTCGGGGTCGAAGAGGGGTCCAACAGTGGACAACCACGGGTCGACAACAATCTTGACGGTTTTGGTGAGGGCTCGCCCATCAGCGACCGGTTCACAACCTACAAAGCTGATATCAACGGCACCGGCGAAACACTGGATCTGCGGATCTCGCACAACAACTCGACCGATAAGTTCGAGGACATCGCGATCGACAACATCCAGATTACAGGGGTCGAGGGTAACGACAACACGTTGTGCTTGACCCGCGGCGTGCTGGTGATGACTGAACACGGCGCCCGCCCGGTCGAGGATCTTGAGGTCGGAGACCTGGTGCTGACCCGCGACACCGGGCTGCAACCCGTACGGTGGATCGGCAGCCGTACGCTGTCAGGCCATAACCTTGCCGCCAAGCCCGATCTCCGCCCTATTCGGATAGCGGCAGGCGCGCTGGGCGATGCACTTCCGACACGTGACCTGCTCGTGTCCCCGCACCACCGGATGATGATCGGTGGCTGGCGCGCGCAGGTGCTTTTCAGCCTGCCCGAGGCACTTGTAGCCGCCAAAGATCTGGTCAACGACCAATCTGTTCGGGTGGATGCGGCGCCGGACGGTGTGGATTACTTTCACGTCATGTTTGACCAGCATGCGATCATCTATGCAGAAGGGGCGGAAACCGAGAGCTTCTACCCCCATTCCGATGCGCTGACCGCCGTAGACAAGGCAGCACTGGATGAACTGCTCGCGATATTCCCCGAACTTGCGGAGGAAAGCACCGGCATGCGGCCGGTTGCCCCACAGGTGACCACGACCGAAGCAAAGGCCCTGCTTTTGATCTGAGGTTGTCCTACCGTGCCGCTGCGCCCCCCAATGGCGGCACGGTCCACCCGCTGGTGACCCGCGGACCAATTTGATATGCCCCGCCAGATGAGGATCCGCCTATTCCTTGCAATGGTTTGTGTACTGGCTGGTTGCGCAACCAGTCTGACCGGCAGAGACCGTGCCGAATTGCGTGTCGAAGGGGCCCGGATCACCATCGTCGCGCCAGTAGGCTTATGCGTTGATCCACGCAGCTTGGACGTTCGGCGCGCCGGGGGGTTCCTGCTGATCAGCGATTGCGCCTTATTCGCCGAGGTTCCACGGACGGTGACACAGCTGAACGGTGTCATATCGGTTTCCATCTCAACGGGCGGGCTGCCGCAGGGCTTTTCGGCACTGGAGGAGATGCTGAACGGGCCGGGACGCGCAGCGCTCGGCCGATCCGGGCAAACCAGTGAGGTGGTTATCCTCGCAACCCGACAAAGACCCGACAGTCTTGCTCTCAAGATCCGCGATAGGGCGGTCGAACCCGGCGTGTCGGCGGAGTTCTGGCGTATATTCTTTCCAGCAGGGCCACGCTTGGTGAGCGCGGCACTTACAACCTTCCCTGGCGCCGCATTTCCGGATGAGCGGGCGCTGAGGCTACTTGACGCGCTCGCCGCCGCGACGCGTCAGGCAAATCCGCCGGTTATCGCCCCTGCGTTAAGCGAAGACGACCGTGCCACATGATTGTCGGGCTTCGCTGCCTGCGGTGGCCCTCCAAGGACAGCCCTCCGGATCATCTGACTATTTCGTGTGGCTTGAGTGCGGCGTTTAACTCCATCAAAGCGATTGATGAAATATCTGAAGCATCACGCATCACCTAACGCCTTGAAATCTTTGACTTCAGGCGGCTTTCGGTGATTCAGATTTTTCGCACAACGCTGTAAATGGCACCATGTGGTCGTATCAACACCGGCGGATCGACCCATTATCGCCGCCGCCGCAGATACACATAATAAGCTCCGCGACCGCCATGCCGGTCATGCGCCGAAACAATCTCAAGGACAATTCCGTGAAGTGGCGGCAGGGCCAACCAGCGCGGCACCGCGTTGCGCAGTACGCCGACCTGCTGAGGCTCCGCACCGCGCCCCTTGCCTGTGATGACAAGCACAAGCCGGCCCCCACGCGCATGGGTATCCAGAATGAAAGAGCTGAGCGCTGCATGTGCCCGCTCGGCGCTCATCCCGTGCAGATCGATCCGCGCGTCAGGTTTCAGCTTGCCACGCTTCAGACGCCCATAGGCCTTTGCATCCATGTTTGGCGCGGCCGCCCCCGCTGTACCGGTGTCGTATCCTCCGCTTTGGACAAGTCCAGAGACATAGGGGAGCTTGCGCGGTTTCCGCGACGGGACGGTCTGTGTGGTGGGTTGGGAGGGGGGTGTCGGCACTGCCGGACTGCGCCTTCCCTGCACCGGCGGAGAAACCGGCCCGATACGCTGAATTCCGCCGACATAGGCTTGCCAAAGAGCGCTGTCCTCGGGCGAAAGGGGTTTTGACCGGCGGCGCACCGGCCCCGCCCGGGGTCAGCCGCCTGTGCCGACCAACAACCAGTTCGGGTTATCGCTGCCCATCACCCGGCTGAACGTCCACACATCCTTCTGCCGTTTTATCTCGGACGGATCGCCCTCAACCACCTCACCATCCGGGTTGCGCACCACCGAGGTCAACTCGCCCACAAATCGGACGGTAATGTCGCCTTCCCGGGTTTCCTCATGATACTCAGCGCCGGTGATCTTAAGCTCGCGAATACCGACAAATGAAGCGTCGACGGTCAGTCCCTGATCCGCACGGGCGAACACGGCGCTCGAAAAGCTCTCGTATACTTCAGGCGCCAGAAACTGCTGGAGCGTGTCCAACTCTCCATTTTCATAGGCCATAAGTATCATCTCATAGGCCTGCCGCGCCCCATGTGCGAACTCGGATACAGAAAATTCGGCATCGGCACGCTTCATCATCTGAAGCGCGCGCCCGGTATCGCTGTCCTGCTCAACATGATCTGCGATGTCGCGATCGACACCACCGCCATCAATCACCTCAAAGTTCCGGTTCGAGGCCGAGCTGTCCGACTTCGGTTCGGGCCCCAACGGTTTCTCAAATCCGTCCCGTGTGCCCAATACATCCCGCAGGCGCAGCACAAGAAACAAAGCTACACCGGCGAGAACCAGGATCTGGATCAGAGAGGAGCCCATTGTTGACCTTCCTTTGTGTGCCATCGACGTGGCAATACATTCATAGCACCTTATGTAGGACGCAGGGGAGCGCCTGTCCATTGGCGGAACACCCGCAATTTACTCTGGAGGCGGAAAGTCATGTGGCTTTTTATTCCATTCGTGCTGGTTCCGATCATCGAAATCGCACTTTTTATCCAGGTCGGGGGGGCTATCGGCCTGTGGCCGACACTTGGGATTGTGGTGCTTACCGCGCTGGCGGGGACGCTGCTGATGCGGGCGCAGGGGCTGGCAACACTCGCCCGCGTGCAAGACAGTTTGCGTCAGGGTGGCGATCCAACAGGCCCGCTTGTGCATGCCGCCATGATCCTTGTGGCCGGAGTTCTGCTGTTGACGCCCGGATTCTTTACGGATGCCTGCGGATTTGCCCTCCTGCTGCCGCCGGTGCGCAGCATGCTTATCAAATGGGGAAAGGCCCGGTTCGCGAAGCACATTGTCGTAGCCAGTGCAGGGCGTCCGTTTCAAGAAGGCACCGGCTCTGGCGATACCATTGACGGGTCGTTTGAGGCTGTTGACCCCGACGACATCGTGGATCCGGAAACCAAGCCGGGCCAGTCCGGCTGGACGCGACCGCTTTGAATCGCTAGACGGGTGCCGACATTCTTGAGAGGACAGTTTAACCATGGCGAAGAAAACCACCCCTGCGGACGCGGCCGAACCCAAACCCGACGCGGAAGCGACCGAGGCACAACGCCCGCGGCTCCAGGTTCTGACCCAGTACATCCGCGACATGTCGTTTGAGAATATTGCTGTGCAGAAGAATGCCAAGGTCGAAGGAACGCCGCAGGTTCAGGTTCAGGTGGCCCTGGATGCCCGCAAACTCGCCGACGACCGCTACGAAGTGATCAACAAGGTGAAGGTCGACAGCAAATCCGGCGACGCTCAGGTGTTTATCCTTGAACTTGACTATGCAGGGCAGTTCAAAGTCGAGAATGTGCCCGAGGCACAACTTCACCCGTTTTTGCTGATCGAATGCCCGCGGATGATTTTTCCCTATCTGCGTCGCATCATAGGTGACATCACGCGCGATGGCGGGTTTCCCCCGCTCAATGTCGACAACATCGATTTTCTGGCGCTGTATCAGCAGGATCTTGCGCGGCGGCAGGCAGCAAAGGCAGCTGAATCAAACGGGGCGGATCCGGCAACCGCCTGACCGACCCAATGCGGCGGCGTTCCGACTGCATGCGATCCCCGATGCGGTCGCCGCGAAGGCGCCGCACCGGGGTTTGAAAAGCAGCACCGGGCCGGCCATTGACAGTACCGGTTCACTTCGCCCCTGCACTGGGCGTTTACCCAATGTGTTTCCTGCCAGAACTGGGATGATACCCCAATGACCCCTCGCAAGATCATCATTGATACAGATCCCGGGCAGGATGATGCGATTGCAATTCTGCTTGCCCTCGCCTCACCTGAACTTGAGGTATTGGGCATCACAGCGGTCGCCGGGAATGTGCCGCTTGTCCTGACCCAGACAAATGCCCGCAAGATCTGCGAACTGGCCGGTCGCGCGGACATCGCGGTCTTTGCTGGCGCCGAACGTCCCCTGGTCCGGGACCTTACAACGGCTGAATACGTACACGGGAAGTCCGGGCTGGACGGACCGGACCTTCCGGCGCCAAACATGCCGCTGCAATCGCAGCATGCGGTTGATTTCATAGTGGACACGGTGCGGCACGCCGGATCTGACGGGATTACCTTATGTGCCCTTGGGCCGTTGACCAATCTGGCCCTCGCGTTCAACCGCGCGCCGGATATCCTTGGCAATATTGCCGAGATTGTGTGCATGGGCGGTGGGTTGTTCGAGGGCGGTAACACCACACCGTCGGCGGAATTCAACCTCTACGTCGACCCGCATGCGGCAGATGTGGTGTTTCGCTGCGGCCGCCCGATTACGCTGCTTCCACTGGATCTGACGCACAGCTGCCTGACGACACGCACTCGCGTGGCGGCCATTCGTGCGCTGGGCACAAAAGTAGGAACGGCGGCGGCGGATCTATTGGAATTCTTCGAACGCTTCGACGAGGCGAAGTACGGCACTGACGGGGGCCCGCTGCACGATCCCAATGTTATTGCCTGGCTTTTGGCACCAGACCTCTACCGGGGGCGGCATATCAATGTCGAGATTGAGACGATGTCTGACCTGACCCTCGGGATGTCGGTCGCTGATTGGTGGGGCGTTACGGATCGGCCCGCAAATGTGCACTACCTGCGCTATGTTGATGCGGATGGGTTTTACAACCTGCTAACAGAGCGGTTGGCGCGGTTGCCCTAGGCGCGCGCGGCCGGGCACAACCCGCGCGGCGCGTGTTCGATCTATGTGGTAAACGGAGGCTTGCAATCCTCGGACCACAAGCCTATATCCGACACAACAGCGGAAGATTGGGGTCCACACCCGGTCAACCACCGAGTTTGGTAACGGGCCGCTGGCCCGTTTTTTTGTGCCTGAGGACCGGATGGCAGACCTGATAGCAAAGGCGCAAATGGACCGCAGACTGGCTGCTATCGTGCAACCGGTTATCGAGTCCCTGGGCTACGAGCTTGTGCGTCTTCGATTTATGGGGGGCAAAACCCCGCGCCTGCAGATCATGGCGGACACGCCCGAAGGCCGTATCGAAGTGGATGATTGCGCCAAGATCAGCCGTGCTGTGAGCGCGCATCTGGATGTCGAGGATCCGATCGAGGGCGAGTATGCGCTTGAAGTCTCGTCGCCCGGTATCGACCGCCCCCTGACCCGGCTCAAGGACTTCGAGGCGTTCGACGGCTATGAGGTGCGCCTGCAAACCGAGGATCTGATCGCAGGTCGCAAGAAGTTCACCGGCCAGCTTCGGGGTGTTCAGGATGGAGAGGTCCTGATCGAGGTCAGGGAAGGGATTATCGGACTGCAGTTTGACTGGCTTGCCGATGCCAAACTGGTCCTGACGGATGAGCTGATTACCGAAAGTCTGAAAGCGAAGAAAGACAGCGGGTTCGACCCGGACAAATTCGACGAGATCGAGGAAGAGGACGCGACATGAGTGTGACATCCGCCAACCGGCTGGAACTTCTGCAAATCGCTGACGCCGTGGCGCGCGAGAAAATGATCGAGCCCAAGCTTGTGATAGAGGCGATGGAAGAAAGCTATGCCAAAGCCGCGCGCTCGCGGTTCGGTGCTGAGCTGGACATCCGCGCCAAGATCGATCCCAAGACCGGGGAGCTGACAATGACCCGTGTCCGCACCGTGGTCGAAGAGGTTGAGAACGGGTTTCAGGAGATGCTGCCCGAGGATGCGGCCGCCTATCTGGATGACCCCAAGATCGGCGATGAGATCGTCGATGAGTTGCCGCAGTTCGATATGGGCCGGATCGCCGCACAGTCCGCCAAACAGGTCATCATGCAAAAGGTGCGTGAGGCCGAACGCGAGCGCCAGTACGAGGAATTCAAGGACCGCGTGGGCGAGATCATCAATGGGATCGTCAAGCGGACCGAGTACGGCAATATCATCGTTGACGTTGGCCGGGGCGAGGCCGTGCTGCGCCGGGACCAGCTGATCAACCGCGAAGCCTATCGCAACGGTGACCGGATCCGCGCCTACATCCGCGATGTGCGCTCGGAAGTCCGCGGGCCGCAGATCTTTCTCAGCCGCACCGCGCCCGAATTCATGGCCGAGCTGTTCAAGATGGAAGTTCCCGAGATCTATGACGGGATCATCGATATCAAGGCCGTCGCACGCGATCCCGGGTCACGCGCGAAAATCGGTGTTATCTCGTATGACAATTCCATCGACCCTGTGGGGGCCTGCGTTGGTATGCGCGGGTCGCGCGTCCAGGCCGTGGTGAACGAACTGCAGGGCGAGAAGATCGATATCATTCCCTGGAACGAAGATGCGCCGACATTCCTGGTGAACGCCCTGCAACCGGCCGAGGTCAGCAAGGTTGTCTTTGACGAGGACGCGGAACGCATCGAGGTTGTGGTCCCTGATGATCAGCTGAGCCTGGCCATCGGTCGGCGCGGCCAGAATGTGCGTCTTGCCAGCCAGTTGACCGGCTTTGATATCGACATCATGACTGACGCCGAGGAATCGGAACGCCGCCAGCGTGAGTTCTCCGAGCGCACTCAGAACTTCATGGAAACCATGAATGTCGACGAGATGGTGGCACAGCTGCTGGTCTCGGAGGGGTTCGAAACCCTCGAGGAGGTGGCCTTTGTCGAGGTTGAGGAACTGCTTGGTATCGAAGGCTTTGACGAAGCGACGGCCGAGGAACTTCAGGCCCGCGCACGCGAAAGCCTTGACGAGATCAACCAAAAGGCGATCGAAAAGGCACGCTCTTTGGGTGTCGAGCAGGATCTGTTTGACTATGAGGGTCTGACACCCCAGATGATTGAGAAATTGGCTGAAGATGGTGTCCTCAACCTCGAGGAATTCGCACGCTGCGCGGACTGGGAACTCGCGGGCGGCTACACCACCGTTGACGGGAAACGCGTGAAAGACGACGGGCTGCTTGAGCAGTTTGACATGGGTGTCGAAGAGGCACAGTCCCTGATCATGGGCGCGCGTCTGCAACTCGGCTGGGTAACCGAGGAGGAACTTGCTGCACAGGCGGCTGAAGCCGCGGCGGAAACTGCCGGCGAAGACGCCACCACGGACAGCGCCGCGGAGGAGGCGAAATCCTGAGGAACAGGCCAAAGGGTGCTTGATCATGACCCGGGGCCACAAACAGAAGGACCGCGACGGCCCAGAGCGTCGTTGTATCGCAACCGGAGCGTCCGGCCCAGCAGAGAACCTGATCCGTTTTGTGATCGGCCCGGACGCGCAGGTTGTGCCCGATCTGGCAGGCAAGCTGCCTGGACGGGGGATATGGGTGACCGCAGACCACGCAGCGGTTGAGAAAGCGGCACGGAAGGGGCTGTTCTCTCGGGCGGCGCGCCAAGGCGTAACGGCGGACCCCGCGCTTGCCGATCAGGTTGAAGGCCTTTTGGCCGATCGGCTGATAAAGATGATTTCGCTGGCCAGGAAGGCTGGCAAGGCGATGAATGGATTTGAAAAGGTAAAGGCAGGTCTGCTAAACGGGCATGTGGTCTGCTTGTTGCAGGCCTCAGACGGGTCCGCACGCGAAAAGGCGCGTCTGAAGCCGCCGGAAGGGCAAAACACAAGCTTTTCGCACCTTTCTGCTGCGGAATTGGGTTTGGCTTTCGGGCGGGATCGTGTGATACATGCGGCGCTGATTTCCGGTGGACTCGGGGACCGTGTCAGGTATGAGTCGGCGCGACTGGCTGGGATGAGACGAAATCAGGACTGATACCATCAGTTTGGACGATGCGGGGATGGCCTCGCGGGAAAGGTTTTTGGAACGAATGAGCGATACGAAGGACACCACGGACAAAGGCAAGACGCTCGGGCTGCGCGGCGGCGGCACCGAGACCAGCCACGTGCGGCAGAGTTTCTCGCACGGACGGACCAAATCGGTGACCGTGGAGCGTAAGAAAAAGCGCACGATCGTAACGAAAGGCGGTGCTGCGGGCGCCGGTAGCCAGGCAGCTCAGCGCAGCCTGTCAGATACCGAGCGTGACCGGAGGCTGAAGGCTGTGCAGGCCGCGCAGTCACAAAAAGCCGACCGCGACGCCCGGCTTCAGGCCGAGGAGGAAGCCCGCAAGCAGGAAATGGCAGAACTGCGCGCCGCAAAGGAAAAGGCCGAGCGCGAGGAGCGCGAAGCCGAGATTGCCCGCCAGCGCCGCGAAGCCGAAGAAAAGGAGCGGGCCGAAGCTGCGAAGGCTAAATCTGCCGCGGCGCCTAAGGCCAAGCCGGCCGAAGCAACTGCAGTCGAAACCGACCCCGCCGCCGCGCAGGCCGCCGCCTCGCGCGCGGAAGCCGGTAAGGTCGCGCCGAAGACGAGCCGCCCTGAAAAGCGCGCCGAAGAACCTCGCCAAAATCGCGGCAAAGGTGGCGATGACCGCCGCCGCTCAGGCAAGCTAACCATCACCCAAGCCACCGGCGAAGGCGGCCGCCAGCGATCAATGGCCGCCATGAAGCGCCGGCAGGAGCGGGAAAAGCGCAAGTTGATGGGCTCGAACGAGCCGCGCGAGAAAGTCGTGCGCGAAGTCAAGATCCCCGAAGCGATCATGGTCAGTGAGTTGGCCAACCGAATGGCCGAACGGGTCGCAGCTGTGGTCAAATCGCTGATGCAGAATGGGATCATGGCGACACAGAACCAGACCATCGACGCCGATACGGCCGAGCTGATCGTCGAGGAATTTGGCCATAAGTCCGTCCGCGTTTCGGATGCAGACGTTGAGGATGTTATCGTCAGCACCGAAGATGAGGAAGGCACCTTGCTGCCGCGCGCACCCGTGATCACCATCATGGGCCACGTTGACCATGGTAAAACCTCACTGCTGGACGCAATTCGCAAGACCAATGTTGTCTCGGGCGAAGCGGGCGGCATCACCCAGCATATCGGCGCCTATCAGATCACCACAGATGGTGGCACGCTTCTGACATTCCTGGACACACCAGGCCACGCGGCCTTTACATCGATGCGGGCGCGCGGCGCGCAAGTGACCGATATCGTGGTTCTTGTCGTCGCCGCCGATGACAGTGTGATGCCGCAGACAATCGAAGCAATTGCGCATGCGAAAGCGGCGGAAGTTCCGATGATCGTGGCCATCAACAAAATCGACAAAGAGGGCGCTGACCCGAACAAGGTGCGGACCGAACTCCTCCAGCACGAGGTTATCGTGGAAGGTATGTCGGGAGACGTGCTCGATGTCGAGGTTTCGGCGATATCGGGCCAGGGTCTGGACACGCTTCTTGAGAATATCGCGCTGCAGTCCGAGCTTCTTGAACTGGGTGCGAACCCTGACCGCCCAGCTGAGGGCGCGGTGATTGAGGCGCAGCTGGATGTCGGCCGAGGCCCTGTGGCGACCGTGCTGATCCAGAAAGGAACGCTCAAGCGTGGCGACATCTTCGTCGTTGGCGAGCAATGGGGCAAGGTCCGTGCGCTGGTCAATGACCAGGGTGAAAGGGTAAACGAGGCCGGGCCATCGGTCCCGGTCGAGGTTTTGGGCCTGAATGGGACGCCGGAAGCCGGTGACGTGTTGAACGTCGTTCCGGATGAGGCCAAAGCCCGTGAAATTGCCGACTACCGTGCACAGGCTGCCAAGGACAAGCGTGCCGCAGCCGGTGCGGCCACCACGCTGGATCAGCTGCTTGCGCAGAAGAAGGAAGACGAAAACGTCACCGAACTCCCCATTCTGGTGAAAGCCGATGTGCAGGGTTCGGCCGAAGCGATTGTGCAGGCGATGGAAAAGGTCGGCAACGAAGAGGTGCGCGTAAGGGTCCTGCATTCCGGTGTGGGTGCGATCACCGAAAGCGACGTAACGCTGGCCGAAGCCAGTGGTGCGCCGATTATCGGTTTCAACGTCCGCGCCAACGCGCCTGCGCGCGAGAGTGCGAACCAGAAGAGCGTCGAGATCCGCTATTACTCGATCATCTACGATCTGGTCGATGACATCAAATCCGCCGCATCGGGTCTGCTGTCCGCCGAGATCAAGGAGAACTTCATCGGCTATGCCACAATCAAGGAAGTCTTTAAGGTGTCCGGGGTTGGCAAAGTGGCCGGGTGCGAAGTCACCGAAGGTGTCGCCCGCCGCTCGGCCGGGGTCCGGCTCCTGCGCGACAACGTGGTGATCCACGAAGGCAAGCTCAAAACGCTCAAGCGCTTTAAGGACGAGGTCAAAGAAGTCCAGGGCGGTCAGGAATGCGGTATGGCCTTCGAAAACTACGAGGACATCCGCGAGGGCGATGTGATCGAGATCTTTGAGACCGAAGAGATCGAACGGACACTCTAGAGCGTTATGCGAAAAGCCTGAATCACCTGACGCTGCCTGAAATCAAAGATTTCAACGCGTTAGATGATGCATGATGCTTCAGGTATTTCGTCAAACGCTATAGGTCGCCGGAGACCCGATTAACCACAGCAGCTTGGCAAAGGCGGCGCGCGAACTTTTGGGCGCGCGCCTTCCAGCCAGCCGTTGCCGCGGTACAGGATATGCCGACCGCTTTGCGGGTCAGACACTCCAGCCCATAAATCGTAATCGCGCAACAAGCTGCGCGGCGGCATTTGCACCTGAGATGTCGATGAGCGCATTCAATGAATGCCAGTAGAGGTATTTTGCGTACCCCGGTCGCGTGTCTGGAGCCTTTCGAAAAGCGTCAGACGGTGTGGTGCGGCTGATGCTTTGGCAAATGTGGTGAAAGTCCGCCGCCGCGTAAAGGATCGCGGGCTTGCGATGCACAAGACCCCAATAGGCGACGCTGGAGTTCTGGCTCACCAGATAGTCCGCACCGGCAATAGCCTTGTGCATGGGTATGCCCTGCAGGATGGAGGTGCGGGGATGCTGCGCAAGCCGGTGTATGGCTGCCAGTTCTTCGCGGCTGTACGTCTCTCCGGGGTGCAGGGTCAGGCAAATGTCCCGCTCAACCTCGTATCTCTGCGCGTCTTCGATCATTTCGACCGGGCTTTTGAATTGAAAGTCCCTGTGCGACAGGAGCTTGCCCTGGAGTGGCACCAACACGTATCCTGGGCTTGCCGAGGCGCCTGCCAGGTGAATGCCGTGGCGGTGTCGGATCTGCTTGATCCACTGGCGCGCGGCATCCGCGTCGACAGCATTTGGATCGTAGCGCTGGCCGGTCACGGTCCAGTCGTCACGATCATTGCTCCGCTCCAGCCGCCAGGTCTTGCGCAGATACCCGCGGCGCAGGGTCAGTGCCGAACGGGTGCGCGGATCTTTCATCAGAAACAGACTGTAGCCCGGCATTAATTCCGAGATCAGCCGTGCCGTGGGTTGGTTCCGCCAAAACTCCAGACGAAAACCATGGGGCTGCAGCGCTGCGTTCAGGAACGCATCGATATCCGCCCGGGGACCACGCTTTTCGCGCCGACCCGTTTCCGTAACATGCACGCGAAGCGTCCGGGTCATGTGCAGGACCGCCGCCGTCCACCCAGCAGGGCGATCGCGATCAGCAACCAGAACAGTGCCCCCTTACCATGGTCAGACAACGTGGCCTGATCCTGAAACGTGACCAGTCGCAGCAACAGCGCCGGATCAGGCCAGCGCGTCACCCATTGTGTGGGCAGACCGTCAAACAGTACCCTGTAAAAGGAGTAGTAGATCTGCGGGGACAACGAGACAAAGCCGATAAAGAGAAGCGCGGCCACTGCAATTCTGGCAAGGAATCGCTTTCCCCGGGTGCAGCGAAATGTCAGCCATGCCAAGACCAGCCCCATTGCAACGGTAATGGCCAGTACACCCGCCTGACCTGTCGCGCTCAAGGTATGAAAACTGTCGTCTCGGTACATCTGCGGAGGTCCGATTGCTCACCATCCTGCTGAGCGGTGATGGCCATGGACTGCCATACATCACCCTTTGCGTGACAGATGCACCCCTAGCCCGGCGACATCCCCCGCAGCCGTTCCGAGCGTCGCCTGAGGATTTCAACCGTCGTCAGCAGGGCGATTGACAGCACCACCAGGATCGTCGCGACCGCCAGGATCGTCGGGCTAATCTGCTCGCGCAGCCCGGTGAACATCTGCCACGGCAGCGTTTTCTGCCCCGCTGATCCAACAAAGAGGACCACGACCACCTCGTCAAACGACGTAATGAATGCGAACAACCCGCCAGAGATCACACCAGGCAGGATCAACGGCATCTGCACTTTAAAGAACGTGGTCACAGGGTCCGCCCCCATGTTTGCCGCAGCACGGGTCAGCGAGCGATCAAACCCGACCAGTGTCGCTGTCACGGTGATGATGACGAATGGGATGCCAAGTGCGGCATGGGCCAAGACAACGCCGATATAGGTGCCCTGCAGGCCGATCCGCGAGTAGAAGAAGTACATCCCCGCCGCGGAAATAATCAGCGGCACGATCATTGGCGAAATCAGAACCGCCATGATCGCCCGCCGGAAGGGCACATGATCCTGGCTCAGGCCAATCGCAGCCAGCGTGCCAAAGCTGACCGACAGCAGCGTCGCAACCGGCGCGATACGCAACGAATTCCAGAGGGCGTTCTGCCAGTCCGAATTGGTGAAGAAGTCCTCATAATGCTTTAGCGAATATCCCGCCGGATCGAATGCCAGCATCGCCGGCGTAAACGTAAAAAAGTTCTCAGCGTTGAAGCTTAATGGCATGACCACAACGATAGGCGCGATTAGGAAGAAGAAAATCAATCCGCATATCACCCGAAACCCATGGTGCCACAGGACCTGCATGGGGGTCGCATAGGGCGCGACACCGGCCCGATATGTGCCGTCGGCCAGCCAAAATACCAGCCATCCGAAAAACCAGCCCGCCAGTCCGCCGACCAGCGCTGCAGGCAGGCCTGCCAGCAGCAGACCAAGGATTGCAAAAACGGCGATTAGTCCCCATTTCGCCTGTCGCCGCTGCGGAAACGCGGTAGTCAGCCCATAGGCGATGGCACCCATTACCACGGCACCGACCAGAACACCCAGTAGACCCACGCCCAATGCGGTGCCGATAAACAGACCTGCAAAGGCGCCGAACGCAGCCACGATGGGGACGACAAAGCCCGGGCCCTGCGGTTTGAGTGCTGTGATAGCCATACCTCAGCCCCCCAGCTTCACGTTATCGATGCCGACAATGCGATCATATGCGTAGTACAGCAGCAAAACCGCCGCCAGAAGGATCGAGCCGAGCGCCGCCGCCAGACCCCAGTTGAGCGAACTTGATATGTGATAGGCGATCCGGTTCGAGATGAAGATACCGCTGGTCCCGCCCACGATCTCGGGCGTGATGTAGTAGCCGATGGACAGGATAAACACCAGGATCGACCCCGCGCCGATGCCCGGCACTGACTGTGGAAAGTAGACCCGCCAGAAGGCCGTCCAATTGGTAGCACCCAGCGATTTTGCCGCGCGCAGATAGCTGGGCGGTATGGTCTGCATCACAGAGTACAGCGGCAGGATCATAAACGGCAGAAGGATGTGGGTCATTGCGACAATCGTGCCGAATTGGTTGTTGATCATCACCAGACGGCCCGCATCATTGACCAGACCCAACCACACCAGCGTGTCGTTGATCACCCCCTGTTGCTGCAGCATCACCTTCCAGGCCGAGGTCCGCACCAGAAGGGAAGTCCAGAAAGGAAGCAAGACCAGGATCATAAGCAGGTTCGCGGTGCGCATCGGCAGGTTGGCCAACAGCCAGGCGACGGGATAGCCCAGCAGGATACAGCTGAACGTGATCACCAGCGACAAAAACAGCGTTCGCTGGAACAGTTTGACATAGACCTGCACGTTCTCGGGCACCTGCTGAACCCCGTCCGGACCCAACTCAAGGTCAACCGAGTTCAGGAAATACCCGCTGGTATAGGCCGGAGAGTAAATCTGAATGGTGCGCCAGATTTCCGGAGCGACCCAATCCTCGTCAATATCGGCGAATTGTTCCCGCACGCTCACCGTCTCGAAGCCCGAGACATCGGCCCCAAGCGCACCGGGTGAAGCACTCAGATTACCCTGGGCCAACTCAGTATAGAGCGTGGTGTAAAGAAAATCGGGCACATCCTCTTCGGCCGGATCATCCCCTTCGACGTCGGTCAAGAAGGTCGCCCAACGGTCCCACCCTCGCGCTGTCAGGGGCAGCGCGGTGCGCGTTTCGCTATCCTGGAATGCGGCAACCCATGTGGCCGGTTCGCCAATCGCCGGGTTGGCCTCGGCAAATTGTTCGCCGTATATGTCCGTATCAAAACGGCCGACCGAGCGCCCGGACTTCCGGAACAATGACGAGATGCCGGTCAACTGGTAATTCAACCGCGTTCCCAAGCGGGTATGGGTCTTTTGCTCGGCGGCCAGAAACAGATCACCATACAGGGCCAGAAAAAGGTCCTCACCGGGGGCTTCATCGCCCTCGCCGTCCCAATCGCTCAGCACGGCTATGGTATCCGGTATCGTCTCCTGCACGATCTGATTTTCGACCGAGCGAAACAGCATGTCGGCAATTGGCGCGATGAACGTGACCAGAACAAAGATCAGCAACGGAGCGATCAGCATCAAAGCCCGAAGCTTTTGCCGCCGCAACGCCCGGTTCAGGCTTTGTTTCAGCGGACGGCCATCTGCGGCCGTCAGACGACCGGGTGTTTCGGCCGGTTCCCCTCGGGCCGGGACAACGGGAGGGGCTCCTGCGGTCGCATCAGTCACATCAACTACCTCACCATAATCGTAAAAAAGGGCCGCGAACGGCCCTTCTTCAAAGTCTCAACCGGTTACTGCGCCAACCAGGCCTGGAACTTGGCGTCCAGGTCGTCCCGGTAGTCCGCCCACCATTCGTAGTTGTTCACGAAGGTGTTCTCGGCGTTGTTCGGATCGGTCGGCATATGCGGTGCCATATCAATGCCCAGCGTCGCATGCGTGCTGACCAGCGGTGCGGAAGATACGCGCGCCGGACCGTAGGAAATGTACTTTGCCTGGTCAGCCAGACGCTGGGTGTCCGTCGCGAAAACCAGGTAGTCCATGACCCGCGCCAGACGATCCTCGGGCAATCCGGCCGGTACGATCCAGCCGTCCAGGTCGAACATCTGCCAGTCCCAGGCCATGCCGACTGGCTGACCCTGTTCGGCAATCAGGCTGAACAGACGGCCGTTGAACGTGGACCCCATGAAGATCTCACCATCCGCCAGCAACTGGGGCGTTTCGGCACCGGCGGACCACCAGATTGTGTCCGCCTTGATGGTGTCAAGCTTGGCAAATGCCTGGGCCTGACCCTCTTCGGTTTCGAGCACATCATAGACGTCCTCATACGCCACGCCGTCACACAGCAAAGCCCATTCCATGTTGGCGATGGGCCGCTTGTTCAGCGCGCGCTTGCCGGGGTAGGTCTCCAGATCAAAGACGTCGCAGGCACCGGTCGGCGGTTCAACCCCATCCGGAACCATATCCGTGCGGTAGCCAAAAGTGGTCGAGAAGACGATCTGCGGAATGAAACAATCGCTGGCGATGGTGTCGCCAAAATCGTCGCTGGCCGATGTACCATCCGGCGCCGCGGCCAACATTTCATCATGGTCGATTTCCATCGCCAGACCCTCGTCACACAGACGAATGGCGTCGGCAGCTTCAACGTCGACCAGATCCCAGGTAATGTTCCCGGCCTCGTTCATCGCGCGCAGTTTGGCAACCGCTTCGGGCGAGCTTTCATCGTTGATGATGGAAACTCCGGTGTTCTCAGTATAGGGGTCGTGATAGGCTGCCTGTTGCGAGGCGGAATACGCACCCCCCCAAGACACAATCGTCATTTCCCCTGCCATATGGCCGTCGGCAAAAACACCGCCGGCGCCCATGGCCAATGCACTTGTTACCAATAAAGTCGTTCGCATTTTCATCAGGATAGCTCCCATTTTTCCTGGCTAGATCAGATTCTGGTCTGGTGGGACCACACCATGCGCGCAGGCATGGCAGTTTCCCGGGCGACAGCAGTCTTCAGGCATCCAAGGCCCGACAGTCTTCGGCCTGCCACCCGATCTCAACCGTTTTTCCCGGCTCCAGTCGCACCTGATCTGGTGCATTGCGGGTCTTAACGATGAAATCCTCATTGCCCGCAACGCGCAGCCGCGTGCGGAATATGTCACCCATATAGATGAACTCCAAAACCTCGGCTTGCAGCGTATGCGCGCCCTCAGCCAAGCGTTCCTTATTAAACTCCACACGCTCAGGGCGGATAGACACTTTGGTGCGTTCACCCGGTTGCGAGACATTCACTGGCTTGGTGTCGATCAGTGCACCATTGTCCAGCTTTACCACGGCGACACCGCCGTTGATCTCCTGAACCACGCCTTCCAATGTGTTGTTCTCGCCGATGAACTGGGCCACGAAGCTGTTCTCGGGCTCTTCATACAGTTTGTCCGGCGGCGCAAGCTGCTGGATCCTGCCATCATCGAATACCGCCACCCGGTCGGACATCGTCAGCGCCTCGGTCTGATCATGCGTCACATACACCACGGTGATCCCCAGCGAATGCGCCAGATTCGTGATTTCAAACTGCAGGGTTTCGCGCAGCTGCTTGTCAAGCGCGCCAAGCGGTTCGTCCATAAGGACGAGTTCAGGTTCAAAAACCAGGGCACGTGCCAGGGCGATACGTTGCTGTTGTCCACCCGACAGTTGCGCCGGACGCCGTCCGCCAAAGGCCCCCATCTGCACCATGTCCAGCGCCCGCGCCACTTTGGCGTCGCGATCCGACTTTCCGACTTTCCGCACTTCAAGCGGGAAGGCCAGGTTCTCGGCCACAGTCATATGGGGAAACAGGGCGTAGTTCTGAAAAACCATCCCAATACCGCGTTTGTGCGGAGGAATGTTGTTGATCGGCTGGCCATCCAGCATGATTTCGCCATGGGTGGCCGTCTCAAAACCGGCCAACATCATCAGGCATGTTGTCTTGCCGGACCCCGAAGGTCCCAGCATGGTGAGGAATTCACCCTTTGGCATGGAGAGATTCAGGTCTTTGACGACCAGAGTTTCCCCATCGTAGCTCTTTTGCACGCGTTCAAACGCAACGAACGCGTCTGTATTACCATCAGCCAAACCTGGCTCCCTGTTGTTTGACGGCGGTTTGCCCGCCTTGGTGACAACTTAAAGCGGTGCGGAGGGGGGATGCAACCGAATTGGGCACTTGTGTTACTTCGCAGTGTGCCCAGGCCCGAACTGCCTCCAAATGCATCGTTCGGTAGCACAGGTGCATTGACGCGCGGCTCTTCACCGACTGCGGAATACAGAATCATCCGCTTGAGCGGTTGATCACATTGTGTTCCGGACCGTATGGAAACCCGGTGATGTTCTCAGCACCGTCCGACCCTACAACCAGAATGTCATGCTCGCGGTAGCCGCCGGCGCCAGCTGTGCCCTCAGGGATCCACAGCATCGGCTCCATCGACACGACCATTCCCGGCTCCAGCACGGTGTCGATGTCTTCGCGCAGTTCCAGTCCTGCCTCACGTCCGTAATAGTGGGAGAGAACACCAAACGAATGACCGTAGCCGAACGACCGATACTGTAGCAGCCCTTCTGCCTCCAGAAACCGGTTCAGCTCATCACAGATGTCCGAGCAGCGCGCGCCGGGCTTGATCAGCGACAGCCCAAGCTCATGGGTGGCGACATTCGCCTCCCATATCCGGCGGGAATGCGCGTCGGGCGCGCCCAGAAACAGCGTCCGCTCAAGCGCAGTGTAGTACCCCGAGATCATGGGAAAGCAATTCAGGCTGAGGATATCGCCGGACTCCAGCTTCCGCGTTGTCAGCGGATTATGGGCGCCATCGGTGTTTATACCGGACTGGAACCAGACCCAGGTGTCGCGCAGCTCGCTGTCGGGGTGGGCGCGGGCGATTTCAAGCTCCATGGCGTCGCGCCCCGCCATTGCCACATCTATCTCCCGAACGCCCGGTCGGATCGCATCGTGGATCGCCCGACCACCCAGATCCGCAATGCGTGCACCCTCGCGGATCAGTGCGATCTCCTCGGGCGATTTCACCATCCGCGCGGCCATTGTATCCGGCGCGATGTCCACAAGGTCGGTCGCCCCCAGCATTTCGTCTAATATGGCCCGCGCGCCTATGGTCAGGTGATCCGCCTCAATGCCCAGCCTGCCGGCGGGCAGCAACGCCGCGACCGCCCGCCAGAAGTTGTCCCGCTGCCAGTCGGTGTAAATCACGCTCTCGGCATAGGCGCGTCGCCACGGCTGACCTGCGTCAATGTTCGCGCTGACAATGGTGCAGGTATCGGCTGTTACCACGCAGCCATAGGGCCGACCGAAACTGCAGTAAAGGAACCCGGTGTAGTAGGCGATGTTGTGCATCGATGTGAGCAGGACGGCGGGCACATCCCGCGCCTCCAGCATCGCGCGCAAATTGCTTTGGCGGCGTTCATATTCACCATGCGAGAAGGGCAGTGGCGCACTCTCTCCATTGTGGCAGGTAAAAAACGGTGGCCGGTCGGACATATCCACAAAACCCCTGGGCAGAACGGCCCGGCGTTCAGACCCTGGCACCGGTTGTGAACCGGTCAGCGCGGGGCATGACCGCGTGACGCCATCACGCTGTCCCGGCCGGGGTAGAGCCTAGAAAGTCGGCAGCGCGTTGGCAAGCAGGCAGGTACGCGTTCAGGACCTGCAGATAGCTCGCAAACTGGCGCGCCTTGCTCATATCTGGCTTCAGGTGTTGAACGGTGATTGAAACTCGGCGAAGGATGGCGCCGCAGCGTCCTTGTCGGACAGATGCGCCGGGCCGGGCAGATGCCAGTCTATGCCGAGAGCCGGATCATCGAACCGCACAGCACCCTCGGTCGCGGGGTCGTAGAACGCGCTGCATTTGTAAACAACGTCGCAGCCCGGTTCCAAGGTGGCAAACCCGTGCAAGAACCCTTTGGGCACCAGCAATTGCCTGCCGTTCTCGTCGGACAATTCAACGCCTGTCCACTGGCCATAGCTGGATGATCCCTGCCGCACGTCAACGGCGACGTCCCAGATCCGCCCCCGCGCCACACGCACCAGCTTGTCCTGCGCGCTTGGCGGCGATTGGTAGTGCAGGCCACGCACGGTCCCGGCGTCGCGCGACCAGGAGTGATTGTCCTGAACGAATTCCAGCGCGACGCCCGCCTCCGCAAGCACCCGTTGGTTCCAGGTTTCGCTGAAATGGCCGCGGCTATCGGCGAACCGTCGGGGTGTCAGGATCAGCACCCCGTCAAGTGGCGTGGTTTCTATCTGCATCTGAACCCTCCGAACTGGCGGCACCATACGGTTTGTGGCACATCCCGCAATGCCCAAATCATGCCCGCCGCGCAGTCACAAATCAGCGAGGCGTGGCGTCGGGCATTGGGCCGTTCGGCCGGGTGTGCCACGGTCCCGTTAAAATCGACGGAGCACCTGATGAAAGCCCTACTGACCGCTTTGACCATTGCACTTGCACTGCCTGCCTGGTCTCAGAACGCACTGTGCGGCCCCGAAGCACCCTGCACCATCGACGGTGGGGACTACCATCTGATGGCCCCGGACGGATGGGACGGCGCCACCCCCCTGCCCGCGCTGGTATTTTTTCACGGGTTCCGATCCTCGGGGGCATCGGTCTTTCGTTCGGCAGGTCTCAAGCGCACTTTTGGAGGCCAGGGTTTCCTTGTGATCGCACCCAACGGAGCAAAACGCCCCGGCACTGATATTCGTGCCTGGCCCGCGCGGCCCGACGTCGGGCGCGATGACGTCGCCTTTACCCTGGACGTGGTCGAGGACGTGGCACGCCAAGTGCCCTTGGCGCGCGACAGCGTCTATGTCACAGGCTTCTCTGCCGGTGGCTCGATGGCCTGGATGATGGCCTGCTACGCGGGCGAGCGCTTTGCCGGCTTTGCCTCGGTCGCGGGCGCGTTGCGCCGTCCGAACCCTGCTCCGGTCTGTCCAACAGGCCCCGTACGCATGCTGCAAATCCACGGGTTTGCCGACGCGCAGGTGCCGCTTGAGGGTCGCGGGATCCGCGACTGGCATCAGGGTGACGTTTTTGAAAGCCTGTCACTGGTCCGGCGGACGAATGAATGCCGCTCAAATCCGGATGCCATCAGCATTGGCGATCCCTTCAGTTGCCGCGAGTGGAGCAGTTGTGCCGGTGGAGGCGTGAAGATGTGCCTGCACACTGGCGGACATGGACTGCCCGCGGGGTGGACTGACCTTGCGCTTGACTGGTTCATGGGTGCTGCGACCGAACAGTAATTGCGGGTCCTTCGGTACCGGCCGGGACAACGTTCAGACCCAGCAGGGGATACATTCCCCTGCTGAGCCCAACGCCCGGTCACATGCATAAATGGTCGGCCGGTACATGCGACAGAGCGTTGGCTACGGCACCTGCCCTAGCGATCCAGTGCCTCAACCCCGGAAAAGCGGAATGCCTCCTGCTCGAGGGCATCAATTTCCTCCGCGCTCATCTGATCATGCGCGATCGTGATCCGGCCCAGGAACACAAACGGCAGCTCGCCCGCTCGATCCTCTAGGTGGTACTTGATGGCTTCGGCCGTCGCGGCGCCCACGTCATCCCCCATCCGCATGGGTGTCGCGTCCAACTCGCCCCGCCGGATGGCGTCCAGCTCAAGCCCGGTACCGCCCCAACCCGTCGAGAAAATTTCCTTTTCCTTGCCGACGGCCACCTGCGCCTCGACCGAACCCATGGCCATCGCTGTATTCGCGTTATGGATCACACCGGCTTCGGGATAGGCCTGCAGGATCAGGCTTGTGCCTTCGAACCCACCCTCACGCTGGTACTCACCATAATGCTCGTATACGGCGTTCCAGTTCCCTTTTTCAGCGACGCAGTCCTTGAAATCCCCCGATCGCTGGTTGTCGGTGATCCCAGGGATGCCGCGGTTCAAAGCATAGGTCACATCGTTGCCCAGACGCTCCAGCATGTAGTCACACATCTTCAAGGCCCCGAAGGCAGAAGAGAAATCGAACCAGTTCGCAGGCTGGTTTTCCAGGTACTTCAATGGTGTGTGGAAGGCCCAGACAAATGTTGTCAGATCCGGATTGGCGGACAGCTTGTCAATGTTGTCCGCCTGCGTCGCCAATTCTGAGGGGCCGAAGATGACAAAGTCATAGATGTCCGCATCCTGATCCACCTGAGACGCATAGGTCGCCTGCAAGGAATGCTCGATCTGACGCGATGCAAACTCGCGGGTTTCATACGCAATCCCCAACTCATCCAGGCGGGCTGTCAGCGCCAGATAGTTCCGCGCCCAGAAATCCGACACGTCCGCCGAAGGATAGATCAGGGCGATTTGAACCGGATTTTCAAGCGTGCCCTTGAACGGTACAGCGGCAGCACCCACAACAGCCTGCATTGCATCAAGTGTACCGTCGGCGTTGACCTGCTCGGGCACCCAGAAATCGCGGTCGGCATCATCCGGCAGGGCCTTGAGCGGCAGATGCCCGTCGGCCAGCGCCATTGAACCCGACAGCAACGCTGCGGCCAGCGACAGGGATGTGAGTTTCTTCATTTTGTCCTCCCAGACAGTTATTGGATTTCAGTTCGCCGGGGGCTCCACCCCGAAGATCATGCCGAGCACTGCCAGCACCAGAATCGCACCGGCGATCGCGAGTGTCAGGCGCGTAAGCTTGCGATTGTCAGGATTGGCCAAGGCCGCGCCCAGCCCGCCCCCACCGTCCCGGTCTTTCTTCTGCAACCAGGTATAGGTCGCAACCGAAACGATGATCACAACGCCCGAGGCGACCGATTGCCAGAAGAATTCGATCCGCAGTGTCACCAGCGCGTTGATCATCATCGACAGCAGCAGCACTCCGGCCAGGGAACCGACCATCGAAGCGCGCCCGCCAAACAACGACGTTCCGCCAACCACAACCGCAGCAATGACATGCAAGTTGAAATAAGGTGCCGAAGTCGCCTGAACTGCATTCAACTTCCCTGTGAGCATGATGCCAGCGAGCGCAGCCATCGCCCCCATGAGCACATAGGCATAAACGCGGTGCCGGTCGACGGCGATCCCGGTCATCTCGCTGGCCTCGGGGTTCGAGCCGATGGAGATCGTATAGCGGCCGAAATGCGTGGATTTCAGCAGGAAGTACCCGATCACAAGGGTCACCAACCCGATAACGACCGGTGTCGGCAGGAACTGCAGCGCCTGCCCGCGTCCAATCTCGGTGATCAGGTCCGGAAACCGCGCCAGCACAAGTCCCTTGGCCAGGACGAGTGCAAAACCGCGATAGACCAGATCCATTGCCAGTGTCCCGATCAGGTCCGGTACCCGGAATTTGGTGATCACCAGCCCGTTGATCAGCCCCATCCCGGCCCCCAGCGCCAGACAGATCAGCGCCGCAATCCAGGCCGGAAAGTCGTATTGCTTGATCAGAAAAGCCATCATGATCGCGGAAAGTGCAGCGACCGAGCCAATTGACAGGTCGATCCCCCGCTGCGTTATGACAAATGTCATCGCCATGGCCATCGGCATATAGAGCGCCGCATCCAGAAGGATCTGGTTCAGGTTCGATGGCCGGAAGTACCGCGCGGGCTCCAACAGAAGCATGACCAAGGCGATGCCCAATATCATCACCAAAGGTCCAAGAACGCCCATGAAGGGTTCAATCCGCTCTGCCAGCGTGCGCTCGGGGAGTTGTTGTTCTGCAATCGCCATGTCTGCCCCTTACGCCGCCGTTTTCGCGCCAACGATCAGGCCCAAGACCTCTTCGTTGGTAGTGTCCTTGGTCATAACGACGCCAGCACACTGGCCGCGCCGCATGACATGTATTCGGTCCGAGATTTCGAAGACATCATCCAGGGAATGCGAAATGACAATGACTGCCAGCCCCTGAGACTTGAGCGTTTGGATAAGCGCCAGCGTCCGGGCGGTCTCTTGCGGGCCGAGTGCGGCCGTCGGCTCGTCCATCACCAACACCCGCAAATCCTCGTGCCGCACGGCGCGCGCTATCGCTACCGCTTGCCGTTGCCCGCCAGAGAGGGACTCTGTTGGCACATCCATACTCTTGAGCTGAACGCCGAGCCGTTCCTTGAGCACATGTGTTGCCTCGGCTTTCATCCGCCGGTTCGATAGGACCGAAAAGCCAAACACTCGGTGCGTCAGCTCGGACCCCAGAAAAAGGTTCTCGGCCGGTGTCAGATGATCGGCAATCGCAAGGTTCTGGTAGACGGCATCGATCCCGTTGTCGATCGCTTCGGAATGGCTTGCCATAGAGAAGGGTTTACCATCCAGACGGATCTCCCCGCTGGTAGGCTGGTACACACCGGTCAGAATCTTGATCAGGGTGGACTTTCCGGCACCGTTGTCCCCGACGATGGCCAGAACTTCACCGGCATGGGCCTCAAGATCCACATTGTTCAGGGCGATCACACCGCCGAACTTCTTTGTGATCCCATGCATCGACACGATGGGCTGAGAGCGCTCCATATCCGGTTCCCCCCTTTGGACCGCAAATGTGATCGGCGTTTTCGCCATTCGGGAAACTATCGACGTTACCGGTAACGTGTGTCAACCCACGGCGGTACAAATTTTTTTCGATCCATAGATCGCGGGATTATGCGGTTCGCGGGTGCCTCTCACAAATGCCCCGAACCCGGTCTGCATCCGAAAGCAGACACACCGGCCAGCCAGCCGTGGGAGCTGCACAGACACCTTATATCCGATCATGGTCGCCTGCCAGTAAACCATTGGCCCAGAAGCGCGGATGTGGGCGCCGTTGAGGCGAACTTCTTGCACAGCGTGCTTTGGGATCCTGAGCCTCGGAAAACGCCTGTTCAACAGCATGAAAACCCATCCTCTTAGCGGACTGCTGCGCGCCGGCCTATCGTCTCAACCGGGTTTGGTCCAATCCGCGTATTTGACGAGAAGGTCTTCAAATTCATCGGGCAAAGGAAATGCTTGATATGTGTGAATCGCAGCTGTCACAGCCCATGGCAACTTGTCCTTGGTCATGGTTTCGACAAATGGTTTGAACCAAGACGCATCATCCAGGAGCGTTGGGCGCAGGTTCACACGTGACCGAACACCTTCGATTCTAGAGTACATCCAAGTCATGCATCTGGGGCAGAAGTAGTGTTTCCGCAGGGATCCAGGCAATGGTCTTGCGACGGGCCTGCCTGCCATGATCTTGAAACCCTCGGCAGGTATCATCGCCGTCAGTGAGAACGCGCTGGCGCTCATCTTTTGGCAGTCAACGCAATGGCATGCGACCGTCAAGAGAGGACTTTCCGATATCTCAATTCGCGTCGCCGAACAGCGGCATGTACCGCCAGCTGGCAGGTTTGGTGGGCGCATGCCACATCTCCATGTTCTGGGGAAATGCCGGTTCGAAACTGCCAAGCAGTTTCAAGCACTGGGTAGAGCCCGGCTGTTCTACGAGCTTAGCGACCATCTTGGCGTCGGTAAATGATGGAACAAAAGTGCGGTATCGGCACCTGCGCCGTAAACCCAGACCGCTTTGGAGCACTTTCATCCCTAAAATCATAACTGGAGCTGCGGCACCATCTCGCCGCGGCAGAACCCCAACAAACTCCTAAGAACCGATCTAAGACGGCGCCTTCAATCAAGGATGAATTAACACAATACCATGATACCTGGCCTCATCCGCGAACCATTGGAGTGTATTGATATGGAACGTAAAACGCGCCTCCCGGCAATCGGCCGCTTTAGGTCCGCGCGCTCAGCAGCAAGACAGGTCGATACCGCCGCACGACAGGAGGCGCGGCACGCCTTGAGCGATCATGTCTTGGAACTGCGTGAAAGGCACATCGGCGATCTTTGCGTAATTGCCGAGGACATTAATCGCGCCGCGCGCGAAACGCATCGTTTGCTTTCGGACTGTTACTCAGCGCGCATCGCGATGGGGCGGGCGCAAAGCAAAGACCTTCGCATGAATCGCGCGCGCATCCGCACGGAGGTTGAAGATATTGTAACGTCTGACTTTCGGTAGATGAACAAGCCTCCTGCGTTCACGGCCAAAACCGCACGCTCCCGTGGGCGGCGAGTTGCAAAGGCCCCACATCGGCCCGAAGCCAAGCCGTTTCCACCAAAGCGATGGTTCGGGGATCCTTCAGCCGCTTACACAACGGGTGTGGGGTCTGGGGTAAGGTCCCCCCACAAAAGCGGGCGTGCCGGCCATTAACCGGTTTGTCGATCAATCCCGGTTTCAGCCCTGGAAAGACATCGCCTCAGCGGGTAGGCGGTAGACTCATCTCGCATTGGGCAAAGTAAGTAAGGGTGCGTTCATCCAGTTGGGTTGGTCAGCTTTGCGGTGTTGGGACGGCGTGTGACCTCGGCCTGCAGTCTCAGCGGGACCGTCTGACCGGTCCCGCAATCACTGCGCCGCGCCGCGCGAGAACCGCCATCGTCTCGGCGGGGCCGAGGGTGCTTGTGGATCCGCGGATGGTGCCTCGGGTTCCGGATTAATCGCCGTGCGTTTGCGTTCGATGGGGTCACCTGCGCGAAGGATCATCGGTTCTGTAGCCGGCGGAACCGGGGGTGCGGGGCGCGGAGTGGCCGGTTGGCTGGCCTTATCTGTTGCACAGGGCTCGGTCATCGCCACCTTCAGCGGCTTGAGAAACAGGTTGATACCCACACTGATCTTCTTGAACCCGGCGACGGACATCGGATCGGTCAGCAGGACCAGACAGCTGTCGTCTTCGATCCGGCGCACGAACATGCTGTGATGTTCAAATTCCAGAAAGGCAGTGTCGGAGCCGGGCTCTAACTCAGGCGCTGCCTCGGACAGGTTCAGAAGGCGGTCCGCAAGCTCAGTAAGCTCGGTTGTGTCAACAACTTCGTAGTTGCCGCTAAGGTTCGAGAACACTTTGTCCGGTGTTGACAGGACACAGCCCCGGACATTCGGGTTATGGGATTGGATCTTGTTCAACAGATGATCAACGGACATGGCGAAACTCCTTGATCTCGGCCTGCGTCGTGGCGGTCTGCACGACCAGCCCGGCGGCATTCGCGTAGTTCACACAGACATACCTGCGTCCGGTACCAACCACGCAAAATCGCTTGCACCCTCCAGGCTCCCCCAGAAGCTCGCCCAGAAGGGCGGTAACATCGAACATGTTCGCCGCCACCGGGGCGGCCATTTCCGACAGTCCACTTTCCGAGAGGGCAGCGCCCTCGTTAGAGAGGATTGCGTGGCCGACCGACTTTGGGTCGCTTGTCAGCGTTTTCCAGTCTTCGTAATCGTTACACCCGAGTATCTGTTCCACCATTATCCGTACCCCGAGAGCTCGCCGCAAAGCGCGCGTTGATGAATGACCGGTTAACCCGGGCCTCAATTTAGTTAAAACCGGCAAGTTTGGTGAGAATGCGGCTCTATACAGGCCATGCTAAAGCGCAGACACGCGTCCGAAGGGCATGTTTGTGGCAGGGTTTGACCAGCCGTGACGACGTTCGGGATCAGGCCTCGGGGATCATGATTTCGCGTTTGCCGACCTGGTTGGCGGCACTCACGACACCTTCATCCTCCATCTGTTCGACAAGGCGGGCAGCCTTGTTATAGCCGATCCCCAGCTTTCGCTGGACATAGGAAGTGGAGCACTTGCGGTCCCGCGCAACGATTGCCACAGCCTGATCATACAGGGCGTCGTTTCCATTGGTGTTGCCACCCAGACCCAAAACCTGATCGATCTCGCTCGCCTTTTCCTCCTCCGGCCCATCTTGAACGCCAGACACATATACCGGTTCGCCCTGGGACTTGAGGTGGTTCACGATCTCCTCGACTTCCTCGTCGCTGACAAATGGAGCGTGGACCCGGGTTATGCGCCCGCCACCCGCCATGTACAGCATGTCGCCCATGCCCAACAGCTGCTCGGCGCCCTGTTCACCAAGGATCGTCCGGCTGTCGATCTTGCTGGTCACCTGAAAGCTGATGCGTGTCGGGAAATTTGCCTTGATTGTCCCGGTGATAACATCAACTGACGGGCGCTGAGTGGCCATGATCAGGTGGATCCCTGACGCCCGGGCCATTTGGGCCAGGCGCTGGATGCAGGCCTCGATTTCCTTTCCGGCGACCATCATCAGATCCGCCATTTCGTCGACGATGACGACGATGTACGGCATTTTCTCGGGGGCATATTCCTCGGTCTCGAACATCGGTTCGCCGGTCGCATCATCAAAACCAGTCTGCACCGTGCGTGTGAAGCCTTCGCCCTTCGACAGCGCTTCCTGAACCCTGGCATTGTAGCCGTCGATGTTCCGCACGCCCATCTTGGACATCTTTCGGTAGCGCTCTTCCATTTCCGCCACGGTCCACTTCAGCGCCACCACCGCTTTCTTGGGGTCCGTGACAACCGGGCTGAGCAGGTGGGGAATGCCATCATAGACGCTCAGCTCAAGCATTTTCGGATCGATCATGATCAACCGGCACTCTTCCGGTGAAAGCTGGTAGAGCAGGCTCAGGATCATGGTGTTCACGCTGACCGACTTACCGGAACCGGTTGTCCCGGCGATCAGCAAATGTGGCATTTTTGCCAAGTTTGTGACCACAGGCACGCCTCCGATATCCTTGCCCAGGGCAAGGGGCAGCTCATGCCGACCATCGCCATAGCCGGAATCAGTCAGCAGCTCGCGCAGCAGCACTTTTTCACGGTGTTCGTTGGGCAACTCGATCCCGATTACACTGCGGCCGGGAATGGTCGACACGCGGGCCGCCAGCGCCGACATCGACCGTGCGATGTCATCGGCAAGCCCGATCACGCGGCTGGCCTTGAGGCCCGCCGCCGGCTCAAGTTCGTACATCGTTACCACGGGTCCCGGACGGACCGAAACAATCTCGCCCCGGACACCATAGTCATCCAGCACGGTTTCCAACATGCGCGCATTTTGTTCCAGGGCGTCGCTGGAGAGTTGTTGGCGCACAATCGTCGTCGGGCTTGTCAAAAGGGACAGCGGGGGTGGGTCGTAGCTGCTTTCACCATCCTCGCCCAGCGCCAGGCGGGGTTGTTCCTCGGCCTTGGCTTTGGCGCTCTTGCGCGCCGGTTTGACCTGCGGCTGGCGAACCCGGGGTTCGGGCTTTTCCGGCGCGGTCTGCACGGGTGCCGCATGCATCTCCGGTTCGCCGACCTCCGTGCCATGTATCGACGCCTCGCGCTTGCGCACCGCTTCGGTGATCCGCGCCATCACACGGTCCTCATCCTCCGGCCGATCCGCACGCAGCCGAGGTTTTTCGGCCTCAGCGGCACCCCGGACAAGGGGTTCACCCAGTTCGATCTTCTCCGCTTTTGCCCGTCGGTCACGGCGCGCGTGCGCGGCGCCGACGGCCGCACCGGTGGCGGTGGCGCGGACCACCCCGAACACGCCCTGAAAGATAGTGACCACGCCATACATCAAAAACCAGCTGATATGCCCGGCCTCGCGCGCGTTCACACCCAGGCTCGCCGCGGACAACAACACAAACAGGATCCCCAGGAACACTGTCGAGACCAGGAATGACATCGATGTCGGTAAGGGTGTGCTCAACACCACGGAAAGATAGAGGCTGTCGCCAAACATTCCGCCCAACCCATAGCCATGGACCCAACTGTCAAACGGAATATGACCTGCCGCAAAGACCGCGCCGACCGCGACCGCAATCGGTGTCAGAAACAACCGGGTTAATATCCGCTCCTGTCCCCGGTGTAGGATCAGCCGGAAACCCCAGACGATCAGCGCGGCAGGAACGCCATAGCTGGCCCAGCCCAACGCCCGATGCAGCGGGTCGGCTATGGAGGCGCCCAACAGACCAAACATGTTTGTCGGCGCAGCGTCGGTTGCCGTGAACAGGCTGGGATCTGCGGGGTTATACGTCCAGATCATCGCCATCAGCACCGCGCCAACCGCCAAAAGTGCCACGCCGATCAACTCGACGCCGCGGCGGCGCAGTGCGGTCTCGGTCTGCTCTTCCAACAGCCGCTGCCGGGGTTTCGCCCGGCTGCGCGGTTTGCGTTTGGGTTTTATCACTTTACGGCCCTTGGCCTTTGCGTTTGCCATGCTCGTTACCCTAAAACCGCCCGGATCGCATTTAACCCGCGCGTTACATCGGCCTCGGGCGCGACAAGTGCCGCCCGAATATAGGCGGCCCCGGGGTTTGGGGACCCATCCTGCGGATCGCGGCTCAAATACGCACCCGGAAGGACCTTTATCCCGGCTTCTGTCCACAGTTTCACCGTGGCAGCCTCGCCGTCGGGAACCTTCAACCACAGAAAAAATCCGGCCTCGGGCGAGGCGTAGCCCGGCATATTGCCCAGAATGTGGTCTGCTGATGTAAATTTTGTGTGGTAGAGCGCCCGGTTTTCGACCACATGCGCTTCGTCTGCCCAGACAGCCGCGGCGGCGTGTTGCAGGGGTAAGGGCACCGGGGCTCCTGCATAGCTGCGCAACCGCTTCATCGCCTTGATGGCCTTTGGGCCGCCGGTTGCAACGCCAGCGCGCAGTCCCGCAAGGTTCGAGCGCTTGGAAAGTGAATGAAACGCTACAACCCGCTCAGGATCGGCACCAGCGGAATGCGCGACGTCAAGCACGCCGGTTGGAGCCGTATGGCGATATATCTCCGAATAGCACTCATCTGCAAAAATCATGAAGTCATGTGCCTCGGCCAGGGCCAGCAAACGCTGCCAATATCCGGTATCCGCCACGGCCCCCTGCGGGTTCGCAGGCGAGCAGATATAGACCACGCTCACCCGATCGAGAAGGTCTTTTGACAGGGCGCCGAAATCGGGAAGAAAGCCGGTTTCCTCCTCTGCCGATACATATACGGGCTCAGCACCCGCGGCCAGCGCTGCGACTGCATAGCACTGGTAAAACGGGTTCGGCAGCAACACGGCCGGGCGGCGCCCGTTCTTTTGTTCCGGCGACAATGCGATCGCGGCGTTGAACAAGCCCTCGCGCGTACCGTTGAGCGGCAACACCCGGGTTTCGGGGTCGGGTGCGGGTATGCCGTACCGGCGCGCCAGCCACTCGGAAATCGCCGCTCTTAACCCAGGCGTCCCCTCGTTCGGCGGATACTTGGAAAACGCGTTGGCATGGCGCGCAATGATCTCTGGCACGAAGGCAGGGATCGGGTGCTGTGGCTCGCCAATCGACATGGCGACCGGGGGCCCGCCAGGGGAATGACCACCCAGCAACGCCCGCAGGCGCGGAAATGCATAATCTGGCAGGTCCGAAAACCGCCTAGGATGTTCCATTTGCTTAACCTGCTACTCTCTCAGGGGTCTTTTGCCCTTTGCGCGAAAAATAGACGGAAACTCATCGGGCCGTCCAGCCCTCTGCAGGTTCACCGGACGCGGAGTGTCTTTTCCACCGCAGCGGCAAGTCGCAGCACACGGGCCTCCTGCCCCGCGGGCGCGAGCATCATGAACCCGCAATGCGGCGTACCGGTCGGCAGACTCACCCCGGTCAGGTCCATGAGGTTACCGACCCGGGTATTGCGCAGCGCTTCCAGATTGCGATCCATGAAGTAAACTTCATCGCCCAACAGGTCCGCCGTATTTGGTGGCAGGATCGGGCTGGTTGGCAGGACAACCGCATCGTAGCCCTCCATCGCCGACAAAAATGCCAGCCGCAGCGCATCCAGCCGAATCCAGTTGGCGACAAACTGCGGACCCGTCACCTTCAACCCCAGTTCAAAACGTTGACGGATCATCGGGTACATAAGATCACCATGGGCCTCGATCTGGTCACCCCAGGTGCCATAGGCTTCGGCGGTGAACAGACTGGCAAGTGTCATCGCCTCGTCCAGCGCCGGAACGGAGGCCTGATCCAGGGTTGCGCCCGCGCCGGACAGGGTCGCGCATGCGGCTTCGAATGCATCCTGGGGCGCATCGTTGAGCGGTTCGAGGACCGAATTGGTCAGGACCAGCAGCCGCATGCCCGCTACTGTGGCCCCGGTGAGGTCCACCGGCTTGGTGTTTCCCATGACCGCGTAAAGACCGGCCGCATCCTCGACCGAGCGGCAAAGGGGTCCGATCGTGTCGAAACGCGCGCACAACGGCAGCACCCCATCCATCGGCAGAGACCCGACCGAGGTTTTGAAGCCCACCAGGTCGTTCCAAGCCGACGGAACCCGAACCGAACCGCCGGTGTCCGACCCGATCCCGGCGGCTGCCAGACCCAGTTTGGTCGATACCGCCGCACCCGAGGATGAGCCGCCAGGCGCGCGCGGCGCGTCCAGGGCATTGGGCGGTGTCGCGGTTTGGGGGTTCACCCCAAGGCCGGAAAACGCCAACTCAGTCTGGTGCGTCTTTCCCAGACAGATCAGCCCCGCGTCTGTTGCGTTCGCAAGAACCCGGGCATCGCGATCTGGCACACGCCCCTTCAGCATGCGTGTGCCTCCTTCGGTCGCCGTTCCGGCGCTATCGAACAAATCCTTCCAACTGATCGGCACGCCGTCAAGCGGTCCGCGACGCGTCCCCTCCGCAGCCCGCGCCCGTGCAGCAGCCGCCTCGGATCTGGCGCGTTCGGGTGTCACCCGGGCGTATATCTCTTGGGATGCCGGATGGGCCTGGATGGTATCCAGCATCGCCTCGGTCAGGTCCACCGGGTCGAGGTTGCCAGCGCCAATGGCGCGCCCCAATTCGCTTGCGGTGGCGGTCAGGTCAGTTTCGGTCATACGGGGAATCCTTGCACACTCCCAGCAGGGTAGCGACACTGGGGCGCGTGGACAATTGCCGCCCGCAGCCCTAAGCGGACGATATGGACAAGTTAACCGATGTTTTGATCGTGGGCGGGGGGCTGAACGGCCCCGCACTCGCATTGGCGCTGGCCCAGGCGGGTTTGACAACGCGCATTCTGGATGCCGCACCGGCAACGCAGTTCGAGGATGCCGCATTTGACGGACGCGCCTATGCCCTCGCGCTCGCATCACGGCGTATGCTGAGCGCGCTTGATCTTTGGGACGGTCTGGCAGGGCATGCGCAGGAAATTCTGGATATCAAGGTTGCCGATGGGATCGAAGGCACCGGCTCGACCGGCGCTCCGTTGCATTTTGATCACCGCGACATCGCGGAAACCGAGATGGGGCACCTGCTGGAAGACCGGTTCCTGCGCAAAGGCCTTTTGGACGCCTGCGCCGCGTCCGATGCGATCACGACCGAGAATGACGCAACCGTCGTGGCGCAAACCAGCGGCCCCGACAGTGCAACGGTCACACTTGCCGACGGTCGTCGGCACAGCGCACGCCTGCTGGTCGCAGCGGATGGGCGCAGCAGCCCAACCGCCACCCGAGCCGGGATCACCCGCATCGGCTGGGACTATGCCCAGACCAGCCTGGTTGCTGCGGTTGATATCGAAAAACCGCATCTTGGCGTGGCGCATCAGATGTTCTTTGCCCAGGGACCGCTGGCGATTTTGCCGCTGCCCGGAAACCGCGTGAGCATCGTCTGGACCGAATCCAACGCCAGAGCCGCAGCGATTTCGGCCCTGACGGATATCGCCTATCTGGATGTGCTGCGCCCCAGATTTGGCAGCTTTCTGGGCGAAATCGCCTTGGCGGGCCAACGGTACAGCTATCCGCTGGGCCTGACGCTGGCCAATCGGCTGATCGCGCCGCGGCTGGCGTTGGTTGGTGACGCGGCCCACGGTATTCATCCACTGGCAGGTCAGGGACTGAACCTGGGGCTGCGCGATGTGGCTGCGCTGGCCCAAGTCCTGGTGGACGCGACGCGCCGTGGTGAAGATATCGGCGCAACGGATGTGCTTGAGCGGTATCGCCGCTGGCGCCAGTTTGACATCGCTGCGGTTGCCGCTGCAACGGATGGGATCAACCGGGTGTTCTCGAACAACCACCCGCTGCTGCGTGCGGGGCGTGCCTTTGCCCTTGGGGCTGCGAATGCATTGCCGGGCCTGCGCCGCGCGATGATCCGGCAGGCCGCCGGTATCACGGGTGATCTGCCCCACTTGATGCAGGGCCGCACCCTCTGACACCGCTACCGACGCGCCCGGGTGCGGATTTGGCGGCCGAACGACCAGCCTCACAGCCCTGTGACGCAGAACACGTCAGCATGTCAGCGCTGAAACATCAGCGAATTGAATTGTGACGGGATGTTCCCGGCGGCGGCCCTTATGTAAGACACACAACAGCCAGAGGAACTGAGCATGAGACCGATAAACAGGCGGCAGGCCATGGCACTTGCGAGCGGAATATCCGTGTGTGCCCTGAGCGGCGGGGCATGGGCGCAACAAACCCAGGTCCTGGTGGAGGTAAGTAAGTACCTCAACCAACTGGTCACCGTGCAAGGGCGGTTTACCCAGGTCAACAGCGACGGGAGTCGCTCGACCGGGCAATACTATCTGGCCCGACCCGGGCGGATCCGTTTTGAATATGACGGGGGCAACGCGCTGGTGATGGCCAGCGGTATCAACATTGCTGTGTTCGATCGTAAGGGCAACCCGCCGGTACAGCGTTTCCCGCTGAACCAAACGCCGCTGCGCTTTCTGCTAGCCGAACGGATCGATCTTACGCAACAGAACCTGGCACGCGATACCGGCTCGCGCGATGGCTTTACCTCCGTGGTTTTGCAGGACCCTAGATCCCCGCGCGACGGATCGATGACGCTGGTTCTGCGCAATTCACCGCCTGCGCTGACCCAATGGACCGTCACCGATGCCAGTGGGCAGCAAACCACCGTTATCCTTGAGAGCATTGAGCGCCCCGCCTCCATGTCACCGACCCTGTTCAACATAGAATCGGAAGCCGGGAACTGGAACTAGCGCCGGGTTCCAGGCACATGGGCCACACGCACATGACGGTGGGACCGCTTGCGGCGACAGGACATGCACCATTCTCCGACAGAGGGTGTCGTTGATCGACCGATCAAGGGTGTCGCGAATGCGCTTACCGTCCGAAAAAACGGGGTGAGCGGCGGTCGGCGCGGGCTGCGAGACCCTCGGCATGGTCGTCCGAGGAAAAACATGCGGCGATGCGCGTTGACGCAGCGGCCGTATCAACCTCTCCCCGCCCGATCTCATAAAGTGACTGTTTCATCCCCTGAACGGCCAGCGGCGCAAGATCGGCAAGGCGCTGCGCCAGAGCGGATACCCGGTCCATCAGATCATCCGCTGGCACCACCTGGTCCAAAAAGCCAAGGGCGACGAGTTCGGCGGCATCAAACTTCTCGGCGCACAAAAACATTCGCCGGGTCGCCTGCAGACCCAACAGCCGCTCGGACCGTGCCAGGCCGCGCGGCGGATAGTGGATACCAAGTTCCGCCGGGGGGACAAAGGCACGCATATCCTCAACGCCGATTCTAAAGTCACAGGCAATCGCCAATTCGACCCCGCCGCCATACACACCCCCGTTCAAAGCGCAGATCGTGGGCTGCGGCACCGCCTCCAACCGGTCGCAAAGCATGGTGAGCGGGTTCTCGGTCCAGTCATTTTCGGCCACGTCGCCCAAAGCTGCGCCTGCACAGAAGCTTTTGCCGGTTCCGGTCAACACAACGACACGGGTGGCGGGGGGAAGCGTGTCGAGCACTTCAGTCAATCTGGTGATCGCCCCTTGGTCCAGCGCATTATGCCGCGGCGCCGCGTTTAGCGTGATCCGCGTAACTGCATCTGCGCTGTGGACCTTAATCACAGATCAAATCGCGCGAACACCGGCGCGTGGTCCGACGGTTTTTCCCACCCGCGCACATGCCGGTCAATACGGCTGTCACCTGCGCCCGCGGCAAGATCAGGCGTGGCCCAAATGTGATCCAGCCGACGCCCCTTGTCCGCCGCATCCCAGTCGCGGGCACGATAGGACCACCAGGAGTACAGCCGTCCGTCCGGGATATCCGCGCGGGTCACATCGACCCAACCGCCAGCCTCCTGAGCGTTGGTCAGATGTTCAACCTCAATCGGTGTATGAGACACGACCTTCAGCAACTTCTTATGGTCCCAGACATCATCCTCGCGCGGGGCGATGTTGAGGTCGCCGACAAGGATTGCTTTTTCAGGGCGTTCCGTTCCAAACCAGTCCCGCAGCTCGGTCAGGAAATCCAGTTTATGGCCGAATTTTTCGTTTTTTGTTCGGTCCGGTTCGTCGCCACCTGCTGGGATATAGCAGTTGTGGATGATCGTGCCGTTCTCCAGCCGGGCCGCAACATGCCGGGCATCGCCCTTGCCACAAAAGTCACGCTGCCCCGCATCTTCCAACGGCAGACGCGACAGGATGGCAACACCGTTATAGCCCTTTTGCCCGCGGGCAACCATATGGGCATATCCAAGCTCGGCAAACCCAGCGGTCGGGATCTTGTCGACCGGCGATTTGGTTTCTTGCAGGCACAGCACATCCGGGGCGGACTGGCGCAGGAGATCCAGTACAATGGGCTCGCGCAGGCGCACGGAATTGATGTTCCACGTGGCAATGGTGATCGTCATTCTGGCCCCCTCGCTGCCGTCGGCGCGAGGATGGCGTGCGCGCCCGGAACTGTCCAGCGGGGAATGCCCGGTTGTGCTTTCCCGACATGATCCGGGTCACGGGTGCATGCTAGAAACTGAAAATATCGCCTATGTTCTCGATAATGGCGACCAACAGCAACACGCCCGCCACCAGGATAGCCACCCACCAGACAAACTGAAAGACCACTGCCGCAGCCCCCAGGGTGGCACCGTAGACCGGCAGGCGCCAGTTCTCCCGGGCAAGGCCCGACACCAATGACAAGAGGATTGCAGCGATGCCCAGAACGGGTGCGGCCAACCCCACATATATCCACACCGATGTGGAGGCGACCTCGGGCTCAGGCTGTTCAAGACCCAGAAATGAACGCCATGCGGAACGTTTTATCTCGCCCGCAATCTCGCCCACCTGCGTGGCGACAGAAGGTTGTGATTCAAAGCTCGGACCGACAATCTGAACAAACACAAGCAACACGGCAAGCCCACCCAGCAGGACAGCCCAGCCGCCCCACTGGCGGAACAGATTGTGTATTTCAAATGTATTCATATTTTGGTCTGTACTCATGACCAATCAGTAGCTCTCAAAGATGGCGAAAACAAGTTTCGCCCCTTCCGTACGGCTGTAGAACCCATCGTGCTGTGACGGCGGTCTCGGTCCTGGTTTAGAGGGACTGTATCGCCTGTACACATTCAGCCGCAACGATCGAGACTGCGGGCGACGGATCGGCACAGGCATAGGTGGACACCGGAACGCGCCTTAAAGCAGGCAGGTTGAGCTCAGGGCCGAGGTCCTTGAGAGGTGGGATCACCGCGCAGGCTGGCATGACCGTCGCGGCAAGCCCCGACAGCACGGTGGCGCGCATACCGATCGCATCCGGGCACACCCTGAGCGGACCAACCGGCGCGCCGCTTGCATCGAGCGCGTTCAAAGCATGTCGGCGCAAGTCGCGCGCATCCTCCAGAAACACCAGCGGTACTGCGCCCGTCCGATCAAAGGCAACATGTGCCGCCGCCGCCCATGCCAGAGGCACCGAGACGGTGTCCATGCGCCCGGGATGCGGGCCCTGGTCCATTACCAGAACCAAATCGAAAGAGCCGTCCTGCAGCCGGTCGCGCAACTCATGGCTGCGCGCGACCGCCACGCTTACGTCATGTTCAAAACCGTCTTCGGCCAGACGCGCCAGGATCTTGGGCACCACCGACAACGCAAAGGTCGAGGTTGTGCCCAAGCGCACGACTGGACGCTCAACCGCGGCGGAGGCCCCGCGTTTAAGATCTTCTGCAAAACCAAGCAGACGTCGGGCGTGAACCAGAAATGCGCTTCCCTCGGCGGTCAGAGCCACCGATTTCCCGCGTCCTCGCTCAACCAGTTTTCGGCCGATGTCAGCCTCAAGCATCCGAATATGGGTACTGATCGCGGATTGGACGGTGTTCTTACGGTTTGCAGCCTCGGTAAAGCTGCGCGTGTCGGCAACGGCCACAAAGCTGTCAACATGACGAAGATCAAGCATACAAAATCTCATTTTGGTATTTTTAGCATATATAAAGACTGTTTTTATAATTCAATTTCACCTTCTAAAATCCCACTGATGTCTATCGAAGCCTATCTTCTCGCTGCCATTGCCGTCAGCCTCACCGGCGTTTCAAAAAGTGGTTTTGCTGGCGGTCTTGGGATACTGGGCGTACCAGTTCTGACTTTGGTGATGCCCGCCGTCGAAGCCGCGGCGCTTTTGCTTCCAATTCTGGTGTGCATCGATGTCTTGTCCGTATGGCGATATCGGGCGGCCTGGAGCACCGAGGTCATTCTGGCACTGCTCCCCGGCGCGGGTATCGGGATCCTGCTGGGTGCGATCGGCTTTGCGCATCTTGACCCCAACGTTGTCAAAATCGGCATCGGCCTGATGGCTTTGGGGTTTGTGGCGCGGATCGCCCTTGCGGGCAGCAACACAAACCAAACCAAGAACTCCGTTAGCCGCCCCGGTATTTTTCTGGCTTCCCTCGTATCGGGCTTCGCCGGATTTGTTGCCCATGCGGGGGGGCCGCCGATCAAGGCGGCCCTGCTGACTTGGAAGCTTGAGAAAACCGCCTTCGTGGCGACCAATTCCGTCTTCTTTTTCATCCTGAACGGAGCCAAGGTGGCAGGGTATGCCATGCTTGGGTTGTTCTCGATAAGCGGCCTTGCGGCCTCGGCGTCACTTCTGCCGTTTGTTGGTCTTGGCGTCGCGGTTGGGTTTGCTCTTCACACCCGGATCTCGCAAACGCATTTTACCTATCTGGCCTATGGTCTGCTCGCGCTGGCCGGGGTCAACCTTGTGATCGGGGGGGTGAGTGATGTGATCGGGTAGGCTGTCACATCGTCTTCCACACGCCCATTCAAGGAGCCATGAGTGCCGCCGCCAAAGTGCCCGCCAGCATGGACCAGACAAGGCTTTTGGATATCAGCATGGTCAACATTGCAACAATTGCAGCGAGGGAATAGCGCCCGTCCGAAGCCACCAACTGCGATGCAGCCAGCGCCGCAATCACCGAAACGGATAGGCCGTCCAGAAACCGGTCCTGCGTTGCCGTGGGTTTTGTCCACCGCAGCAACAGCGGTCCAGCGAGCCGAGTGACAAACACACACGCCGTCATAACCCCAACAGCCAACAGGAATGAGGTTTCAGTCATGTTTCGACCATGTCGCAATATATCCGCCGACACAGGCGGCCAGAAGTATGTTCCAGCCCATCGGAAGCCATGGCTGCGTCAGAGCGGAAATCGTTGCCGCCAGAACGACCGCGAGCGCCAGATCCGGTGACGTACGCAGCCGCCCCACAACTGTCGCGGCGAAAAAGCAAATCATAACAGCGCCAAAACCGGCAGCCTCGGGATCAACAACAGTGTCTCCGCCGAATGCCCCGATCGCGGTGCTGGATACCCATGCCAGCCAGAGCATGAGGCCACCGCCAAGCAGCGCAGCCGCATCGGCTTCCCCCGGTTTCTGACCGGACTGTGCATCGGCAAAATTCGCATCGCTCAGCAGAGACAGAACCGCAAAACGGTGCATCAGCGGCAAACGGTAGACGGTTTTTGCAAGGGCGGCACCCAGCACGATGTGGCGGCTGCTGAGCGACAACACGACCAGTGCGAGGGACAGAAAGGCAATCGGTTCGGACAGGAAGTCCAGCGCAGCAAACTGGGCGGTTGCCGTGAAAACCAGGGCGCTCATGATCACTGCTTGCAGCGGGCTCAGCCCGTGCTCTACGGCGGCCACGCCAAAGGCGATACCGAACGCCACCACAAACAGGCTGACAGGAAACAGGCGACGCATTCCCCTCAAAACACCGGCGCCAGAGATGGGCGGCGCGCGATGGTCTGGCTGTGGCGAAGGATTTCTAACCATTATATCAGTTAGAGGTTCGGAGTATTGCCTGTCAACCATTATAGTGGTTAGAATTGGCTATGACTTATTCTCAGGGCCATCCAATTCGACCTATCGCTGGCCGGTTGGCGTTAGACTTCGTCAATACGGCGGATTGGTCTCCTGACGGCGATGTTGTGCATGAAAAACTCGCAAGCCCCGCTGATGTGATTGCATGGCTGGAACACCTGGGGATGCAAGACCTGGATCTGGATCAGGAAGTGCCGGAGTTGCTGGCATACCGTGCAGCGCTGCGACGCCTGTTTCTTGGTGGGGGCGATCCGGCCGTGCTCAACCCGATCGGCGGATTTGAATGTACCGGCAGTTCCTCCCGGGCAAGCATCCATACGGGTCAGCCCCTTACTGCGATCCTGGCCGCATCGGCGCTTTCGGTGCTTTCAGACCGACGTGAACATAGTCGCCTTAAGGTCTGTCCCGGCGTCAATTGCGGTTGGATTTTTGTCGATGAAACCAAGAATGCGCGGCGAAAGTGGTGCTCAATGGAAAGCTGCGGAAATCGGGCCAAAGCGGCCCGGCACTACTCCAGGTCCAAGGAACCAGGCCGATGGGGTTAGGTTTGGGCGTGCGTGTGTCATCCGGGCCCACTGCGCCGAAGTAAGGCCAAGCCTGAACGACGTCCATCAATCGAAACGGATCACCACTGATCCCAAGAGCCTGAAACACTTGGTTTTTCACTTTGGGTGAGCGTGGTGGCGCAACGTGGTCGCGAAGAGCATTCAGCTTGGCAGCCGCTGGACCTCTCCACCGGATTTTGGCATTGAGCGTTCCAGAAGCCATGAAAGCACCGTTATGCCCATGAACATTGCCATCATCGCGCAAAACGGGCGGCTTGGATATGAAGCCCTTTTGTTTGCCGCTTCCTTGCAAAAATTCAACGGGCACAACGACGACATAAAGCTGTATGTCTGCACCCCGATCCACAGCCAGTTGTGGCACGAGGATCCGGACATTCGCGAGACTGACATAGCCGGGCGACTCGAAGCCTTGGGCGCAGAAGTCGTTCCCTTCGAGAACGCAACCTTTGGCGCGGAATATCCTCATTCAAACAAGATATATGCTCTCGAAGCATTGCCGCCCAAAGAGAACTTCGTGTTCTTCGACACCGACGTCCTGATCAAAGGGGACCTTGGGTCGGTCGATGCCGACTTTGCCGTTCCGACAGGTGGCTATGAAGTACCTGTCTGGCCAATAATGAGCAAATCGTCCAACACCCGATCTGAAATCTGGGGTGCGCTCTACGACCGGTTCGACATTCCGACAAAAGGCTGGTGGAGGGACACCGAAGATCCCGACAGCACGGACCGCTTTCCGTACTTCAATGGCGGGTGTTTCTACTATCGGTGCCCCACAGTGTTCGCGAATGCCTTTCGGCACATTGCGCACTCAATCGAACGGGATCCCCCGGCCGCCTTGGAGGGTCAACGTCTGTTTCCGTTTCTTGATCAAATCGCGTTGGCACTCACCATTGGCTTTTTGAATGGTGACGCGCGCGGCCCGAAAGACATCGGACTCTTTGCTCCGGTCGCATTTCACTACTTTTCCAAACCGCGCTTGTTCATCAAACCCCAGGACACCGGGCATCTGAACCTGGCGCGCCAGATCGTTCGATCGGAAGAACTGAGCGACCTGTTTGCTCAGGATCCGGGCTTCAATTACTACTTTCTCGAAGAAGGTTATGGTCTGGTTACCGGCATGGTTGAAGAGCACAACTACAATTTCATGAACTTCCGTCTCATGCGCTCTGCCCTCAGAAAATCGGGTAAGTGGTACAAGTAGTGCGCGTATGAGTACTGCGAATGCATCGATTTTTGATAAATTGCGCGTAAACCCGCCATTTGGCGCTCAAACAGCCAAATTAAAGCATGTTTTGCTTGCAATTGAGCCCAATTGACCCCATCTGCCACGTGCAATGTTACCACTATCGACCACTGTCTCCCTCTGCGGCCTCAGTCTATCGATCTTGCTCTGACTAGCGCCCCAGCTGCTGCATGTCGCAGTCAGCGTTTTGAAGGAGACCTCGCGATGGCCACCGGCACCGTGAAATGGTTTAACACCACCAAAGGCTTCGGCTTTATTCAGCCCGACACGGGCGGAAAAGACATCTTTGTTCATATTTCCGCGGTTGAACGGGCGGGGCTGACAGGCCTGGCTGACAATCAGAAAGTTGAGTACGAGCTGGAAACTGGCCGCGATGGACGCCAGTCCGCGGGCAGCCTCTCGCTTGTCGACTGACCGACACCAGCCCTAAGTAAAACCAGAGGTGTGCCGCCACGGCACGCCTCTGGTTGGTGTCTTCACAGGCATCACTTCAGGTCCGATTTTCGGATCGAAAGCACCCCGTCCTCAGCCGGTACCATAAGCGCGGATGACGTCGCTTCGTCGCCCTCAAGCCACATGTGCAGAGCGTCGGGTGCAAGGATCACCGGCATGCGATGGTGGATGTCCCTGACATCCGCATTTGGCGGACATGTGACCGTTGCCATCTGACCAACCTCTATTCCGCCCGGTCCTTTCCAGACATCATATATCGCGGCGAACACCAGAACCTCCCGGTCCGGCGCCGATATGTCCCAGCGGGTCTTGCGCCCACGAGTTCCGGTCCACTCGTACCATCCATTGACCGGCAGCGCGGCACGCCGCACGCCGGCGAAGGCAGTCTTGCTGAAAACTGTTTCAGAGCGGCTGTTGACGATTGTTTCCATCACCGGCCGCCCCCTTGCATTGACCCGACCTGACATGACCATGCCCCATCGCGCGGCCGCAAGGGCTCCGGGAACGAGGATAGCAACTTCCTCCCCGGGCGCGGCGTCCATCCGGGGGCCCGGGTCGTCCACCTGAAGTTCGACCCCGAATTGTTCCGCGATCCGCGACAGGGGCGTCGTGAGATAAAACCGTCCTGGCATTTCGTAAATCTATCTATTTACGATGCCGAGTATAAGCAATTTGGCAATGTGATGCGACGTTGGACCGCGATCGTTCCCGTCCTTGCGCGTTCAGGTGTTCTGTCCAACCCTCTTCGGACCTTGCGCACGTTCGGCTCACATCCCAGGAAAACGGATCCTCAGACCCTCCCTGATCCCGACCGTAGGCGAAATGGGACCCGATGCCCCATGTTGGAATCCCCACCGGATCGATGCCACCAACACCTTTGGCGGGTAGAAGCTGGATCGTGTATCAATCACCGATGACATTCATTAGAGGGTGATCGTCGAGACCCAAAACCACCGGCCACAAATTTTGGTGTCTGCTTCTTTAAACTAAACAGTTTGGTCACTATGTGTACTGTACTGTTTGGTTCAATTTCAGGAGAGACAAATGAGACTGCTAAATTCAACGCCCCGTGCGGCACTGGCCGCAGCGTTTGTTTCGTTTCCGGCGATGGTGTTCGCGGTTACTCCGGACCCCGGCGCAACCCAGGTGGCTCCTCAGCCTGTGCCGCAGCAAACGTTTGCCCAGTGCACCCAGATGGAGCAGAACCTCAACATCCCGGCCGCCGAGTGCGGGACCAAGACGCCGGCAGAGCTGGCCGAGATGATGGCCGATCGGTACTGATCAGCCTAAACGGCGTGATCACGCCCATACTTCTCAGGGGGCCGGACCCGTACCGGCCCTTTTTTGTAACTCCGGCTTCGCGCCTGGGCGATACTTCGACATGAACAAATCCACCGTTTGGTCGGCCGCCAGTTCTATGTCCTTACCACTGGCCGTATTCTCAAGGCCCAGAATCATTCTGTAGAACAGGTCGCTTTTGCACAATTGTGCGAACTGATCCGAAGCAACCTCGATTTCGTCATCGGCAATATGCAGTCGGCCGTTCTGGACCGAGTGGCGTAAGTAGCACTTGAGCCGTTGCTGCGCCAGAGCCGGGCCGCTGTCATAAAACGCTCGTCCCAAGTCCGGAAAGCGCACGGCCTCTGCAATACACAAACGGTAGATCTGCTGACCGAAGGGGGACAAAAGAAAGGTCATCAAATGCGTCGCCGCCCGCTTCAGAACCACCTCGGGCGGATCCGTCATTCCGGACAGATCAAAAGCCTGATTGGCCTGACGCGCACATTCGGTCGCGATGACATGCCGAAACAATTCGCGCTTATCCGGGAAGTAACTGTAGAGCGTTGCTTTCGAGACCCGCGCCGCGGCCGCAATCTCGTCAACGCTGGCGCCTTCGAACCCCTGTTCCATGAAGACCTTGGTTGCGCCGTTAAGGATCTGTTCGACCTTGCGCTCGGCCCGGGTTCCGGTGTTCTGCCTGAGCACCGTACCATTATGCACAACCGTTTTCACCAACCCAACCTGCGCGCCATGAACCTACACTCCAAATCTCATCCCGGAAAAATCCTGTTCCAGATCGCCTGCAGGATCGTCAATATCAGGAATACGCCACAACCCCAAAGCACCAGTTCGAACGGGGCTGCGTCGGTGCCGCGCAGCCAGCGCCCCACCAGCCCCCCCTGGGGCCGCAAAACCTCCAAACCCAGTAGCCCTTCGCGGTCCCAGAGCCTGAAAACCCAATACCGGGAAAGATAGAACGCCAGTCCAACTAAGATAGCCGCAAGGGCCAGACCCAGGGCGCGCCGCATCACAGAACCTCGATCGTTGCGGGATCGATCAGGAAAACCAGAAGGTCGCCGCGCCTCTGAACAGCCCCCTCGACCGAGATGTAGAGCGCCGTGAACTCCAGAAGCTCGGGTGCCAGCGGTCCGCCATCGGGTCCGCCAATGAGCAGGAACTCCGAACCCGCCACCGGCGCGGACGAGACAAACACCGGCGGCACGCCGCCGATCAGACACAGGTTTGCGCAAGCCCGATGGGCCAGTCCACGGCCCGGGCTCATCGCGCCAGCGACACATTTGCCATCGCAGATTTCACCGGCCAGCTTCCAGCGGCCCAGGTCCTCGAACGGAACTTCGGGTAACTCCCCCATGGTGGGACCAACGCCCCGCGTCCCGCCGCGGGCCTGGATCATCTCCAGATCTCCCCGTTCCAGCACCACACCCGAGACGACGGCCATATGCCCCGACAACGGACGGGCGCGGTCGTCCACGCCAATCTTGCCGCCGCCCGACATCAACACGGTGCGGCCCGCGGGCAAACGCTCGGTGCCCTCGGTAATATGCAGCATCGGATAGGGGTCGGCCTCGATCAGCCCGGTGACGGTCTGCCGCCCATAGTCAAAACGAAACGACCCTGGTCCGGGATCAGCCTGAGTGGTTCCGATGACCCAGCTGACCACGCCAAACATAACAACAAGCGCGACACTGGCTACGGCCAGGAACAGCTTCAGCGGTCGCGGCGGGCTGAGGTACCCTACAAAAAACGGCGTATCCTTCATCGCAGGGACACCGGAATTGGGGTCGGGGGCACGGCCGTTCCTGGTTTGTTGGACACCGCATCCACCTCGATCATATCACCGCTAAGACGAATGTTGTATGTCGGCACTTTCTCGGTAAACGGCGCGGGCGAGCACCCGTCGCTTACGCGGTACTGGAAACCGTGCCACGGACAGGTCACGCACCCATCCAGAATACGCCCCTCGCCCAGTGGACCATTTTGATGCGCACAGGCGTTCGAAATCGCGCTTAGTGTTTCGCCGCTGCGGAACACGGCAACGCGTTCGCCGCTGCCCAACCGGATTACCTTTGCGTATCCGTCGCGGATCTCACTCGGTTTGCAGACTGGCACCCAGCTTGCACCTGGGGTCGCCACCCGCTCGGCCCGTTCCTTAAGGGCGGCCGCCAGGTGTAAGGCGCCCACAAGAACCGCGCATACCAGAACAAACCCCGCCAGCACGCCATTGGTCTGATCCTGCAGCGAACCCAGCGTGACATGCGCCACAACCGCAGCATAGGCGGGATAGATCAGCATGTGCAGACGCTTCCACAGCCGAGGCTTCAGGAACTTCAACCAGAAATCGTGGCTGGTGAAGGCCAACACCATCAGAACCAGAAGCGCAAAGACACCAAACAGTTCATACGGGAAACCGATCACGCGGTCGAAACTGGTGTTCGATATCAACAGGCCCTCGAGTTTCGGCGTGGGCGAGAAGGCGTAGTACCAATCCAGAACATAAGAGACGTGGGTCAATGCGACCAACAAGGTCAGCACCCCGAAATGGCGTCGATTGTACAACAGCGGCAGGAACCTGGTGTCCAGCCGCGCCAATGGCCCGATGCATAGGATTACGGTTAACATCAGAAACGCGCAGCTTCCAAACGCCCGGGCGTTGTGGATCTGCGCGGTAATCGCCGGTGAATGGCCAAGCGCGTCTGGCGCCCACTCAAGAAATATCCACAGATATGCCCCGGCCATAGCCAGTAGAACAACATCATAGACCCATTTGTTCTGGTTCCACTGAACAGGAATGTATTTGACGCTCATTCACCAGCCTCGATCTGTATCGGCACCACATCGGCAGGCCAAGTTTGCCGGAGCCAGAGGCCCGCGACGACAATCAGCGGGAGGAGCACGGCCAGCACCAGCCAAACGGCGCCATGTACCCTGCGTTCCGGCAGATGCCGGTGGCGCCAACTGTCCGCGTCCAATTCCAAAACCGCCCATCGCCAGACAACCAAAGGCCACAACAACAGCACGCCAGGCACGAGCAGAGGGCGAAAGATGTATGTCCCGCGCGCGTCCTCGTCGATCCGGTCAATTCCGATGGTCAGGAACACTGCCGCGACCGTGGCTCCCACCCACAGCCAGTATCCAGCAAGCGTGATCAGCTGTGCCGCCATTATCCGACACCGCCGTAAGAAATGCCGGTCAGATCGCGCATCTCGCGCTTCCATGTGGTCAGGTCATCCATGCTGAAGTTGCTCAGGTGATCGTGCCCGCATGCCCGAGCCATGACCTTCATCAGCTCGGTCGACGCATGGAAGAAGTTCGCGAGTTGCCGGGCGGATTTCTCAACGACGATCCGGCTGACCAGTTCCGGTCTTTGCGTTGCGATGCCGACGGGGCAGTTATTGGTATGGCAGGCGCGCATCGCAATGCAGCCGACCGCCTGCATCGCCGCATTCGACACAGCAATGGCATCCGCACCCAGCGCGATGGCTTTGATGAAATCCGCCGGTTTGCGCAGACCGCCGGTGATCACAAGACTTATATCGCCGCGCTCGAGTCTGTCCAGATGCGCCCGCGCGCGGGCCAGCGCGGGAATTGTGGGCACACTGATGTTGTCACGGAAAATGATCGGCGCAGCACCGGTGCCGCCGCCGCGGCCATCCAGAATGATGTAATCCACGCCAACTTCCAGCGCGGCGTCGATGTCCTTCTCGATGTGCTGCGCGCTCAGTTTGTACCCGATCGGAACACCGCCGGTCCGGTCCCGCACCTGATCCGCGAACTCCTTGACCTCCGAGACTTTGGTCCAGTCCGGAAAGCGCGACGGAGAGATTGCCGCCTCGCCTTCCGCCAGCCCGCGCACTTCGGCGATCTTGCCCTTGACCTTGTCACCGGGTAAGTGCCCCCCCGTACCGGTCTTGGCGCCCTGCCCTCCCTTGAAATGAAACGCCTGAACCCGCTCAAGCTTGTCCCAGGAAAACCCGAACCGACCTGAGGCCAACTCGTAGAAATAGCGGCTGTTCGCTTCCTGCTCTTCGGGCATCATACCGCCCTCGCCCGAGCAGATGCCGGTACCGGCGATCTCGGCGCCCTGCGCCAAGGCTTCCTTTGCCGGGGCGCTCAATGCCCCAAAACTCATATCTGAAACAAACAACGGGATTTCCAGCCGCAACGGTTTCTGGGCGTTGGGGCCTATGATCACTTCACTCCCCACATCGGCATCATCCAACAGCGGCATCCGATGCAACTGCGCGGTCAGCAACTGGATGTCGTCCCAGTCGGGCAATTCGGTCCGCGGCACACCCATCGCATCCACTGTGCCGTGATGACCGGTCTTCTCCAGGCCGCTCTTCGCATAGCGCTGGATCAACCCCGTATAAGGCTCTTCGCTGGTTCCGTGGCTGGGATCTGCGTACAGACCCAGATAGCTTTCGCGATCAAAGGGCTGCGGGTTCTTTTGACCCCAGGCCTGGATCTCGTCGGCGTTTACCCAGACCTTTCCATCCTCGACCCATGCCTCGAACTTAGGCAGCTTTTCATCATTGGCATATGCGCTTACGCCCGTGTCCAGGCGGTAGTCCCAGTCATGAACCCCGCAGATCAGGTCGCGGCCCCGGACATGACCGTCTGACATCAGCGCGCCACGGTGAAGACAACGCCCATAGAACACCGAGACTTCCTCGTCCCACCGCACGACCACAAGATCAACTTCAGCGACCAACGCATAGGCAGGGGCGCGATCCTGCAGAGTATCCCAATCTGCAATTTCTTGTTTTTTCATTCTTTTTGTCCTTCGAACTGTCCTTGTCCGGTCCGTTCCCCCAGCAGCTCCGCACCGAACCAGCGTGCAAAGGGCGCGGCGCTGATCCCATGCAATACCGTGCTCACAAAAACCGCAAGCGTTGCGATCATCAGGATCTCCTCGCCATGGTTCAGCGCAGGGAGGTCTCCGACGATCATCAGCGCGAACAAAAGCGTGGCAAGCCCACGCGGCCCGAACCACCCCATGAACAACCGCGCGGATGCGGGGGCATCGGTCCGCCCAAGGCTGAGCCAGATTGCCAGGGGCCGAACCGCCAGCAGGCTGACCAAAACCAGGGCCACATGGGCCAGACTGGCATGCTCCAGCGCTTCGGGCACAAGAACAATGCCAGCCAGCAGAAAGGTTGCCATGACCAGCAATGCACCTTCGGTCTCCATGAATTCCATAAGGTATTCGGGCGGACTGCCAAGCGTTGCACGATATGCCATACCGCCGACGAAGGCGCTCAGGAAACCGTTGCCGCCCAATGCGTGGGCACCCAGAAAACAAAGGCCCGCTACGGCAAGCACAGCGACACCTTCTAACGGCGCCAGGCTTAGGCCCGCTTTGCGCGCCCACCCCAGGGCCACTCCACCCAGTCCGCCGATCAGCGCACCGGCAAGGAGACCAAAGCCAATCTGCTGTCCGGCAAAGACGGCCCAGTTGCTCTGCGCAAAGTCATGTTGTCCTCCAACGGCGATACAGCCCAACATCAGCACGACAGGCAACGCAAATCCGTCATTCAGACCGCTTTCGACAACCAGCGCACGCTGCACCCGGCCCGGCACCGCCGCGTTGGTGACCACCGCCTGACCCAAAGCGGCATCCGTTGGCGCAAGGATCGCGGCGATGAGCGCGATTTCCCAGATGCTCCAGCCAGACAGCAGCGCCATTCCCGGCAGGACACCGATCAGCATAGCCAATGGCAGGCCGATCACCAGCATACGCGCCGGCCAGATGTGCAGCCGCCGAACCTGCGCACCGTCAATCATGGCGGCATCGGCAAAGAGGACAATAACCAACGTGACTTCCGCCAGCACGTCCAGCGTCGGTTCGGCCGCGTGCGGATCAAATCCAGACCGATGGCTCAACGCCCAGCCCAACAGCAGAAAAATCATCGGCCCGGTGACCGGCCATCCCGCAAGGCGCCGGGACAACAGACTGTAGACCAACGCTGCCAGTGCCGCGGCGATCAATAGCTGTATGGTCATGGTCCTCCGTCTTCTCAGGCGTAGCCGCGCATTGATGCGACCCTGTTCGCCCACATAACCACTAAATTGATTATACACGTCATCACAATCCGACCTAAGCTGGAAAAAAATGACGGGCCAAGCGGAGGATACCCAATGCCAGACACCCAACCCGACGACCTTGACTGGATCAAGGTTGGCACCATCGACGAACTGCCGGAGGGGCGCGTCAAAACCGTTACAGCGCGCACCACCGGCCTGTGCCTGTCGCATTTCGACGGGCAATGGGCCGCGATGGACAATCGCTGCCCGCATCAGGGTGGACCGCTGGGCGAAGGCTCGATCGAAGAGGGCGTCGAAGGGCAATGCTGGATCCGTTGCCCCTGGCATGGTTGGGATTTCCACCCGCTGACTGGCGCACCGCCGGGCGGGCATGAAGATACCGGCCAGAAGCTCTACCCGGTGGATATCCGCGGCGAGGATGTATTTGTCGGCCTTCAGCCGGAACCCGTGCATGAGCGTACCAGCACGGATGTGATCGCCGAAACGCTTGTGAACTGGGGGGTGAAACGGGTTTTCGGGATGGTCGGACATTCCAACCTCGGCCTTGCGGATGCCCTGCGCCGCCGCACGATCGACGGTGAAATGGCGTATATCGGCATCCGTCATGAAGGTGCCGCAAGTTTCGCCACTTCGGCCTATGGCAAGCTTACCGGACAGCCGGCCGCCTGTCTGGCCATCGCAGGACCAGGCGCGACCAACCTGCTGACCGGTCTGTGGGATGCCAAGGTCGACCGCGCCCCGGTACTTGCGCTGACGGGCCAGGTGCAAACACAGGTCTTCGGCCCCGGTGCGTTTCAGGACATTGATCTTTCATCTGCCTTTGCGGCCGTCAGCCGGTTTTCGCAAACCGTGCTGCCGACCTCGAACCACGCCGAGCTTGCCACCCTGGCGTGCAAGACGGCGATTGTGGAACGGGATGTCGCCCATCTGATCTTTCCCGACGATGTGCAAACCATGCCGTCGGATGCCCCGGCGCGCGGCCCGGAAGGGCGTATCGGCGGACATGAAGCGCAGGCCTCAGAAGACGATCTTGCCCGGGCGGTTGAGATGCTCGGAAACGCCAAACGCCCCTTCATAGTCCTTGGTTACGGCGCCCGGGACGTGGCGACAGACGTCATCGCGCTTGCGGAAAAGCTCGGCGCGCCGGTGGCGACAACCTTCAAGGGCAAAGGGCTGATACCGGATACGCATCCGAACGCGGCCGGGGTCATGGGCCGGTCCGGTACCCCGATTGCAAGCTGGTTCATGAACGAATGCGACCTGATCCTGTCGCTGGGATCGTCGTTTGCAAATCACACCGGCATCGAGCCGGGAAAGACGATTATCCAGGTGGATTTCGAGCGGATGCAACTTGGCAAATTCCATCCTGTCGCTCTTCCGGTCTGGGGCGAGATTGGCAACTTCGCCCGGCGCCTCACGGCGCAATTACCGGTGTCAGCGGCACCCCAAACCGATGAACTTGCCGAGCGCTGGCGGATCTGGCGCGAGGAAAAAGCCGCACGGTTGAGCGATGACCTGGGGCATGGCCTGAACGCACCCGCCATATTCAAGGCGCTGACCGAGGTATGCCCACAGGATGCCATCATCGCCGTCGATGTGGGCAACAACACCTATTCCTTCGGCCGCTACTTCGAAGCGCAGGGCCAGGCGGTCCTGATGTCCGGCTATCTTGGCTCGATCGGCTTTGGGTTTCCGGCAGCCATGGGCGCCTGGTCCGCCACGCAGGATTTCAAGCATCTGGCCGGGCGTAAAGTGATCTCGATCTCGGGCGATGGCGGGTTCGGACAATATGCGATGGAGTTTTCCACGGCCGTGAAATACGGCATGGATATCACGCATGTTCTGCTGAACAACGCCCAGCTGGGCAAGATCACGAAGGAACAACGCGCCGGTGAATTCGAGGTCTGGCAGACAGATCTGGTGAACCCCAGCTTTTCCGCGTTTGCGCGACTTTGTGGCGGCCGCGGGGACAAGGTGACCAGCGCCGATCAACTGGTCGAAACGCTGGCCCAGGCGATTGCACATGACGGGCCCGCACTGGTCGAGATCATGTCCGATGCCGAATTGGTCTAGCCGAGAGCGTTGTGCGAAAAACCTGAATCAACGAAAGCTGCCTGTAATCAAAGATTTCAATGCGCCCGGTGATGCGTGATGCTTCAGGTATTTCGTCAAATGCTTCAGCGGCAGCTGTCCGCCACCCCAGACTTCTGGTGACCCATCCCGGTCCTGCCGGACCGGGATGGACCTGCGTCAGGGTCAGACGATGTCGGTCAGCGGATCGTCCAGCACACGGAACTCGAAAGCATCCAACTGGAACGCTGTATCCCCGACGGCCGACACATCAACACGGTCGAAGGTGGCGCCAACCAGACCGCTTTCAAAGCTGTCACCACTGCCGACCTCGGCAGTCTGGGTTTCGACCAGTACTCCGTCTTGGTAGTAGGCCAGTTGCACTTGGTCGCCATTGCGGACCTGCGCAAACTCGAAGTCCGCTTCGACACCCAAGCCGAAATCGGCGGTATCCAGATCAAACTGCAGCACCTCGTCCCCGTCCACCGCGCGGCGTTCGAACCCCTGCCCCCGGTCATCCACCGAGCGGATGCCCAGCTCACCGTTGCGGAACGACAAGCGTTCCACATTAGTTGGGTCGACCGCGGTCAGGTCGATCCCCAGCGCGTCAAACGCGACGTCGTTCTCAAGCCGGTCGAAGACACCCGCATCCACAATCGAGCCGTCTATCTGACTGACCTGGATGCTGCCCTTGAGGAACGGTACGAAATCCACGGACAGCTGCAGGCTTGGCGCTTCGATTGTAAACGATGCGACGACCGGATCATGGTCAGAACCGCGCCCGCTTACCTCGGCAAATTCCGTATTCACGTGCACGATATCCACTTCCGCCGACCCGAGCAGATCGAAGCTGGTCAGGATATGGTCCAGCGATTGGCTATTGCCCTGGAAGATGAACGTGTAGCGCTCGTCCTCGGGGATCAGGTCGGTAAGGTTGCTGAGGATGGCAGGACCGCCGGGCACGGTGCTTTCCCCGGCGTTGGCCGATTCCACCGTTCCCGCAAGAATGTCCAGCGGGCTGACAAACTCGAACTCGTTCATGTCGCCCAATACGATGACATTCGCGTCCGGGTCGCTGTCCAATACCGTGTCGACAAAGTCGTTGACGGCCTGTGCCTGCTCACGCCGCTCATCGAGCGAGCCGTTCACGTTAGGATCCTCCTGCAAGTCCTCGAACGGCTGCGTCGTGCCAAGGATCGGCGACGACCCGCCTTTCGAGGACAGGTGGTTGTTGACCACCGTCACCTCCTCACCGTTAAACACGAAACTTGCCGCCAAGGGCAGGCGCGCCCCGTTGAAGGCCTGCCCGCTATCCTGCGAACCCACCGGCTGCACCGAGCCGGGGACCAGATCGACACGCGACGGATCATACAGGAAGGCTGTGCGTATATTTCCGCCCGGCTGTCCGCCGCTGGCACCATCGGTGATAAACGTATTGTCGATAAAGACGTAATCGGGCCCACCCGCTGCGGAGATTGCATCGACCAGGGCCTGCAACGTATCCGATGCCGACGTCACACCGTCATCCTCCGAGCCCGAATTGTCCTGAATTTCCTGCAGGCCGATAATGTCCGGACTGGCCAGGTTTGTAATGATTTGCTGCGCGATCACGTCAAACCGGCCATCGGCAACATCCGTGTCGCCGTCGGCATCATTCGTCTCAAGGTTCAGGACGTTGTAGGTCGCCACAGTCAGTTCATCCAGCGTGCCGGTCAGCCCGGTGACTTCAGGGGCGATATCAGAGGCGATGACACCGCTGGTAAAGTCCACCGTCGGTATGATCTCGAAGTTGCCAAAGCCATAGCCGACAACCCCGGTCACATCGCCAAGTTCGGCGCCCACATCCACCTCGGGCAGGTCGAAGCCTGAGACGTCGAAATCCGAATCGATCTGGATCTTCTCGGGATTGAAGTCATCGGGCGAGATGTTCAGCGTACCACGCTCGGAAAGACCTGTTGCGTCATCGCCACCGTCAGTGACCGCAAAGATCTCGCCGAACCGATTGGTCCCTGTTACCGCCACCAGGTCTGTGGCGGTGACCCGCATACCCTCGAGACTCTCGAAGAAGTCGATGCCGTCATTGACCGGATCAAAATTGCTCAACGGGTCATTGTCGATGCGGTCGTTCGGGGGCAGCCGCCCACCCTCGCCCAGGATCACGGGCGCGGCCTGGTCAGCGCTTTCTGTCACCACCGTTACCAGATCGGCGCCGACCTGGGTTGTGGACAGGTTGCCGCTTGACGAGCCCCCGGGCGTGAACTCCGAGACTGTACCGGTCACCGTGACTTCATTGCCAACCGCCACAGATGGCGCGCTACCGGTAAAGACAAACACCGCGTCCGACGTGGCAATGTCGCCGTCGCCGGTCGGGTCCTGGATGTAGAAACCAATGTTGTCGACCGCCGTGACGACCCCGCCTGTGGTCACCAGTTCACCCAGCAGCGGCGAGATATGTCCGGCGCCCTGGATCTCCATGATCGTTGCATCGGTCGGGGTGGCGGGCGGTGTGCTGTTGCTGACACCAGGCGTATCATCTGTCGGGGCCGTGAACCCGCCGATCTGAAAATCACCGGTGCCATCGGTCTCGCGGAAGACATGGCCCGGAACGGATGAGCCCGATGGGCCGACCGTTGTGAGCGAATACACCAGATCGCCGCTGCCGATGGTTTCGATCAGGGCCACGCTGTCCTCAACCGAGGTCCACGGCGTCACATCCAGAATTCCGTCATCATTGGTGTCCAGGTCCTGGCCATCCGAACCGGTAAAGTCCTGCACCAGAAGATGCGTGACATTATCGCTGTTTTCAAAGTCAAGAACCGTAGTCAGATCAGCGGTCCCAAGGGTGAAACTGGCTTCTGCTGCCAGAAAGAAACCATCTGCATCCAACGTCAGGCCGCTCAGGTCGGTAACGCTCTCGATGACGCCCGAGCCCCCCGTACCGTCGCCGATCACCACATAGGTCAGGCCGTCCAGTGAGGCGTTCGAAGCCCCAAAAAGTTCAAAATACTCGTCGTTGTCAGTACCCGTCTGATCAGTACGAATCTCGTTAATGGCAACCATGGTCTATCCCCCAATAAGTGTTTGCAATCGATGCACTAAGTCCCCTCAATTGGCTTGGTGGCGCGCCCTGTTACACCGGGCAAGAAGGCATCCGTGCAACAGTTGCGTGAAGGTTTAAATATAGCAATGTTTAACACCCACCGTCGGCAATTAGGCGGTGATCGGCGCCCTTCGGCATTTGGGGGTCGGCCTTCAGCCTTCGTTAACTACAAACCTGTATCGCTGGTTCCGGGCCGATCGAGGAGGATCAGATGGACCAAACCTCTTCGTTGCACAGCGTTGTGGAAGAGCTCGACATTCAACTCAGTCCGCTGAGCACCGCACTCCTGGGAATGCTGGTCGACATTAACCTGAGCGCGGGGCAGGATCCCGATGCAGGGGCCCGGATCAAAGCGGGTCAGGACCTTGTGAATGGTGTGATTAGCCGGATGGGCGGCGTGTTGGAGGTTGAGTTCACGCGCAGCGGGACCGCACTTCCCGCAGACCTAAAGGAACAGGCGGCGGAACTTTGCGCAACACTGCGCGCGGCACTGCGCCAGCTTTCGCCCACACCGGTCGATACACCGCCGGAGGCCGTTGCTGCCATCGCAGACCTGGTCCGCAACAAACTTCAAGGCCAGGTTGGAACGCTTCGCAAGGGTTTGGCGGATCTGATCGTCGGGGCAAGCGCGCAGACCGGGAGACACTCCAGCGGGCTCGACCACACCGCGATCGAGCAGATTGACAACATCTCCTCCCGCATCAACCTGATCGCAATCAACGCATCGATCGAAGCCGCCCGCGTTGGCGAAGCCGGTCGCGGTTTTGCGGTGATCGCGTCCGAGATCCAGGATCTGTCGCAGCAGTCACAACAGGCGGTGCGGGACATCCGTAAGGAATCCGCCTAAAGGCCCTTGCGAACCAGGGGCTGAACCAGCATCGCACGGCGGCAGGCGTTCGCCACGGCCCGTTGACAGGCCCGGCACTTTGTCCTATCGGAAGCCCGACCCCGGAAGCTGAAACCTTCCGGTCCTGTACCTATATCAGGATCGCCACCCGTCAGCGCGTTGCGCCCACGGGTGTTTTTCCGGTTTGGTGCATAGGAACCAGATGAGACCACCAGTGGCAATGCAGAGCACATGGGCAAAACGGTACATAAAAACACTGGCGCTGGCGCTGCTGCTGATCGTGGTCACGGCTTTTCTGGGCTGGCTGACGTTGCGTCTCGGCGGTTGCCGCGGCGGTATGGGGTGGTCTGCACTCAATTGCAGCCGCATCCCAAACGCGGTTGGCAGCCTTGCCTTCAACGCAATGATCGCGCCCTTCGCCCTGGCGTGGCACCTGCGCTGGCTGTGGATACCACTGCTCGCGCTTCCGCTGATCGTCGAGTGGCGCGCCCGGCGCGTCTGAACGGAGGATACTGATGTTTGAGAACCTTTCTGAACGCCTTTCCGGCGTTTTCGACAAGCTCACCAAACAGGGCGCGCTCAGCGATGCGGATGTATCCACAGCACTGCGCGAAGTCCGTGTAGCATTGCTCGAGGCGGATGTATCTCTGCCGGTCGCACGTGATTTCATCAAGGCGGTGCAGGACAAAGCGACAGGCCAGGCGGTCACCAAATCGATCACACCCGGACAACAGGTCGTCAAAATTGTGCACGATGAACTGGTGCATGTCCTGGCCGGTGACGCAGGCGAGATCGGCGCTCTGAAAATCGATACGCCGCCCGCGCCGGTTCTGATGGTCGGACTGCAGGGGTCGGGAAAAACCACGACAACAGCCAAACTTGCCAAACGCCTACAGGAGCGCGACGGCAAGCGCATTCTGATGGCCTCGCTCGACACTCGCCGACCGGCCGCGATGGAGCAACTCGCGGTGCTGGGGGCGCAAATCGGGGTCGACACGCTGCCCATCGTACCGGGTCAGGGCGCGGTGCAGATCGCCAAGCGCGCCAAACAGCAGGCGACACTGGGTGGGTATGACGTCTTCATGCTCGACACCGCTGGCCGCCTGTCGATCGATGACGAGCTGATGGCCGAGGTTGAGGCGGTCCGCGACGCCACCCAACCGCACGAGACGCTGCTGGTGGTCGACGGACTGACCGGTCAGGACGCCGTGAACACCGCCGAGAATTTTGATGGCCGTATCGGCATATCCGGCGTGGTTTTGACGCGGATGGACGGAGATGGCCGGGGCGGGGCAGCCCTTTCCATGCGGGCGGTCACCGGTAAACCGATCAAATTCGTCGGCCTTGGCGAGAAAATGGACGCCATTGAGGAGTTTCACGCCGAACGTGTCGCCGGACGCATCCTGGGCATGGGCGATATCGTCAGCCTTGTCGAAAAGGCGCAGGAAACCATCGAGGCTGAACAGGCCGAGCGGATGATGAAGCGCTTCCAGAAAGGTCAGTTCAATATGAACGACCTTAGGATGCAGCTTGATCAGATGATGAAGATGGGCGGCATGCAGGGTGTGATGGGCATGATGCCGGGCATGGGCAAGATGGCCAAACAGATCGAGGATGCCGGTTTTGATGACAATGTGATCAAGCGCCAGGTGGCTCTGATCCAGTCCATGACTAAAAAGGAGCGCGCAAACCCGCAGCTCCTCCAGGCGTCGCGTAAGAAACGGATTGCGGCTGGGGCAGGGCAGGAGGTTTCGGACCTCAACAAGCTACTGAAGATGCATCGGCAGATGTCCGATATGATGAAAAAGATGGGCAAAATGGGCAAAAAGGGACTGATGCGCGGGGCATTGGGCCAGATGTTCGGCAAAGGCGGCGGTATGCCCCCAGGCATCACACCGCCCGGCGGAATGCCCGGTGCCCCGGGCGGTGCAACCGGCGCCTTGCCCCCCGGCTTTCCCGGCATGGGTGGCGGCGCGGCCCTGCCCCCGGGTCTGAGCGGCTTCGGTAAGAAAAAATGAGACGCTACATCCGTTACATCCCTTCTCGGCTGGGTCTGACCACCGGCGCGCCGGCGGCCGCTGGGATGCCGGCGTGGCAGAACCGACGGGCCCGGTCATGACCGTCACGCTGTCCCAAACTCCGGTTCTCGAAACCGAGCGACTGATGCTGCGCGCCATAGACCCGCAGGACTTGGAACCCGCCATCGCCTTTCTGAGCAGCGACCGCGCCGGTTACGTGGGCGGCGGCGCGAACAAGGACCAGGGACATTGCTGGCGGATCGTTGCCTCGCTGATCGGCCATTGGGTGCTGCGTGGCACCGGGCCGTTCACGCTAATGGAAAAATCATCGGGCAAGCCGCTGGGTTCGGTCGGGCCATTCTACCCCCAGGGCCGACCGGAACGCGAGCTCAGCTGGACAATCTGGTCGCCCGAGGCCGAAGGAAGCGGTTTTGCCTTTGAGGCCGTGATGGCGATCCGCGAGCACGTCTACCACGACCTGGGCTGGGAAACCGCTGTCAGCTACATTGATCCGTCCAACACCCGGTCGATCGCCCTTGCACGGCGTTTGGGCGGCGTGCTGGATCCCGATGCACCACGCGAAGACGCGAATGATCTGGTGTTTCGCCACCCGAAACCGGGGGACGTATGACCGGCTTTACGATCCCTCCTCTTACCACGGATCGGCTGATCCTCCGGGCGCCCCGGCAAAGCGATTTCGAGGCCTACGCGGCTTTTCGCGCCTCGCCCCGAGCGCGTTTTGTCGGCGGCCCATATGATCGCGCACAAAGCTATCAACAGCTTGCGGCGTTGATCGGGCAATGGGCGTTGCGCGGATACGGCCGCTGGATGGTGGCGGATCGCACCAGCGACACACCCTTGGGTGTTGTGGGGATATATCACCCCGAAGACTGGCCCGAACCCGAAGTCGCCTGGTCCGTTTTTGGAACAGGTGAGGGGCGGGGCATCGCCCATGAAGCCGCACGCGCCGCCCGCACCTACGCCTATGATATCCTGGGCATGTCGGCGCTCATCAGCATGGTTGACCCGGCAAATACCAGATCGGTTAATCTGGCAAAGCGGCTTGGCGCAACCTATGAACGCGATTTCCAGCACCCCAGCTACGGCACCATGTACATCTGGCGACACCCCAGCCCGGGGGCGCCCTCATGATTGCCCCGACCCTGACCACGGCCCGCCTGACTTTGCGGATGCACACTGCGGCAGATTTCGCGCCCTACGCGGACCTTTTCATGTCCGACCGCGCGAAGTACATGGGCAAGACCGCCGATCGCAAGGCCGCATGGAACTTGTTCTGCTCGGACGTCGCGGAATGGACCTTTTTCGGCCATGGCTATTGGGCAATTGACCTGACAGAAACTGGTGCGTTCATGGGGCAGGTCGGCTTTGCAAAGCGCTCCCACTTCCCCGAGGTTGAACTGGGCTGGTTCCTCTTCGAAGAATACGGCGGCAAGGGCTACGCGGAGGAAGCCGCCATCGCCGCCCGCAGCTGGGCGTATGACAACCTTGGCCTGGACAGCCTGGTCAGCTACATCGAGCCCGGGAACACCCGCTCCATTGCGCTGGCGGAACGTCTTGGTGCGCATCAGGACGCGGCGGCAACACCGCCTGCCAAGGACGTCCTGGTCTACCGCCACCCAGCTTCGGAGGCCCGTCGATGACCGCGCCCTGGCAGCACCCTTCCACCGGTCTTGCGGCGGACCGCGTCACGGCATTCGCAGCCCTGGTCCCGGTGCTTGAGACACCGCGGCTGCGGCTGCGCGCGCCAAGGATCGAGGACTTTGAGGTATATCGGGCCTGTCTCAACGACACCGGCGGCGCGCCCGCCGATATCTGGCTTGACTTCAACCAGATGGTCGCGTCCTGGCCGTTGCGCGGGTTTGGGCCTTGGGCGATCGATACAATCGGCAGCGACACGGTCGGTCTGCTGCCCGTGGATCACGAATTCGGTGATCCCGAACCCGAAATCGGCTGGTTTCTGACCCCTGTCGCACGCGGCCAGGGCCTGGCCACCGAGGCTGCACGCGCTGCGCTGTCTGCGTTGCTGGGCCCAATGGGGTTTGACAGCATTGTCAGCTATATCGATGTGGACAACATAGCCTCGCGCGCAGTTGCGGAACGATTGGGTGGCACGCAGGTGACCAACGGCGGGCACCCCGCAAAGGATGTACTCACCCATCGCTACGAACGGGTGGCGCAATGATCCCCGTTCTGCATACCGAGCGACTGGTGCTGCGGGCACCAGGGATGGACGATTTCGCGGCCTTCGCCGCCTTTCACGCCTCGCCCCGCTCCAAAGGGACCGGTGGACCTCTGGACGCACGCGAAGCGTTTCGGAGCTTCGCCGCCTTGGCCGGACATTGGCATCTGAAGGGGTTCGGGTGGTGGATGATCGCGCGCGATGACCAGGCAATCGGATACACCGGCCTGCACGAGCCACCCTATAAGGTCGGCCCTGAGCTGGGGTGGGTGATCTTTGAAGGTGCCGAGGGCCGCGGCTACGCGCGTGAGGCCGCCAGCGCCGCGCTGAACTACGCACGCCACTGCCTGCGCCCCGCCCGGCTGCTGAGCTATATCGCCGACGGCAACCTCCCGTCAGAGCGTCTTGCCCATGCGCTGGGCGCGCGTCCCGATACATCGGCCGGGACACAAAACCCCGGCATGACGGTCTGGGCCCATGACCTTGGGGGTATCGCATGAACCCTGTGCTGGAAACACCGCGCCTTGTCCTGCGCAGGCCTGGCGCCGAGGATGCTGAAGGATACATCAGCTTTCTGGGCGATGCGCGCTCCGCCATGGCCGGCGGTGTCAAACCCCGGAACGAGGCCTGGCGCGCCTATGCCGCGATACTGGGTCACTGGGACCTGTTAGGGTTCGGCCTGTTCGCCGTCGTATTGCGCGATACAGGCAAAAGCATCGGACTGATCGGCAACTACGCCCCCGAGGGCTGGCCGGAACGGGAAATCGGCTGGGTTTTGTTTTCCCAGGAGCACGAGGGGACCGGTCTGGCTCTCGAAGCCGCGCGTGCCGCGCATCGGCACACGTTCGGCAGCCTGGGATGGGACACGGCGGTCAGCTATATCGCACACGGCAACGACCGATCGGTCGCGCTGGCCCGGCGGTTGGGCGCGGTCGAGGACCTCTCTGCCGCAACACCCTACGGCAAACCCTGCCACGTGTTCCGTCACCGTGCCGACGCGCTGGAGGATACCGCATGACCAGCGCCTGTTGGACGTACATTCTCGGGTCGCCGATAGGGCACATGTTGTTATCCAATTGCGGAGGTTTCAGATGACCGACACCACGCGCGCAGCGACTTTGCTGAAAGACCATCGCGACAGCATCGATCGGCTGGACGCAATCCTGATCTACACCCTGGCCGAACGTTTCAAGCATACGCAGGCGGTGGGTCGGCTAAAGGCCGAACATGCCCTGCCCCCCAGCGATACCGATCGCGAGGCTAAACAAATCGCCCGGCTCGAAGACCTTGCGTCCCGAGCCGACCTCGACCCGGAATTCGCCAAGAAATTCCTAAACTTCGTGATCTCGGAAGTTATCCGGCATCACGAGCAAATCCGCGATGGGGTCGCCTGACCGCGCCCGTTCGCACCCGCCATAACAGGAGAAACACCATGGCTATCAAAATTCGTCTCGCCCGCGGGGGTTCGAAAAAGCGCCCGTTCTATCGCATCGTCGCGGCGGACAGCCGCATGCCTCGCGATGGGCGCTTCATCGAGAAGCTGGGCACCTATAACCCGCTGCTGCCCAAAGACAGCGAGGAGCGCGTCAAGATGGATCTGGACCGCGTGCAGCACTGGCTTGGACAGGGCGCGCAGGTGACCGACCGCGTGAGCCGTATGCTTGAAGCCGCAGGCGTCATGCCCAAGAAAGAACGCGCCAACATGAAGAAGGCAGAACCAGGCAAGAAGGCGCAGGACCGGGCTGAGGAAAAGGCCGCCAAAGTGGCAGCCGCAGCCGAAGCCGCAGCCGCACCTGCGGAAGCTCCCGCCGAAGAAGCCGCCACCGCAGAATAGGTTTTGGCGGCGCGCCCCGGCCTGGACCGGGGCATCTGAAGGGGCGGTGATATGGCCGAAGTGCCCGAAGGCATGATCTGCGTCGGCGCGATCGCCGGTTCCTTTGGTGTGCGCGGTGAGGCGCGGATCAAGTCCTTTTGCGCAACGCCCGAAACCATCGCTGACTACGCGCCTCTATCGCTTGAAGATGGGCGCAGCTTCGGCGTCAAACTGGGCCGGGCAGTGAAAGGCGGCTTTGCCGTGCGCCTGACCGGAATCGATAGCAAAGAGGCTGCGGACGCGCTCAAAGGCCAGCGTCTGTATGCTCCACGGGAACGGCTCCCGAACCTGCCCGATGACGAGTACTACCATGCCGACCTGATCGGCCTTGCGGTCATCGATACCGGCGGGCAGGCACTGGGACGTGTTAAAGCGATCCACGACCACGGCGCCGGAGACCTGCTTGAGGTCACCGGCCCGCACATCCGTGGATCCGCCATGCTGCCGTTTACCAAGGATGCGGTCCCAACCGTCGACGTGGCCCGCGGTCGTCTGATCGCCGATCCACCGGACGGTGTCCTTCCGGAACCGGACGAAAAGGCATGACCCGCATCATCGTGCATCCCGGATATCACAAGACCGGCACAACCAGCCTGCAGAGTTTCCTGATCACGAACCGCGCAACGCTGACGCCCTGCTTTGACTTCTATGGAAAGGCGGACTTTCCGGCCGCCGGGGCGCATGCGCGCCGCTATGCATCTCAGCGGTTCCCGTGGACACTCTGGCAGTTTCGGCGGGCCTTTCGCCGGTTTCTGGCGCCCCTGGGGCACGACCGCAACCTTGTGATCTCGCGCGAGACCTTCAGCGGGGCGATGCCGGGGCACAGGGACGTCTATGGACGGATGTTTGAAAGCTATGGACCGGCCGCACGTCCGCTTGCAAACACGATTGTCGCCGAGTTGCGGCGCAAGTTTGGCCCAGAGGCGGAGATAACCTTTGTTTACACAACGCGCGACGCCGAACCCTGGATTGCGAGCGTCCACGGCCATCTGCTGCGCTCGATCAAACTGACGGATGACTTTGCAATGTTTCGCCAACGATTGTCGCCGCTGCGCGGTCCAGAGCAGGAGGCCGAGGCGATGCGGCGCCACCTTGACCCCCTTCCCGTTGTATCGGTCCCGCTGGAGACCTATTCCGGGCGGCAGTTCGGCGCGGCCGAGGTCATCCTGGACTTGATGCAGGTCCCGCCGGACGTCCGCGCACGGCTCTGCCCGGTTCAACGGGCAAATGCCGGGCAAAAGCCCGAGCTTCGGGCCGCGTTTCTGGAGTTGAACCGATCCAAAATGGATAAGAAATCCCTGCGCGAAACCAAGAAGGCTCTGCTTCAGGCACACGGCAAGCGACCGTGACTGGCCGCAACCGCTCCCACGGGCGGCTGTCGATCCGCGAGAGCCATACGCCCCGCGATCTGATGGCCGAACCGCCGCGCCAGAAAAATGCATGGACGGCCCGGGTGATCACCTTGTTTCCGGAGTGTTTTCCGGGCGTTCTGGGCCATTCGTTGATGGGTAAGGCCCTGTCAGAAGGGCTCTGGACGCTGGAAACGCTCAACCTGCGCGATTTTGCGACCGGTCGGCACCGCAATGTCGATGATACGCCCGCGGGCGGCGGCGCCGGAATGGTACTGCGCGCAGATGTTGTCGCCCGCGCACTGGATGTCGCCAAACGCGGCACAACCGCGGATTGGCCGGTGATCTATCTTTCACCGCGCGGCATCCCGTTTAACCAGGCCCTTGCCCGGACCCTCAGTCGGACAGACGGTGTGACACTGCTTTGCGGACGGTTCGAAGGTGTCGACCAGCGGGTTCTGGACGCCCGCCAGGTCATCGAAGTCTCATTGGGGGATTATGTGATATCAGGGGGCGAGATCGCGGCGCAGGCCTTGATTGATGCAACGGTCCGCCTTATACCGCGCGTGCTTGGGAATGCCGAGTCGGTCGAAGAGGAGAGTTTCTCCAATGGCTTGCTCGAACACCCGCACTACACACGGCCAACGGAATGGGAAGGTCATGTGATCCCCGAGATCCTCCTCTCGGGTCATCACGGCAAGGTCGCCGAGTGGCGGCACGCCCAGTCCGAACGCCTGACGCAGGAACGTCGTCCCGATCTCTGGCGGGCCCATCTGAAACAGATCGGGGACCCGGCGGAAGGCCAAGAGCACTCGGACGCGCACACCATCGCCGACAAAGGCGAGAGCAAGGATTGAGACAATGAACATGATCGAGACGCTCGAGGCCGAGCAGATCAAGAGCCTGGCAAAAGATATTCCCGATTTTGCCGCCGGCGACACCATTCGCGTGGGCTATAAGGTCACCGAGGGCACACGGACCCGGGTCCAGAACTACGAAGGCGTGTGTATCGCGCGCAAAGGCGGCCAAGGTATCGCGGCGGCATTTACCGTCCGCAAGATCTCGTTCGGTGAAGGTGTCGAACGTGTGTTCCCGCTCCACTCACCCAACATCGATTCCATAACAGTGGTCCGCCGCGGCAAGGTCCGGCGCGCCAAACTGTACTATTTGCGCACCCGCCGCGGAAAATCGGCACGGATCGCCGAGAAGACAAACTACCGTCCGAAATCGTCCGGCGCATCGGCATAGACACCCTTTGGGTGGGCCCCGGTGCCCACCCTCCGACTGCGCTGCTCGACGGGTTGCCAAACCTGTAAAATTCCCCGGTCATCGCCGTCATTTTGCCATCTTGTTGGGCGATCCCGAATGCATGTCGTTTCTTGCATTCATCCTTCGGGCCTATGCCCTGTCGCCCTTCGTGTTCCTGCGGTATCTTCCCGCACTGGCGATTTACATCATCCTCTATGCCGGTGTGGTCCTGTCGACGGACAACATCTGGGTCATAGGGATGCTGGCCTTCTTGCTGTCTACGTTTGGCGTCGCCTTTCTGGTGGTCGCCGGTATCCGGGGCGCGCTGATGTCCGCACGTTTAACGACAGCACCCACGGCCGAGGGCTATGTCCATGTGGTTCCGCGGCTTTTGTTCATGCATTTGCTGACACAGTTCATCCTGGCGATCGTGCTTGGCGCCTTGGCGTATTTTGCCCTTGTGGGTTTTGTCCTGTCGCCTGAGGCTGGGGATGTCATTGCCGCACTTCGGACAGTGCAGGGCGCCGCCGGTGTGGAAACCGCTGCCGGGCGGGATGAGCTGGAGGCGGCTGCACTGTATCTGGAGGGCAATGCGGACCTCGTATCCTCAACGTTCATGGCGTTTAACTGGGCGCTGTATGTCATCTTTGGCATCTGTGTGGGTATTTTCGGTGTCCCCATGGCCGCCCTTTCGGCGAACGCCGTGCAGTACAGCCCCGGCAACGACATGATCTACGGTATCACACGCTATTTTCCGCACCAGTTCGTCCTATACCTGCTGGCAACAGCTTTGCCGGTAATGCTGGTCACGTCGTTTTTCCAGGCCGACACCATGGCGGCACTCACCTCGGGCGGCACCGATCTGGCAACAACATCGGGTCTGCTTATCGCTTTTGGCCTTTATATGTTGTACGCGCCCTGCATCTCGTTTGCGGGCATGGCAATCGGATACGAGAAGGTCCGCGATGAGTTGACCCGCAGCCGCGAGGCCGAGCGTAAGCCAGAAATCGACTATGAAGCGGAGCGGGAACATCTGAGGATGCTCCGCCAAGGACGCAAGTCCGAGGCCAGCGGCGCCACGCTCTATGATCCGGTGGCCGAGGCGCGCTCACGGCGCAGGACCTGACCCCTCGGCGCGGCGTCCGCTTAAGTCGCGACGCGCCCCTTGCGAAGGACACCGTCGTTTGCTATGGCCCCGCTATCCCAATCACAGGGTGGCGACAGACTACCGGCGCTAAGGCGGCCGCAGCTTGCTTCAGTCATCCGGCAAAGGACCGATCAGATGAAAAAAGATCTGCACCCAGAATACCACATGATCGATGTGAAAATGACGGACGGCTCGGTTGTCCAGATGCGGTCAACCTATGGGGCCGAGGGCGATACGCTCACGCTCGATATCGACCCCAGCGTTCACCCGGCGTGGACCGGCGGCAATACGCGCCTGATGGATACCGGCGGTCGGGTGTCGAAGTTCAAGAAAAAATACGAAGGCCTGGGTTTCTAAGCCGCAAACACCGGCGAAACACGCTTTGGTATTGCCAGCGCTGCCCCGGCCGGGGTAGCGCTTTTTTGTGTTCCCGGCACGCAGCGTCGGGGGGATTGTGCGCCGCTCGCATGGCAGAGGCGCCCTGGTGTAACAGACGACGCGTGCGGTGACAGGCGGGCGATATGGCGCATATCATCGTGCTGGGCAACGAAAAGGGTGGGTCGGGAAAATCCACCACGGCCATGCATGTCACCACGGCGTTGCTGCGTTCAGGGTATCAGGTGGGCGTCATCGACCTGGATCTGCGTCAGCAGAGCCTGCTTGGCTATATCCGCAACCGGGAAGCCTATGTCGCGCGAGAGAACATCACTCTGCCGCTTCCCGACCATCACTCGCTGACGCTCAGCGACGCTGACAGCATGGCCGAGGCCCAGGCCGAGGAAGAACAGAGCTTTGCCACCGCGCTGACCAAGCTGGACGAGACCTGCAACTACATTGTGATCGACTGCCCCGGCGCGCATACGCGCTATGCCCAGATGGCGCATTCGGCGGCGGACACACTGGTGACGCCGATGAATGACAGCCTGGTGGATTTTGCCCTTCTTGCCCGGTTGGATCCGGGCACCGGCGCGGTGGACGGGCCCAGCGTCTATTCGGAGATGGTCTGGGCCGCCCGGCAGTTGCGTGCCTCGGCCGGGCTGCCGCCCGTTGACTGGGTGGTGCTGCGGAATCGCATGGCAACCATCGACGCCCACAACAAGCGACGCGTCAGCGCCGCACTTTCGGATCTGTCAAAGCGTATCGGGTTTCGGCTGGTGCCCGGGTTTTCCGAGCGTGTGGTGTTTCGGGAGCTGTATCTACAGGGTTTGACGCTGCTGGATCTGGCGGATGCGGGCGCAGGACGGTTGAGCATGTCCAACCTGGCCGCGCGGCAGGAACTGCGTGATCTGATGCGCGCCCTGAACCTGCCGGACGCGCAGATCTCGATCTAAGGCATTTCACCGCTATGCTGAACCGTTGCCACCACGGTGTTTGCGGACCCGGGATGGCGCGGCCTTGCCCCCGCTACATCAAAGGTGCGGCATACGGCTGTTGACCGCCCGGTGCCAGCCGGTCAAACACAGCGGATCATGGATCGCGGCGAAGCACTCACATCGGCCGGCCTGAGCGAAAGGGCAAAGGGCCATCTGGCTATGTTGCTGTTTTCCGCGCTCGTCGCCGGGTCGTTCTCGCTAGGCAGCCTTGCCGCACCGCATATCGCGCCTTTGGCGATCAATGCCCTGCGGTTCGGCCTCGCCGGTCTATTGTTGGGTGCGATTGTCTTGGCCAGCGGACAGATCAAGCGCGCGCATTTTGCGGCACCCTGGCGATACTTGGTCCTTGGCGGTTTGTTCTCGATTTATTTCACGCTGATGTTCGAGGGGCTCAAGACCGCAGCGCCGGTCGCCACCTCGGCCGTGTTCACACTCACGCCGATCATGGCCGCGGGATTTGGCTGGCTGGTCATGCGGCAGGTGACGACACAGCGCATGGCGGTGGCGCTCTCGATCGCGGGCGCCGGGGCGCTCTGGGTTATTTTCGATGCGGAGGTTACCGCCATACTTGCTTTGCGGATCGACCGCGGCGAGTTGATCTTCTTTGTGGGCTGCATCGCGCATGCGCTGTACGCCCCCCTTGTTCCAAAACTCAGGCGCAGCGAACCTGTGCTGGTGATGACCTTCGGCACGCTGGCCGCAGGCTTCCTGATCCTTGGCAGTCTTGGCGCCCCTGCCCTTTGGCACACCGATTGGGCAGGCCTGCCCGGCATTGTCTGGATTACCGTGCTTTACGTCGCCATCTTTGCCAGCGCGGTTACCTTCTTTCTGGTGCAATATGCCGCCGTGCGCCTGCCAAGTGCCAAGGTGATGGCGTATACCTATCTGACACCCGCCTGGGTGATCCTGTGGGAAGGCGCGTTGGGCAACGGGTGGCCGCCGGTCGCAGTCCTGGCGGGCGTCGGGCTGGTGATAGCCGGCTTACTCTTGCTGCTGAAGGACGACAGTCAGGTAAAGGGGTCCTCGGCATAGCCGACACCGACCAGGTAGAGACCCTGCGGCGGGCAAACCGGACCACAGGCGGTCCGATCCCGCGCGTCCAGGGCCGCACCAACATCCTGTGGGGCCCATGATCCGGCGCCAACCCGTTCAAGCGTGCCTACGATGCTGCGCACCTGATTGTGTAGAAAGCTGCGGGCGCGCACGTCAAAGCGGTACTCGGTGCCGACCGAAGTTTCCTCGGAAGTGATATCCAGTCTGTCCAGGGTGCGAATTGGGCTATCGGCCTGACAGATGGACGACCGAAACGTCGTGAAGTCATGCCGACCCAGCAAAGCACGCGCACCCGCCTGCATCGCTGGCAGGTCCAGCGGTTGCTTCACCTGCCACAATCGTCCCGCATCCAGCGCCAGAGGCGCGCGCCGCGTCACCAACCGGAACAGATACCGGCGCTCAACGGCGGAAAAGCGGGCGTGAAACTCGGGCAGGACCTGGCTGACGGCCCGTATGGCGACTGGATGCGGTCTGAGGTGATGGTTCAGCGCCTCGGACAAACGAAATGCCGTCCAGTCACGCGGTAAATCGACTGTCGCGACCTGTCCCAGCGCATGGACGCCAGCGTCTGTGCGCCCGGCGGCGGCCGTCAGCGGACAGCTGGGCTCCAGCCGTGCCAGCGCCGCTTCGACGGCCCCCTGCACGGTGGTCAGTCCGGTTTGACGCTGCCAGCCCGCAAACGGACCGCCGTCGTATTCGATCAAAAGGGCATAGCGCGGCATGCTCCGCCGTATCGCGGGTCAGAGCGTTTGTGAAGTCCCCTATAAAAGATGCGGCAGCAGCTATATATGGGAGTGGCCGAATTGGGTCAAAGGACCGGAAAGACAGTGCTGGGCAGCATTACCGACAGCGTGACCCGCGCCTTGGAGGGTGTTCAGACCCGGACCGAGGAGCTTTTGTTCGAACCGGTCATCCGGCTCGGGGTCACCGGGCTCAGCCGATCGGGCAAGACCATATTCATCACATCGCTGGTGGCCAATCTGCTGGCCTGGGGGCGGATGCCGCAATTGCGCGCCGCAGCCGATGGCCGCCTTTTGCTCAGCTTCCTGCAACCGCAACCCAATGACGCGGTCGCTCGGTTCGCCTACGAAGATCATATGGCCGCACTTGGCGGCCCCGAACCCAGGTGGCCACAAAGCACGCGCAGTATCAGCCAGCTGAGGCTCTCGCTCAAGGTGCGGCCCACTGGGTTTCTCACCGGTTTCACCGGGCCCCGCACCGTCCACCTGGATATCGTAGACTACCCTGGCGAGTGGTTGTTGGACCTGCCGTTGATGTCGCAGAGTTTTGAGGATTGGTCAGACGCGGCACTGACCCTTGCGCGCAGCACCGGGCGCGCCGGGGCCGCCGGTCCGTTTCTTGAGACCCTGGCGGGGGTCGACCCCGGGGTGCCACTGGACGAACCGGTCGCGCAACGCATCACACAGCAGTTTACCGCATATCTAGGCGCAGCACGCGAGGCCGGGTTTTCCGCGTGCGCGCCGGGGCGGTTCCTGATGCCCGGTGATCTTGAGGGGTCGCCGGCACTTACGTTCACGCCGCTTCCACCCAGCTCAAAACCCGGTTCTGCCAGTCTCTACGCCGCGTTCGCACGTCGGTTCGAGGCGTATAAGCGGATTGTTGTCAAACCCTTCTTCCAGGACCATTTTGCCCGGATCGACCGGCAGATCGTGCTGGTTGATGCGCTGGGGGCAATCAACGCAGGCCCGCGCGCGGTCGAGGATCTGCGCGCCGCGATGGCCGATATCCTGCGCGCGTTCCGTCCGGGTACCAACACCTGGTTGAGCCCGTTGTTGGGCCGCAGGGTCGAGAAAATCGCCTTTGCGGCCACCAAGGCCGACCATCTTCACCACGTACAGCACCCGGCACTCACGGCCATCATGGAGGCCCTGTTGCACGATGCGCGCAGCCGCGCCGCCTATAAAGGCGCGACCACGCAAAGTTTCTCGATCGCCGCGTTACGGGCAACGACTGAAGAGACGTTGCATCATGACGGGCAGGATCTGGATGTCGTCCGTGGGATCTTGACAGAAACCGGGCGCGAGGCCGCCCTGTACCCAGGTGCCCTGCCCGAGGATCCGGCGCATCTGCTGTCTCCCGCGCGCCAGGGTGCTGCGGGCTGGCTGGACGCGGACTATGCGGTGATGGGATTTGCGCCGCCGATGTTGACCCTGCAACCAGGGATGGGCCCGCCGCATATCCGGATGGACCGTGTGCTTGAATTCTTGATCGGGGATCGGTTGCTATGAAGCTGCGGACTGCCAGACCCGAGGATGCGCAGCCGTGCACCCAGATCCTGCGCGAGTGGATTGACGAAACTCCGTGGTTTCCAAATCTGCACAGCAGGGCATCAACCGTTGCATTCATGGCAGAGAAGATCGATGCGGGCGAGGTGACCATCAGCGCGTGCAGCGGCGGGTTCATCGCAGCGGATGAAACCTATGTCAGCTGCCTTTATGTGGCGCGGGCGGCGCGCGGCCGGGGCCTTGGCCGGGCCCTGCTTGATACGGCCAAGGCGCGATCCAGACACCTCAAGCTTTGGACCTTTCAGGCGAACCAGGGGGCACAGCGCTTTTACCTGCGGGAGGGTTTTGTCGAAGCCCGCAGGACGGACGGCGCGGAAAATGACGAGAACCTGCCCGATATCGAGTACATCTGGCAGGCAGGAGGCGCGAAATGAAAAAGCCTGTGATCATTCAGGCGGATGATCTGCCACCGTCGCAGGAAACGGTAGCCGACGCCCCCCCCGTCCCTGATCCGGACCTGCCATTGACCGCGGTCCAGCGCGCGGCACAGACAGTCGGTGCGCGGCGCGGCCCGCTAGCACGGCTGGTGCTCTGGGCGCTGGCGGGGCTGGTCGGGCTGAGCGTGAGCCTCATGGGCTGGGACTTTGTCACGGGGCTTTTGGCGCGGAACTGGATCCTGGGTCAGATCGCCCTTGGCCTGAGCCTGATCGTACTGGCCGGGCTGATCACCTGGATCCTGCGCGAGATTGCAGGCATCGCGCGTCTAAGCCGCATTGATGTGCTTCAGAACCTTGCGTCAGATCCGAGCGCCATGATCGACCGGACGGTCGCCCTGCGTGTTCTGGACCGACTGACGGCGCTCTACGCAAGCCGCGAGGATATGCGCCTGCCGATCCGGACCCTTGCGGAGCGCCGCGATGAGATACTGGATGCCGACGCCCTGATGACCGAAGTGGAAGGCGCCCTTATGGGCCCGCTGGATGCCCGCGCCCGGCGCGAGATCGAGGCGGCGACGCGCCAGGTGGCAGCGGCCACCGCGCTCGTCCCGCTGGCCCTGGCCGATGTTGTGGTGGCCCTGGTGGCGAACACACGCATGATCCGCCGAATTGCAACGATTTATGCGGGACGCGCCGGCACATTCGGGTCGTGGCGGCTGCTGCGCGCCGTCGCCAGCCACCTGATCGCCACAGGTGCGGTTGCGGTCGGCGACGATCTGATCAGCTCTGTGGCCGGCGGTGGCGTCGTCGCCAAGGTCTCGCGCCGCTTTGGCGAAGGGGTGATAAACGGCGCACTTACGGCCCGCGTTGGCGTCGCCGCAATGGAGGTTTGCCGCCCGATGCCATTTCGCGCCGCGCCCAAACCACGCGTCACCAGGCTGATCCAGCGTGCCCTCGCAGGGCTGTTTGGAAACGGCACGTAAGACCGATGTCCCTCCGGCGCGGCCGCCTGTCAGGGCAATTCGGGGACCGCATCGCCGCCATCAAGCAGTTCTGCAATCTCAGTGCCACGCCCCAGGGGTGGCAGCAAGCGGCCGGTGACCAGCCGGGTCAGAATTCGTGGCATCGGGGGCACCCGGCTTAACGGGCGGAACAGGTAGTCCCGCAGCATTGGCTGGACAATACTGTCGGACTGGTACTGCGGCGTAAAGGTCGCGCTCAGCAGCTGATACATCCAGATATGCCAGCGCCGGGCAGCGGCGTATGCGGGCAAAGCCTTTGCAATGGGGTATCGCCTAAGCACTTGCCGCAATGCCAGGGCGTCGAGCAGTGCCATATTCGCCCCCTGACCAAGTTGCGGGCTGGCACGATGCGCCGCATCTCCCAAAAAAACCAGTCCCTCTTCAAAGGGTGAGCGGAGCGTACCGTGTTCGTACCGCGCCATCGTCAGATCATGATGCTGTGTCACACCGGCAAGGAACGGCGCGATCTCTGGCCAGAGGGCGACGGCCTCGGCCTTCCAGACTTCAATCGGACGTGCACGGAATGCCGCCTCGCCCGTGGACGGAAGTGACCAGAAGACTGCGGCACGTTGGGTCGGATCCCCCGGCAGCGTCCCGATCGGCAGCACGCCGATCATCCGGTACGCCAGTCTGTAGCGCTGGGACAGGTGGTCGCGCGGCAATGGCGTGTCCGCGGGCCAGGGGACGGTCGCCCAGATGGCGCCATAGGACAGCTGGCGGCCCTTCAATGGGGACAGCATCGACCGCGCACCGGTCCCGTCCACCACCAGATCGAACGGACCAATGCGGGCCCCGCTTTCCATGACCAGCATACGCCCCCGGTCCGTTTGTGGCGCGCCAACCACCTGCGCATCGGGTTGCGGTGTGACACCCTGGGCCCGCGCGGCGTGCAACAGTGCGTCAAACAAACTGGCGCGGTGGATGGCCAGGCCATATTGATCGCCGTTCGGTAGATCATAGGCAACGTCCAGCACCCGCGCGCCGGTCACGGCCTCGAAACCCAGCATGCGGTTGATCCGCGCGCCGTGGCTGAGCGCCGCCCCGGCCCCGCAAATCTGCAGGACCGTTTGCCCAACCGGTTGGATCACCAGTCCCGATCCCACCGGCGCGGGCGCCTTGAACCGGTCAAACAGCTGAACGTTATGCCCATCTCCGGCCAGCAAGGCTGCCGAGGCTAGGCCTCCGATCCCTGCCCCGGCGATTGCAATGTTCAAAGGTCGGGTCATCTGGCCTCCACGTTGCCCGCAACCTTGCCCGGTTTGTCGCGACGCCGTCACGCGCAAATCAGCGCAGGCGGGCTGGACGGCCCGGGCACGCGCGCCTATAACCCGCAGCATGATCCCATTGAGCGGCAACATCATTCGAATTACCGGCCCGGCGCTCACAGTTTGAGCTGCCGGGACAAGGCGTATAGATCCGACCTGCGCTCTCCAATTCCTCCCCTCTCCGACATGATGAAAGTGCCCGCCGATGTGTGCCGAAACCCCTGATTACCGATCGACGCTGACCCTGCCCGAAACCGATTTTCCCATGCGGGCCGGACTGCCCAAACGCGAACCGGACTGGCTTGCCCATTGGGAGCGTATCGGGATTTACGACCGCCTGCGCGAAAAGGGGGGACGCGAACCGTTCGTGCTGCACGATGGGCCGCCCTATGCCAACGGAAACCTGCACATCGGTCACGCCCTGAACAAGGTGCTTAAAGATATGGTTGTCCGCAGCCAGCAGATGATGGGGCGCGACAGCCGATATGTTCCGGGTTGGGACTGTCATGGTCTGCCGATCGAGTGGAAAATCGAAGAACAATACCGCCAGAAAGGCCAGGACAAGGATGATGTGCCGGTGGTGGAACTGCGTCAGGAATGCCGCAAGTTTGCGGATGGATGGGTTGATGTTCAGCGCGACGAGTTCAAACGCCTTGGCGTTACCGGCAACTGGGAGAACCCCTATCTGACCATGGACTACACCGCCGAGGCCGTGATCGCCGAGGAGTTCATGAAGTTCATTATGAACGGCAGCCTCTATCAGGGATCGAAACCCGTCATGTGGTCGGTGGTGGAGAAAACCGCGCTTGCTGAGGCGGAAGTCGAATACCACGAACACCAGAGCCATACGATCTGGGTGAAGTTCAAGGTCCGCAAAGCGTCGATGCAGCGGGACCCGCTGGACGAGGTGGCCGATTTTGAGGGGTTTGCAACCCAGGCGCTGACCGATCAGATCAAAGAGGCAAGCGTCATCATCTGGACCACCACGCCCTGGACGATCCCACAGAACAGGGCAATCTGCTTCAATCCGGAACTGGATTATGCCTTGTACCGTGTCACTGACGCGGATGAGGAAAACTGGGCAAAGACCGGCGATGTGTATCTGCTGGCCCAAAATCTGGCCGAGGACGTGATGGCGCAGGCTCGTGTGGCAGAGTTCGAGAAAATTCGCACGGTGGACAGCCGCGAATTGGCCGCGATTCGCTGTCTGCACCCGTTGAACGGGTCCACCGATACCGGCGAATGGGACTTTGAAGTGCCCATGCTGCCCGGCAGTCATGTGACCGACGAGGCGGGAACAGGCTTCGTGCACACTGCCCCAAGCCACGGCGCGGACGATTACAATATCGGCGTGAAATATAATCTGCCGATGACCTACAACGTCCTTGAGGACGGCTCGTTCCGCGCTGATCTGCCGTTCTTCGGCGGTGCCGTTATCTTCGACCACAAGGGCAAGGAAAAGGACGCCAATCGTCGCGTGATCGACAAACTGGCGGAAGTGGACGCGCTGATCGCGCGCGGGCGGCTCAAGCACTCCTACCCGCATTCGTGGCGATCGAAAGCGCCGCTGATTTTCCGCAACACGCCACAATGGTTTGCGGCGATCGACATGCCTTTGGGCGACGGATTGGACACCTACGGAAAAAGCATCCGCGAGCGTGCCCTGAACTCAATCGATCAGCTGGTCACCTGGACACCGCCGACCGGCAGAAACCGCCTCTATTCGATGATCGAGGCGCGCCCGGACTGGGTTCTGTCCCGACAGCGTGCCTGGGGTGTGCCGCTGACGTGCTTCGTGAGGAAAGGCGCCCAGCCGACCGACCCGGATTACATCCTGCGGGATCCGGCGGTGAATGCACGCATTGCCGACGCGTTCCGCGCCGAAGGGGCCGATTGCTGGTACATGGACGGCGCAAAGGCGCGGTTTCTTGGCAATGATCACAGCCATGACGAATGGGAACAGGTGTTCGACATTCTGGACGTCTGGTTCGATTCCGGCTCGACGCACGCCTTCGTGCTGCGCGACCGGCCAGACGGCGCGCCCGACGGAGTTGCCGATCTTTATCTTGAGGGCACCGACCAGCACCGTGGCTGGTTTCACTCGTCGATGCTGCAGGCCTGCGGCACCCGGGGGCGTGCGCCCTATAAGGCTGTGCTGACCCATGGTTTCACCCTGGATGAGAACGGGCTGAAGATGTCCAAGTCGCTGGGCAATACGATCCTGCCCGAAAGCGTGGTGAAGCAGTATGGCGCCGACATCCTGCGCCTTTGGGTGGCACAGACGGATTACACGGCGGATCAGCGTATCGGTCCCGAAATCCTTAAGGGAACGGCTGACAGCTACCGACGGCTGCGCAACACGATGCGCTTCCTGTTGGGGAACCTGTCTGGATTCGAGGACAGCGAACGGGTTGAGCGGGCCCATATGCCTGAGCTTGAACGCTGGGTTTTGCATCGTCTGGCCGAACTGGATCGGATCGTCCGCGACGGATACGCACGCTACGACTTTCAGGGCGTGTTTCAATCGCTGTTTCAGTTCGCCACTGTGGATCTGAGCGCCTTCTACTTCGACGTGCGCAAGGATGTACTGTACTGCGACCCCGCCGACAGCCCGGATCGACGGGCCGCGCGCACGGTTCTGGACCTGCTGTTCTATCGGTTGACCACCTGGCTGGCGCCGATTTTGGTGTTCACGATGGAAGATGTATGGTTGGACCGTCTGCCGGGTAAGGACAGTTCCGTGCACCTGCAGGACTTCCCCGGGACCCCGGCCGACTGGTCCGACCCGGCGCTCGCTGAGAAGTGGTCAAAGATCCGCGCGACGCGGCGGGTGGTGACCGGCGCCCTGGAACTCAAACGTCAGGAGAAAGTGATCGGCGCAAGCCTTGAGGCGGCACCACTCCTGCAACTTGCAGACCCCGCGCTGGCGGCACTGGTACGCTCTGTGGATATGCAAGATCTGTGTATCACTTCGGGCCTGACCATCCAGGAAGTGGAACCGCAGGACGATGCGTTCCGCCTCGAGGATCCGGCCATCGGCGTTGTCTTTCAGCGGGCAGAGGGCCAGAAATGCCTGCGATGCTGGAAGATCCTGCCGGATGTCGGGCTACATCAGCATCCGGGCACGTGCAAACGCTGCAACGACGCGTTGAGATAGGCGGTCAGCATCGATTACGGCAACGGAATAAACTCCGCGTCGTCGGTGGGGGGCAGATGGAACCGGCCATTCTGCCAGTCGCCGTCCCGCCACGCCTCTTTGGCCGCTTCGATCCGCTCCTTCGACGAAGCGACGAAATTCCACCAGATATAGCGTGGCCCGTTAAAAGTCTCACCGCCGAGCAAAACCAGGCGCGCGCCCTCCGCTCCCGCATGCAATGATACTGCGTCACCGGGGCGAAAGATCATCATTCGCCCCGCTTCAAACACCTGCGTTCCGACGGTGATGGATCCGGTCGCGACATAGACACCACGGTCTTCATGTCCGTCCGGCAGCGGCAAACCGGCACCGGGCGCCAGCACAGCATCCGCGTAGAACATGTCCGAATAGGTCTTTACGGGCGCCCGAGCACCATAGGCGTGCCCCATAATGATCCGCACCTGCTTGCCCGTATCCTCAATGACCGGGAGCGAGTCCTTGGTATGGTGGTGGAAAGCGGCATCGACATCCTCAGCCTCGTCCGGCAAGGCGACCCATGTCTGAATGCCGAACAGCTTCTGTGGGGCGCGTCTACGCTCGGCGGACGAGCGTTCGGAATGGGTTATACCGCGCCCGGCAACCATCCAGTTTACCGCGCCTGGCTCAATCTCAAGCTCATAGCCCAGGCTGTCGCGGTGCATGATGCCCCCCTGATACAGGTAGGTCACCGTACCCAGGCCGATATGCGGGTGAGGGCGCACGTCTATGCCTTGCTCGGTCAACAGCTCTGCGGGTCCCATCTGATCAAAAAAGATGAAGGGTCCAACCATCTGCCGCTTTGGCGATGGCAACGCCCGCCGGACTTCAAAGGCACCAATGTCGCGCGCGCGCGGTATGATCAATGTCTCGATGCTGTCGACTTCGTCGCCGGTCGGGCAGTGCGGATCAAGGGCTGGGTTCCAACTCATGCCGGGCTCCTGTTCTACCAATGCCCATTAGGTAAGGCAGGTCGATGGAATAAAAAGGGCTTAACGGTGGTCGCCACACCCGGGCGCGTTTACAGCGTAGAGCGGCCGTTAACGTTGTCTTTGGCGCGCCCCATTCGGCGGGGTCGGATCGCTGTGTGTCTCACCCGCCTGCGGCACCAGACCATAGGGGCGCACCAGATCCCAGACATGCGTTGGAACCATGTGTTTCATCCGGCGCGACGCCTTGGCACGCAGGTGGAGAACGGTCTCGGCCGCTTTCATTTCGAGCCGGGTCCGCGCGAACTCCAGACCGCGTGGGCCGGTGCGCGGTTGCAGCCAAGAGACGATCGGCCGGACCCATCGCGGCATCCGGCGCAGGGGCAGACCACCGGCCGCCGCTTTAGTGTTCTGAATGAACCCCTTCACAGCGCCTGCCCGCGCGCCCGCGCTGGTGACCGGCGCAAGCGCTACCCGCCCCGCAAGCGCATCAAGCATGCGTTTGCCGCGTGCATTTCGGACGATAATCCACTGCCGCCCGCGCCCCGCCATGTACCCGACCGTGATATCGGCAAGCGAATTGGTGTAGTCCACACATGTCCGGCAGGTGAGCGGAAAGAAGTCCGCAGGCAGATCCGACAGTGGCAGGTTGAGAAACGGGATCTCGCGCCGGGACCCATCTGCAAAGCGCATTTCGACCCTGTAATCGGCCCTGAACTCCAGGTATGTGACGTTCTCTGGCGTGGGCGTAAGCAGCCTAAGAAACCGATGAAAATTCTCAGTGCTGGTGTTGTCCGAGCATGGTGTGCCGATCACCAGGATCTCGTCAAAACCCCATTCGGCTTCAAGCGCGCGCACCGCATAGATCTGGCAGGGAATGCCGATCACCGCTATCTTGCGATGCCCGGCCGCACGTGCCGGGGCCAGCGCGGCCAGCAGCGGCGCATACCCCATGCGCATGCCACGCGCCTGTGCCATGCCCTCGGGCGATGTGACTATGATCGGCCTGGGGCGCCAACGGTCCTGCGGATCGGGACCCATGCAGATGACGGCATCGACCGCCCCGGCTGCCAGCAACTGCTCCGCCAGTCCGGTGGTCAGCCCTGTCCACTGTGCACCCGGCGCCGGGCGGATCATGCTGGCCTCATACATGGCCAGGTAGGGTCCGAAAAACCTCTCGTCGCCGCGCTCGGGGTCGCGCATTCGCCCATGGACCCGTTTCTCAAGCGCCGGGTAATCGGGTTGGATGAACTGACACGCACGCCCGCAGTTCTGGGGTGTGTCGGTGCGCGATATCCCACAGTCGGTGCACATATTGCGGGGCACCGCCGCGCCCGCGATCACCGGTGTCACGCCCTCCGCAGTCGCATGCGATCGATCTGGCGCACTGTCATCCATATCTGACAGTGAGCCGGAAACCACAGTGTCGGTCAAGCCCGGTTGCAATCTCGGCTGGGAGGTTGCGGGCGGCGCGTGAACCCCCTACATCCCCCGGATGACCCGCTTGACCCGTATGATCTCGAACAAACCGCATGTCGCCGTAGTACGCCTGGAAGGCGTGATCAGCTCTGGCGCGCGCCCTGGCGGCAGTGGAATTTCAGACAGCTCGGTCGCCCCTGCTATCGAACGGGCGTTTCGCAGCAAGCCGGTGGCGGTTGCGCTGCAGATCAACTCACCCGGCGGGTCACCGGTGCAATCCTCGCTGGTGGCGGCGCGGATCCGGCGTCTGGCGGACGAGCATAAGTTGCGCGTCTATGCATTTTGCGAGGATGTCGCGGCGTCGGGCGGGTATTGGCTGGCGACCGCAGCCGACGAGATCTATATCGACGCCAGCTCGATCATGGGCTCCATTGGCGTGATCTCGGCCAGTTTCGGCTTGCATGACTTCATCGGGCGCTACGGCATCGAGCGGCGTGTGCATACCGCCGGCGAAGACAAATCGATGCTGGATCCGTTTCGCCCCGAGCGTGAAACGGACGTCGCCCGTCTGAAGGATCTGCAGCAAGTGATCCACACAAGCTTTATCGATCAGGTGAAATCCCGCCGCGCTGGCCATTTGGCCGACCAGGACCTGTTCACGGGCGAGATCTTTGTCGGTCAGCGCGCCATCGACGTGGGGCTGGCCGATGGTCTGGGCCATTTGGTGCCCATGATGAAACACAAATACGGGGAAAAAACGCAGTTCACCGTTCAGCGCCAGCGTCGGAGCCTGTTCTCACGGTTTGGACTGCCGGGCGCCTCGGACCTGATCCGTGCGGCAGAGGAGCGCTCCCTTTGGGCGCGCTACGGTCTGTGACGGCATGCTGATCAAGGCTGTCAGTCTGTTTCTGATCGCGATGCTGGTGCTTGGCATGTTTGGCAAACTGCGCCTTCCGCGGGTTCCGGGACCAAAGCGCAAGGCATCGGTCGCCAAACCCGGTAAATGCCCTAAGTGCGGCACATATATCATTGGCAAGGGTCCGTGCGGTTGCCGGCGCCCCAGCCCGTAACCAGCGGACCGCAGACAGTCCAAGCACGGAGACTTGATGAGCGATCTTCTGTTTGCTGGCGCCGGACTGGTGCTGCTTCTCGTCGCCGGGGACCTGCTGGTCAGGGGCGCGGTGGCCATTAGCCTGAGGCTGGGCATTCCAGCACTGATTGTCAGCTTGACGATTGTCGCCTTCGGCACCTCGGCGCCGGAACTACTGATTGCCATTCAAGCGGCCCTGTCCGGCGCGCCCGGTTTGGCGCTCGGGAACGTCATCGGATCGAATATCGCCAATGTTCTGCTGGTTTTAGGCGTGCCCGCCGTGATCGCGGGCCTCAACACCGCGCAATGCGACACCCGAAGCAGCTATACGCAGATGATCGGGGCAACTGTGGTGTTCATCGTCCTTCTGTTTCTGGGGCCGCTGAAGATCTGGCACGGCGTGGTGCTGCTCACGCTTTTGGCCGCCATGATCGGCAAGGCGATCGCGGATGCGCGCGCCGCCCGCGCGGCGGACGCCGTCGCGCTGAGCGACGAGGTAGCTGCCGCGGCGGAACACCCCCTGCCGGCCTGGCGGTCGCTGTTGTACCTGGTGGCGGGGATGGCCGGGCTGCCGCTGGGCGCAGATCTTCTGGTAGATGGTGCACGGCATCTGGCGGTCGACTTCGGCGTCTCGGACGAGGTGATCGGACTGACCCTTGTGGCAATTGGAACCTCACTCCCCGAACTCGCAACAACGGTTGTGGCCGCCTTGCGAAAGCAGGCGGATGTGGCGATCGGCAATGTTATCGGATCAAACCTGTTGAACCTGCTCGCCATCATGGGGGTGACCAGTCTTTTCGGCCCCTTAGTGGTCGACGAGGGCCTTCTGCAAGTTGATATCTGGGTGATGCTCGGCGCGAGCCTGCTTTTGTTGCCTTTCGTGTTCATGCGGTGGAACATCGGGCGTACCACGGGTATTGTATTCATCTTCGCTTACAGCGCATACATGTTGTCCCTGTTCTGAAGCGGAGTTTGCTATGACCGAAACGGCGTTGGTAACCGGGGCCGCCAACCGTCTTGGCCGCGGCATGGCCCTTAGACTAGCCGAACGTGGCTGCCGAGTTGCGGTACACTACAACGGCAGTGCCGATGCAGCGCAGCAAGTGGTGGAGGAGGCGCGGGCCATGGGGGCACAAGCGACCGCTTTGCATGCTGACCTTCTTGACGCGACCGCGGTCGAAAGCCTGGTACCGCGCGCCGCCAAAGCTTTGGGTGCACCACTGACGATCCTGATCAACAATGCATCGATCTTTGAGTATGACAACATCTCGACCGTGACCGCGGAGAGTTGGGACCGGGCCATGGGCTCAAACCTGCGCGCACCGGTCTTCCTGACCAGCGCGTTCGCGGCCCAATCGCCTAAAGGCGCGCGCGACGCCAACGGAGAACCGGTGGCCAGCGGCAATGTCATCAATATGGTCGACCAAAGGGTCCGCAAGCTGACGCCGGAGTTTTCAAGCTACACGCTGGCGAAAATGGGCCTCTGGGCGATGACACGCACGGCCGCACAGGGACTTGCACCCGAAATCCGCGTCAATGGCATCGGTCCGGGCCCGACCTTGAGGGGCGCACGACAGTCGGCCGAGCACTTTGAGGCCCAGCGCGCAGCGACCCCGCTGCAACGCGGCTCGGACCCTGCGGAGATTTGCCGCGCGATGGACTTCATCCTCGATTCTCCCGGTCTTACCGGTCAGCTTTTGTGCATGGATGGGGGTCAACATCTGGCCTGGCAGACGCCGGACGTGCTTGGCGTTGAGTGAGCAAAACTGACTGTCGGCCGCCAAACGGAGTGGCAGGTCACGCGATTTTTCCACCATCCTTTCGGAAATCATAATTCCGACATAATTTCTTTAATGTTTTCATGTTTTTGGCTGAAAAATTTTTTTTTATAAGGAAATACAAAAGGTTACAAATTTGCCTAATTTTTAGGCATTTTAATAAAAGGCCTTGTTTTGCGAGGTTTATTGCGTCCGGACCTGCGTTATGCCCAGACTTATCCCCAGGAATGGTGGACAGCTTTGGGCTTGAACTCAAGTAAATCCGGGTGCAGCCAGTTCGAGAATCACGTTTGGCGAAACAAAGGGCGCCCAGTGGGAGAGACTGACGAGTTCGATGAAGAAGGGACGGCCCAGGTCGGCGGTGAAATGCGCCGCGGCCACCGTGTCATCGCCGAGTACGTTCGGCGCCTTGGCCCCGGGCCGGGCGTCTACCGCATGTTGGATGAGGCGGGCGCGGTGCTCTATGTCGGAAAGGCCCGCAATCTGAAAAAACGGGTCGCGTCTTATGCCAAACCGACCGGACACTCGGCACGGATCGGCAGAATGATCGCAAGCACGGCGACCATGATGTTCCTGTCGACCGAAACCGAGACCGAGGCGCTGCTGCTGGAGCAAAACCTCATCAAGCAGCTCAAGCCGCGCTACAATGTACTTTTGCGCGACGACAAGAGCTTTCCCAATATCCTCATCCCGAGAGAGCATGAGTTCGCGCAGATCAAAAAGCATCGCGGGATGAAACGCGAGAAGGGCGACTACTTCGGCCCCTTCGCCAGCGCGGGAGCGGTGAACAGGACGCTTAATCAGCTTCAAAAGGCGTTTCTGCTGCGAAACTGCTCGGACACCATGTTCGACAGCCGGACCCGACCATGCCTATTACACCAGATCAAGCGCTGCTCGGCCCCCTGCGTCGGACGCATTTCCGCCGAGGCCTATGCGCGGGACATCGAAGATGCGCGCCGCTTTTTGCAAGGGCGCACGACGAAAGTGCAGGAAAAACTGGCGGAGGAGATGCAACAGGCCTCGGATGCGATGGAATACGAGCGCGCCGCCGCATTGCGCGACCGGATCCGGGCGCTAACCCAGGTCCAGTCAACGCAGGGAATAAACCCGCAGGGTGTCTCCGAGGCGGATGTGATTGCGCTGCATGCCGACAGCGGACAGGCCTGTGTGGAGGTCTTTTTCTTCCGGGCGAACCAGAACTGGGGAAACCGCGCCTATTTTCCGCGGCTGAGCGCGGGCACCGAAGCGGGTGAGGTTTTGGAAGCCTTTATCGCCCAGTTCTATGCCAACAAGACACCGCCACGTCTTTTGTTGCTCAGCCACCCGGTTGATAACGCGGATCTGCTGACCGAGGCCTTGACCACCAGTCTGGGCCGCAAGGTCGAGATCCTGGTCCCGCAACGTGGCGAAAAGGCCAGCCTGGTGGAGCACGCCGCCCGCAACGCGCGCGAGGCCCTGGGGCGCAAGATGTCCGAAAGTGCCAGCCAGATGCGACTGCTTGAAGGCCTTGCCGCTGCCTTCGACCTCGATGCCCCGCCGAACAGGATCGAGGTGTATGACAACTCGCACATCCAGGGCACCAACGCCGTGGGTGGAATGATCGTTGCCGGACCGGACGGGTATCTGAAATCCAGCTATCGCAAGTTCAATATCAAATCCAAGGACCTGACCCCGGGCGACGACTTTGGGATGATGAAGGAGGTGCTTGAGCGTCGTTTCGCGCGATTGTTAAAGGAAGACCCGGACCGGGAGAGCGAGAACTGGCCCGATCTGCTGCTCATCGATGGGGGCGCTGGCCAGATTTCAGCCGTGGTTGAGGTGATGCGAGAGATGGGTGTCGAGGACATAGATGTGATCGGGGTCGCCAAGGGTGTCGACCGCGACGCGGGCAAGGAGGAATTCTATCGCCCTGGCCAGCCGGTCAAGGCCCTGCCCCACCGCGATCCGGTGCTGTATTTTATCCAGCGTCTCCGCGACGAGGCGCATCGCTTTGCAATCGGTGCGCATCGTGCCAAACGCGCGAAAGCGGTTGCCGCAACGCCCCTTGATGACGTTCCTGGCGTCGGATCCACGCGCAAGCGGGCACTGCTAAAACACTTCGGGTCTGCCAAAGCCGTAGCGCGCGCCGGATTGCAGGATCTGAAGGCGGTCGACGGTATTTCGGGTGCACTGGCCGAAACCATATATGCACATTTTCACGGTGATGGTTAACGTTCAGCGGTCCGGCCGGGCAGGAGCGGGTCAGGACCGTGTTTGGCCCTTCTGACCACGGCCATCGGTATCACGTTTTGTAATGCGCGCCCGGATCCGTCGCACCATCAGCCAGACAAGGCCGACGACCAGCGGTGTCAACACGGCAAAAACCCACCCCGCGCCCAAGCCCACCGAGGCAGCCAGGGGCGTCAGGATGTTTGCGCCGAGGTTCACCGCATAGTAACTGATCGCGACCACCGAAAGACCTTCGACTGTTTCCTGCAACCGCAACTGAAGTGCGGCCCTGTCATCCATACGGCGCAGCACTTCCGCATTCTGGACCGACGAGGCGACGTCGACCCGCGTCCGCAGCAGGTTGGATGCACGCTCGGCGCGTTGGCTTAGTTCGGTCAGTCTTTGTCGGGAGGAGCGGCAGGTTCGCATCGCCGGATCAAAGCGCCGCGTCATGAATTCACCGAACGTTTGGCGCGACTGGACCCGCTCTTCGCGCAGGATTTCGATACGCTGGTTGACTATGGCCTCATATGCGCCAGCAGCACCGAAACGGAACGCTGTCGATGAGGATAACAGTTCAACTTCGGCAGATATCCGCAGCAGTTGGTCCAGAGTCGCCTGATCTTCGTCCCGGCTGGCCGCCATCTGCGCAACGATCTGCGCAAGCTCCCGGTCGAGTTCAGCGACCTTGCCCGAGACCGCACGCGCCTGCGGCAGGCCGAGCATGGCCATGGATTTATAGGTTTCGATCTCCAGCAGGCGTTGAACGACACGTCCCAGACGTCGCTTTCCGGTCCCGTCGTTCACCAGCACCGCAAACCGTACATGCCCATGTTCATCGATCCGAAAGTCGCTTCCGATCACGGCGGATCTGTCAACCACCGCGGCAACGGCCAGACTTTCCGGAACAAACCAGTTGGCAAAGCTCTCGACCACGCGCGCCTCCGCCGCTGACGGATCTGCAACCGTTTCAACGCGGACCAGACAGGAGGTCAGGACCTTGCCCGGCGCTTCATCAAGCCAGGCGGTGGGAAACATCGCATGGAGGGATCCGTCAAACGGCACATCCGCGACGCCATCCGCAAAAATTGTGTAGGTGACAAACTCGGTATGCTGCTCCCATTTCAACACACCACGCCCCATTCGGCAGCTGTGATGGTTCGCGCCCGGCGCCGGATGCGGTGCACCGTATCGGTCCAGCAAAGCAATCAGATGCTGCACATCCTGGGTACGGTCACGGTCCGCCGCCCCCTTTTCTTGCTTAATCGCCAGATAGACCGCCCGGCAGGGCGCGCTGAGCTCGGGGAACGGGCGCGCGTGCAATTCGTTCGACAGCGCGTATCGACCGGGGTAATCCTCGAGAGTTTTTTTCATCAGCATTACACTCTGTCCCTCAGCCCAGCCTCGGACATAACACACTATCTGGCGGTTTCATCTGCGGTGTAATGTCAGGCGTATTGCAACCTGGTAAATGTGGGGAGGCCACCTCGGTCAGCCGCGAGACATGAGTTATCGGGCACTGGCACCGCCCCGCACACACCCATTGCAAACCTGCCCCTGCCGGGACCGGACGCAACCAATGATCAGGGTTTCAGCTTTACCACATCGCCGGGGACCTGATCGGTCTGGTTTTCGAACTCAAAGGTTTCCAGCCGGTGCGCCCGCGTGCCCGCCTTTTCCGTGGACACCTTGATCTCCGATATATCCTTGGCGGCCTGGCCGAAATGCCGATCAAGGTTGGCGACACGATCGCCCAACCGCTCCAGATCCTTATAAAGTAACGACAGCTCGCGGCGTATGTTGCCGGCCTGCTCGCGCATTTGCGCGTCCTTGAGGATCGCCCGCAGGGTATTGAGCGTGGCCATGCAGGTGGTTGGCGAAACGATCCAGACGCGCGCGGCAAACCCCTCGCGTACGATGTCGGCAAAATTTGCGTGAAGCTCCGCGTAGACCGCTTCGGACGGTAGAAACATCAGCGCGCCGTCAGCGGTTTCGCCCTCGATGATGTAACGCTCGGCGATATGCTTGATATGGACGCGGACCGCTGTGCGCAACGCGCGTGCCGCCTCGGTCGCTTCGCGATCGGTACCGGCGTGCACCAGTGCCTCATAGGGCTCAAGCGGGAACTTGCTGTCGATCACAATCGGTCCCGGCGGGTGCGGCAGGTCGATCAGGCAGTCGGCGCGCCGGTCATTACTGAGTTTTGCCTGGAATCGGAAAGAGTTCGGTGGCAGCGCTTTGGTCACAATATCTTGCAACTGAATCTCACCGAATGCGCCACGTGTTTGCTTGTTCGACAAAATATCCTGCAGGCCGAGGACATCGCCCGAGAGTTTCTCGATCTTGGTTTGCGCCTTGTCGATGGTGGCCAGACGCTCCTGCAGTTCCGTAAGAGACCGGGTGGTCCGGACCGAGGTGCCATGCAGGCTATCGCTCATCTGGCGCTGAACCTCCTCCAGCCGTCGTTCCATTGTTTGGACCATTGTCAGCTGCGCCTTTGCCTGCGCTTCAGAGACATGCTGAAGCCCACCATGCAACCGTTGCTGGGCATCGCCGATCGCGCCGACCGTCTGGCCCAGGTGGGAGACTTGTTGAGCCAGCGGCTCGGCCGAACGCGCCGCCCGCCCGGCCGCGCGCAACACAAGGATAAGCAGCAGGAACAGCATCACCACCGGCAGGCCAATCGCAGCCGCAACTCCGGCCAAAAGCATCGGATCCGTCCAGTCGACTGCCGTAAGGTCCATTAGCGACGCCCGAACAGTTTTTCGATGTCCTGCAACGAAAGGGCGACAGAGGTCGGCCGACCATGGTTACATTGCGCGGCGTTTGGCGTCGCTTCCATCTCGCGCAGCAGGCTGTCCATTTCCGGCCCGGACAGGCGACGGCCCGCACGTACCGATCCGTGGCAGGCCATGCGCGACAGGATAGCGTCCATCCGCGCCTCCAGCCTGTCCGATGTTCCAAGGTCAGTGAGTTCATCGGCAATGTCCCTGAGCAGCGGCGCACAGTCCACCTGACCCAGAAGTGCCGGCGTCTCGCGGACGCACAATGCACCCGGCCCGAATGCCTCAAGTATGAGGCCCAGGCGGCCAAGATCATCGGTTGCCGCCAGCAGGCGGGCGCAGTCGTCACTGCGGAGTTCGACAATCTCGGGGATCAAAAGCGCCTGCGACGGGACATCGGACGCCCGCAACCGGGCTTTCAGCCGCTCATAGATCAGACGCTCATGCGCGGCGTGGGCATCAACCAGCATCATCCCATCGCGGGTCTGCGAAACTATGAATGTTTCGTGCAGATGCGCCTTTGCAGCACCCAGCGGACGGTCGAGCGCCTCGGTCGCGGGTACATCTGCCTCGGCATCCGGCGCGGGTTCCACACGCGCAGCGTAAGTGCCCGGAACGTCGGAAAACCCGCTCAGATGCGGCCGGACGGGCCGCGAGGCGTGATCCATCTGATAGACGGGCGCAGCGGCAGCGGGCCGCACCTCGAACGCACCCAGCGCCTGGTCCGACAGCGTGGTCGCGCTGCGGTGCCCTGCGTCCGCCAGCGCGTGCCGCAACCCCGAAACGATCAGACCGCGAACCAAGCCCGGGTCGCGGAACCGGACTTCCGCCTTCGCGGGATGCACATTCACATCGACCAACTGAGGGTCGATATCGATGAACAATACCGCAGCCGGATGCCGATCACGCGCCAGTACATCGCGATAGGCCGCGCGCAAGGCGCCCAGCAGCTGCTTGTCCCGCACAGGCCGGTTGTTCACGAAAAAGAACTGCGCGACCGCCGCCCCGCGCGAAAACGTGGGACGCGCGGCCAGACCATGCAGGCGGACAGTGTCACGCTCTGCCTGTATGGGGATGGCGTTGCGGGTAAAGTCAGCGCCCAGGATCGCCCGGGCGCGCTGCTCCAGCGGGTCGGGGCCGCGGGCCGGGTCCAGGCGCAGGGTCTCGCGCTCAGGATCGGTTGTTGCATCGGTCAGGGTAAAGCCAACATGCGGCGCAGCCAAAGCCAGGCGCCTGATGACATCGCTGATCGCCGCTGCCTCGGCCCGGTCGCTGCGCAGGAATTTCAGCCGCGCAGGTGTCGCGCGGAACAGGTCACGCACTTCGATGACCGTGCCCTGGCGCAGCGCTGCAGGGCGTGGCGCGGCAACCGCACCGGACGTTACCGTAAGCTGGGCCGCACCGGCCGCATCTGCCGCCCGACTGGTCAACCGCAGGACAGAGACCGCGCCAAGCGACGGTAAGGCCTCGCCCCGGAAACCGAAACTTTGGATACTCAGAAGGTCTGATCCATCAACCTTCGATGTGGCATGACGGGATACCGCCAGCTCCAGTTCCTCCGGCGGGATACCATGTCCATTGTCAGTGACCCGGACCAGACGCTTGCCACCGTCCGCCTGCACCACGTCGATCCGTGTGGCCCCCGCATCCAGCGCGTTCTCTACCAGTTCCTTGACCGCCGATGCCGGACGTTCAACAACTTCGCCCGCCGCGATGCGGTTGGCTTCGGCATCCTCCAACTGCCGAATTCGGCGTCGCTGAGCGCTTATGTTGGGGCTGTGATCATTCATGCCACAACAGATAGCACGCAACCGTGCGATTCTTCCAGTGGCGAAGCACGCCTCAGTTGGTCGAGGTCAACCCCTCGGGCTTGCCCACAACAACAAAACGCAACGCTTCAGGTCGCAGAATCCGGGCCGCGACCCGGTTCACCTCCTCAAGGGTCAGCGCCTCGATAAGCCCATTCCGCTCGGCGATGTAGTCAATCGGTTGCCCGGCAAGTTGCAT